>JAAURS010000030.1 GCA_012032135.1 Acaryochloridaceae cyanobacterium RU_4_10 | reverse complement strand
ATCGAGTCGTCGATGACGATGACGCGTTTGCCTTGCAACACATCCCGCAGCGGATTTAATTTCATCCGAATCCCCGCTTCGCGCATTTCTTGGGTGGGTTGAATGAATGTCCGCCCGACGTAACGATTTTTGATCAAGCCTTCAGCATAAGGAATTTTTGATGTTTCCGAAAAGCCGATCGCCGCAGGAATGCCCGAATCCGGTACACCGATGACGATATCGGCCTCTGGCAGTGATTCTTTGGCTAGTTGTTTGCCCAGCCGCATCCGATAGCTATACAAACTCTCCTGATTCACCCAGCTATCGGGACGGGCAAAATAAATCATCTCAAACACACACAATTTTGGCTGTGCTTTTGGTGCCCAATCGATCGCCTCAACCCCTTCCGCCGTTATCCACAGTAGTTCGCCAGGATTGACATCGCGCTCGTAGTCTGCGCCGATGATATCTAGGGCGCAAGTCTCTGAGGCGACTACATAATGACTTGACCCGATCGGGCATCAGTCCCAATACCAGCGGTCGAATCCCATTGGGGTCGCGAATGGCCATAATCCCATCGGGAGTGGCGATCGTCAGGCTAAATGCCCCTTTACACAGCTTACACGCTGCGATCGCTGCCTCGACCCAACCTTTCCCCGCATTTACTTCTTCACCGATGGCGATCGCGATCGTTTCTGAGTCGATCGTCGTATTCAGTTCGCAGCCCCGCGCGACTAGATAATCTCTGAGTTCGCTAGTGTTGACAAGATTACCGTTATGTGCTAGTGCCAAATCTCCCAATTTCGTCTTGACGATGACTGGTTGAGCGTTGCAACGACGGCTAGATCCAGTCGTCGAATACCGCGTGTGACCGATCGCTAGTTGCCCTGGCAATTCGGCCAATGTCTCTGGACTAAACACCTGCGAGACCAGCCCCATATCGCGATGCTCGTGGAGTTGGCGGCCATCGAAAGTTGCAATCCCCGCAGATTCTTGACCGCGATGTTGCAGCGCGTACAAGCCAAAATACGTTAGCTTAGCCACTTCTTGACCAGGCGCATAAATGCCAAACACGCCACAGGCTTCTTCGGGTTTATCGATAGTATTATCGAGATCGGCAGACAGATCGAGGCGCGAGTCGCAATCGGGAATCATGTACGGATACGGTGGTGAAGGGTGGCTAAAATATTGGCGGGGGCGATACTCGCAGATTTTTTTTGTAGGTATTAAAGTTTTAGGTCGAGCGATCCTCAATCGCTCAGGAATCTAGCATAACCTATGTTAGTAGATAAACACATCCGATCGGTCGGTCGGGATCCGACCCCCAAATGTGGCGATCTCCAGTCTAACAGAGCATTTATACTAACTCAGTTTTACAGATGTGACTGCTGCAATTAATTGAGTTGACAATTTACTCCAGCGATATGTTTATCTAACTACCAAAAACATTAAGAAACACTTAACAATTCTTTAACAATAACATGAAATCTACCGATCTGGAATAGCGGAATGTGGTGATATCTAGCAAATAGTTCTCCACTTAAAATCTGTGCGGTGGATTCGGTTGTGGTTACTTGCCCTACCTTACGGTTTATGCCATTATTAGCGTGCAGCCTTGACAGTAGATTGCTGCTTCCAGCCGATCGAGCCTGAATGCGGATGAAATTTACCGCACAGCCGATCGATACTAAACGCTTGCAACACCATCATCGATAACTGTAATGTCAAATTCTCTGCATTGGCTAGACCTGAGTGAATATCTAGCGATCGCTGTAGCCGTAGTCCGACACATAAAAGACTGCGACGGTGGCTTCTGCTTTGGCTTTTGCTTGACTCCACTCTCGATAGTTTTCCGTAAGTTCTCGAACGTGGTGGCGTAGGAGGGGACCGTGGCCCGTAGCGATCGTAGAAATGGTGGCAAGTTCGTCCATCCGCTTCATCGCGGCGAGCACAGAACGGGCATTAGGGGCCATCAGGCATTCATAGTAAAACCGAAAATCTGGCTCAATGGCTTTGAGGTCCGTATCAAAGAAATCGTCCGTACAGTAGTGCAATCCGAAGGCATCACAGGTGAACAGGATTTCTGTTTTGGCGTCGTAGGTGAAGATGGTATCCGGCCAGTGAAGGTTGGGGGCCATTACAAACTCAAGGACATGTCCGTTCCCTAAATCCAACGTATCGCCATTTTTGACGACAATCCGTTCGTAGGGGCGATGTACAAAGTCATCCAAAAACTGGAGGGCCACTTTGGAGGCAACCACTGTTGCCTGGGGAGCGAGTTCCAGGATGTCGGCAACCAACCCGCTGTGGTCGGGTTCGGTGTGGCTCACGATCAGATAATCGATGGTCTTTGGATCGAGGGTTTGGGATAGCGCGTCCAAGTACAATTGGCGGAATTTTTCATGGGAGGTATCTACCAGTGCGATCTTCTCACTTCGAATCACATAAGAGTTATAAGTGGTCCCATTTTGCAGACCAAACTCAATATCAAAGCGATCGCGGTCCCAATCGAGCGATCGAATGACGGATGTGTGGGTTGCAATATCCAGTGTTTGGGTGGTTAGCCGTTTAACCGAGGGTGTTGCTGTGACTGTGACCATTCAATCTCTCCTTCGCCGTCAAGATACCGATCGAGAGGCAATTCGCGCCTAGACTGGATATGTGGTGTCTGTCTCAATGATACACATGGATCGAATCACCAAGGATTGCCTCCCCACCCCCATCCAGCCAGGACTGGCCTTAACGGCCCTCGCACCCATGCAGGATGTAACAGATTTGCCCTTCATGAGGGCGATCGCCCATTACGGCAGCCCCGATTACTTTTTTACAGAGTACTTTCGGGTTTACCCAGATTCGAGATTAGACAAACATATCCTGCGCTCCATCACTGAAAATGAAACAGGTCGTCCCATCTTTGCTCAACTCATTGGTGAGAGCGTTCCAGATTTGGTGCGTGCTGCCAAAGAATTAAGCCAGTACGACATTGCAGGGGTCGATCTCAATATGGGTTGTCCTGCACCCAGAATCTATCGCAAAACGTGGGGGGTGGCCTGCTCCGCGATCCGGCTCAAGTCAACCGCATTTTGAGCGAGATGCGAAACGCCATTTCAGGGCTGTTTACCGTCAAAATGCGGATTGGGTTTGCAGACACCTCAACGTTTGAACCCATTCTCGACCTGATTGATCGACACCGCATTGACCTATTGAGCCTCCACGGTCGCACCGTTAAAGAAGGCTATCACAGCGTCGTTCATTACGATTACATCGCACAGGCCGTACAGCGGGTTAACTGTCCGGTTTTAGCCAATGGAAATGTGACTTCTGCTGCCACCACTGCCACTGTTTTGGCTCAAACGGGAGCCGCTGGGGTGATGGTGGGTCGCTCTGCCATCCGCAATCCCTGGATTTTCAAGCAAATCCGCCAGTACCTGACCCACCAACCGCTTTCTGTGCCGACCCTTGCCGATGTGCGTCATTACATCGATCTTCTCTATCAAACCACCACAGCCTCAACCGTTGCAGAGCGATCGCGGGTCAATTTTCTCAAGAAATATCTTAATTTTATCGGTCAAAGCGTGGATACTGAGGGAGGCTTTTTGAGTGCCATGCGCCGCGCCCAGACTGAAACGGAATTATTTGGAATCTGCGATCGCTATCTGTTAACCCATCCCGAGCTGCCCTTTGCTCAAGAACCTTATCCTGGCATCATTGCACGCCCGAGTTGCGAAACCGAACGTCAGGAGACAAGCCAGCTTGAAGCCCTGAGGACATAGATTGGATCTGGCAAAAAAAGAGCCGAACGCAACCTTCAGCTCTCTTTCTGGCAAATCTTTACTTTTTAGCTTTACCTTTCTTTGCCGGAGCAGATCCCTTACTCGGATCTACTTTTTCCTTGAACTGCTTCCCAGCGCTAAAAGCTGGAACACTAGTGGCCGCAATGGTCATCGTTTCCCCAGTTTTAGGATTGCGTCCTTCTCTGGCTTTTCGATTGCGTTTTTCAAAACTGCCAAATCCCACTAGCGTAACTTTGTCCCCCTGACTCACCGCTCCAACAATGGTCTCTAGAGCCGCACTGACAATGGCATCAGCTTCCTTTTTGGTCACTGCTGTTTTAGCAGCGATCGCATCAACTAATTCACCTTTATTCATTGGAAGTTTCTCTCAACCTTTCTTGGGGATTGTACACCAAGTAAATTGAGAGTCAATGGGTTATAAGGCCAATCTTTAAGCTAATTCAAGATATTTATCCTTCTGAGAGAGTAACTTACGGTTCGCAAAAGGTAAATTCGTGGGTCAACTTGGAGGCAGAAAATATCTCAATCCCTCTCTGAAACTGGATTCCATGAGATCGAACGCTGTCGTCTAAGCGTCATGAAGATCTCAACTCCCTTTAAGAATTTTAAATTCAAGTTTGAGTCTAGGGTCAACGTCAGATCTCTGTCAGGCTGGACCACAATTACCTCAGCCTTTTTACGTCCTCCTAACAACAATCCTCCTAGAGCGCCAGCGCCTGCACCCCCCAACACCTTAAAGATGCCGACGCGGGAAACAAGGGCGGAAATCAATGTTGCTGCCGCACCCCCCACTAATGCTCCCTTCCAAACCGCTCCCCAATTTCGACCTTTGTCAACCGTCTCTCGCTCGTCCAAAATATTCGATCGCGCATCCAAATCCCGTTGGGTGCCATCGCTCAGCGTAATTTTCTGGGCCACAAATTGAGTGCCGTCTTCAGCAGGCTGAAATTGACCCGCAATTATAGCGCCCTTAGGGATCAAAACAGTCCCCATCGAAGACCGAACCGATTCGGTCGTAACCAACGTCACATTTAAGGTCTCATCTGGGGTAATAATAATCTTTTTCCCATCTTTCTCTGCCACTCGAAGGGTTGTTCCAGAGGGTACTTGTACTGTATCTACAGTATCGACTGTATCGCTATTGCTCGGACTAAAAAGTCCGGCAACAGCAGGTCGCTCCAATAACATCAAAGGGACAACGGTTCCGGTGGTCGTTAACCCTAAGGTCATGAGCACTGCCACACCAGACTTCCAGCTTCGTTTCAGCATAAACGCAACTCTCCTTAACAATCCTTGAATGCTTGGCGACACAATGCTGCTGCTGCGATGCCTTGTGTGACCTGTTGAACCCGTCCCAAACCTGCTCCAGAGAATTTCTGAGAGGCTATGTATTAAGGGCGTTTGACCCCAGACAGACGAACAAAGTTCCTGACACTTTTAGCCCTTTTAGCCCCTTGAGTAAGAGTTCTGTAAGAATTGTTCATACTTGCCAAGTTTAAGCCAGGGTTGTCTTTCCTTGCCAATAATCTGCTATCTGTTCGCTGTGATCGTGAGCTAATTGTTCGGTCGGGAATTGGCTGCGTGAAAAGGCTTGGATCTCAGTCACTTCATTTCGATCTTCAATATAAAAATTGCCTCGAACGGTTGCCTCAACAGTGACGCAAATAGAATGTAACCTCGGGTCGCGCTTGGGTGCGGAATAAACCCCCACCCAACCGCCCCTACTTTGGAGCACCTGAAGTCCGGTTTCTTCTTTCAATTCACGATGGAGCGCGGTGAGAATATCTTCGCCCCAATCCACCATGCCACCGGGTAATGCCCAACAATTATCATCTCGACGGCGAATGAGCACGATCCTGCCGTCTTCAAGGATGGGAATGATGGCGACACCGCAGACTGGATGACGCAATATAAGTTTTAAGATGGCTTGAATAATGGGCCACTGTAGTTTCATCCCCGATCCCCTTAGAAGCAAAAACTAAACTGCGCGCTGGAAGTCAACAATATCCTCAAAGAGTTCCGCAGCGTGAGGTTCGGGTTTCACTTTGCGATAAATCTTGACAATCTGACCTGCGGGATCGATCGCAAAGGTTTGACGATAAATTCCTTCATACTCTTTCCCCATAAATTTTTTAGGCCCATAGCTTTCATAGATTTTGGCCACTAATCCGCCAGGGTCGCACAAGAGGGGGAAAGGAAGGTTATATTTTTTGACAAATTTTTGATGGGAGATTGCATCGTCAGCACTGATGCCCAAGACTTGTATATTTTGTGCTTGGAATGCATCGTAGCGATCGCGGAACCCACAAGCTTCTTTAGTACATCCCGGCGTATTATCTCTGGGATAGAAGTATAAAACAACCCATTGGCCTAGAAAATCGGTAAGGCTCAGTGTTTGACCTTCGGCATCCTTTAGGGTGAAATTTGGGGCAGTGGTGCCAATCTGGATGCTCATCAATCTAAATCTAATGCATATTAACTTTTATATTCTCGCCTATTCTGGGATCGTCAGCCAGTCTAAAGCTGTTTTCATCGTCTAGCAGCGCTAGGATAAGTGACATAGCTTTACTGTTTTGTTTGGAAGTCCCCCTATGACATTCTTTCGCCAAAATATTGCCCCTCTGTTGATTGTCTTAATGTTTTTGGTGGCTTTGGTGGCTGTAAGTGCCAGGGCATTTCTTCCTTCGGACATGGCTCAACCCGCTCCTGTAGAAGGTCTTCAGCCACAGTCTCCCCATGCGATGGTCAGTCCAAGTTCGTTGTCTTAGGCTTGTTCCATCTGGATGCATTAGATTGGAAATCTCTTGTAGCGGCGGACTTTAAGCGGGAAAATAAAAATACCCAGTACGGTGTAAGTTATCCGTGCAATTACGGGCACCCTAGCATTAGACCCACCCTATTGCCTTTTCAAGCTGCGATCGTGGATAAATCACCTTTCCAAATCCCACCCGACTCCCAACACTTAGCGGTGTTGTATAAACAGCTCGCGATCAGTTTGAAGTTTCATCACGGTCAAAGTCTGGCCCAGATCCCACGGGACTTGGCGCTTCAGGCGATGAATGAGGTTTGGGAATCTTGTAATTCCAAACCCGTGCGGAAAGACGATCGGTCATAATGTTGGATTGGGGCTGAAACGCGCGCAAATTAAGGCTTGAAATAAAGGGAAGATTGGTATAGGTTTTGCTCTTGATGGGTGGATATCACGCAATCTGAGAGGGGATAGGCTACACAAGTGACGCAATATCCGGCTTCAATTTCAGGAGCCTGTAGGAAGGTTTGCTCGGATTGATCCACTTCACCCCCGATTGCTTTTGCAACGCAAGCCGAACATTCCCCTTGTTTGCAGGCGGATGGCAAGCGAATTCCAGACTCTTCTGCAATATCTAGAATGTATTGGTCGTCAGGCACTTGAATGGTCTGGTCTAGGCCCAGTTTGGGATTTAAAAGGCGAACGTTATAAACAGCCATCCTGGATGGATTTCCTAAGGGATATGAAAATCTGCTTCAATGATAAACTGTGCCGTTGGCGATCGTTGTTTAGAACGTTGAATCAAAACCCTCATGGATGTAATACCCGCCATCGATTTGCTAAACGGTCAATGCGTGCGTCTCTATCAAGGCGACTACGATCGGTCTCAGGTCTTTGCTGAAGATCCGGTGACGATGGCCCGTACTTGGGCAGAGCAAGGGGCTCAGTTATTGCATTTGGTGGATTTAGATGGTGCAAAAACAGGGGAGCCTGTCAATTTACCTGCGATCGCACAAATTGTGGAAGCTATTGACATTCCAGTACAGGTGGGGGGCGGTTTGCGGACTGGCGAACGAGTGGCAGACCTTTTAGGGATGGGGGTTCAACGTGCAATTTTAGGAACGATTGCAATCGAGCAGCCTGAATTGATTGGGGAATTGTGCCAGCTTTATCCCGGACAAATTGTGGTGGGCATTGATGCCCGTGAGGGAAAAGTAGCGACGCGGGGATGGTTGGAAACTTCTGAGGTTGCAGCCGTGACGTTAGGGCAGCAAATGGCTTCTAGGGGTGCTGCGGCTATTATTTACACGGATATTCAACGAGATGGAACGTTACAAGGACCCAATTTGCCCCAGTTGAGGGAAATGGCCGAGGCGGTGACGATTCCAGTGATTGCGTCTGGGGGAGTCAGTTCGATGACGGACTTGCTTGGTCTGCTTGCCTTGGAGCCGATGGGTGTGAGCGGTGTGATTGTGGGCAAAGCACTTTATACCCACAATGTCTCTTTGAGCGAGGCCATTCGAGCGATTGGACCAGGACGATGGCAGGATGTTCCTACTGACTTGGATCGGTCAACTTTTGCTTGAAGCGAAAGTATTGCGAACTCCTAGAGATTCACTATCAATCGATATTTATTGCTCAAGGATAAATGTGCCGATCGAATAATTTTTACCAAATTTTGGCCATTTTAAGCACAAATCCAGGGAGTTCTGGACTCCCTTCAATGACTTCTGGATTTTCTAAGATCTGAGGTGTTTGATCGGGATGGTAAATATGAACTGTTCGGCTTTTGCGATCGATCAGAAAACCTAACAATGCACCGTTATCGATATATTCCTGCATTTTGTCTTGAAGGGTTGAAAGGCGATCGCTAGCGGAACGCAGTTCAATTACAAAGTCAGGACAGATGGGTGCAAAGGAGGCTTTCTGTTCTTCGGTGAGGGCATTCCACCGTTCTGACCGAATCCAGGATGCATCAGGGGAGCGAGTTGCACCATTGGGAAGTGTAAAGCCTGCACTGGAATCAAAGGCTTCACCAGTGCCGTCTTGCTCAGCCCAATTTGCGACTTGATGGGCTATTTTCATGTTGCGGTTGCCTGTGTCGGCAAAGGCAGGGGACATGATGATGACTTCTCCTGAAGCGGTTCGTTCTATTCGCAAATCTCGATTGGCTAGGCAAAATTCGTAGAATTCCGCTGTGGTCATTTGCTGAACGAGCGGGAAGTTGACCGTCATCGGGATTTGTTCAGTTTGAATGAGTAAGGTGGTCATGACTCATTACCTCGCCGGAAGTGACTTCATTGTAGTGCATCGCATTGGGGGTTATGAGGTGCGATCGCAGTTCTGGGGTTGGGGTTGTAGGCGATCGGGTAGGTTTTCAAGCATTCGATTTTAGCCAGTCGTAGGTGGGTTAATGCTAGGAAACTCAGTCTTTCCATTGACTTACTCGAGTAGGCGATCGCCAGATGCAAACATCTTTTGACAACTGGAAGACCATAACGATCACCCCTCCATGCGCATATCATAGAGCTATGCATTTGGAAGGCTAGCCCATGACACCACAACTCGAAGCCGCGATCGCTGTCATTAAGACGCTCTCCTCTACGGAGCGACAGCAGTTGTTTCATATTCTTGTCCAAAGCGAAGCAAACCCAAGTTCTCAGAATGGACTGAGAGAAAAAGATGGCGTTCTAGTGTTTGATACTGAATCTCTCGACCACATTGACTTTAATGCGCTGATCGCTCAAAGTCGTGAAGAGCGAGACTTAGAGCAGGTTAGACTGTGAAAGTCTTATTCGATACATCCGTCATAATCGGTGCCTTGCTTCCTAAGCACCAAAGCCATAGTTCTTGCTTTATCCAACTACAGACCGCACAATCGGGTCAGATCCAGGGCTGTCTTTCCACCCATAGTCTGGCAGAACTCTATTCCGTTATGACTCGAATGCCCGTTCAACCGCGAATGTCTCCCAAAGAAGCCAACACACTGCTAGAGAGGTGTTTGCAATATTTGGACGCAATTCCATTGGATACAGCAGACTATCAATATGCGATCGCTCAGATGACTGCCCTAAACCTTCCAGGTGGCGGTATTTTTGATGCATTGATTGCTCGAGCTGCTCTTAAAGCATCCGCAGACAGGATTCTGACACTTAATCCAGGTCACTTTACTCGATTGGACCCTGCGATCGCACGAATGACACAAGTACCTTAATAGTAAAGCTTATGAATCAGACCTTTGAAATGGATGATGACTTACGCCCTGAATACGACTTTACCCAACTCCCCGTTGTAGCTCGGGGTCAAGGGCGAAAACGATCCTCCTTAACCGTTCAGCTAGATCGAGATGTAGCTGAACTTTTTCCAGATTCTGGGCAGTCAATGAAGGGTTACGCCTATTAACAAGACTAATTCAACAGCCTCCAGCCCAACCAAGCACACAGTCTGTAACTGTATCGAAAGAGGCGTAGCTATTATCTTTGCGGTAGCTGATGCCGCAAAGATAATAGGCGATCGCAGTTCTGGGGCTGGGGTTGTAGGGACGATCGAGTTTTCAAGAATGCTGAGAGCGAACCAGTGCGATCGCCTTGCAAAATTATGCTCAGGATATTGCAGCAGAAGAGCATCATGCCAACTGCGATCGCACCTCACAACCTACACCACAATAAACAAACTGGGTTCTACGAGCATCTTGTTTAGGCGATCGCTTTGGCCGATGACTTAATTCTTCTGCTAGGGCGATCGTTCTTTAATATTCGACAATTCACCTTGAAACATTCTTAACCAAATAGCATTAAGGATATACCTAAAGAAAAGGGGAGTTGATTCAGCAGTGTTACCGGATCAACTCCCTTTTTGTCGTTTTGGCTGAATTAACCCAGATTAGGTCGCCAACAAACCAGTTGTATCCTTTATCCCTTGGGTGTTACACCAGAAGGGAGTTTGAAGGCAGGAACGTTCGTGGCATTTTCTTTGCAAGGATTTCCTGTTGCAGGTGTGCAAGTTAAATTCCCTGTTGAGATATTATAGAGCTTCTCATCCTTTGCTGTGGAATTGCCAGGGGTGCAACCGTCAGACCCGTTACCTACGCCATTATTACATCCGCCCCCAGTAGTGGTGGGTGTGATCGTCGCCAGAATAACCAAGTCTTGCATATCAAAAGCAGAAGACGTCTTGGTCTTGGTGCCAAGCTCATACAAGAAAAGTGCTTGATTTTTAGCCAAAGTCACCTTACCTGTCTGTGCATTTAGGATAGGCAGGCCCGTCAAAGGATTAGTCGAGGCACTGGTCAATATTGTTTGGATAGACTTTTGGTTGTTAAAGGGTTTGAAGTTCGGTACCGTAGAGCCATCCAACATCGTATAGACCTGTATGCCATTAGAAGTCTTAGAGTTAGCAGATATACTCACGCAATAAGGTCCAGAGGTCCCAGTAATGCTTAGCTTTGTATTGGGCAAGACATTTTTAGTGACAGTTGTACCTGGGGCAGTTGACATTGTCTCAGTCACAGTTGTGCCTCCTGTGAAGAGAAGTTGAGCAGAAGTGGGAATTGAAGGTCCACCTGCACCACAAGTAATGGCACCACCTAGAACCTTAACATTCATGACTGATGCTGTAGGAGCTTTGATTTCACCAGTTACCACAGTAACAGGAGTTACAGGAGTTGGTGTAGTTGTTGGTGTAGTTGTTGGTGTAGTTGTTGGTGTAGTTGTTGGTGTAGTTGTTGGCAGCGCAGCAACAGTAGCACCACCACTAGATGGAATGTATGTGATTGAATCAACTGACGTATTTCTTGTGGCAACGTTTATGCTTGCGCCATAATTTTCATTTCCACCCAAAACCTTATTAATTCTACCATTCTGATAGACCTCAGCAATAGTTTTTTCTGAATTCACGCAAGTATAGAATCCAAAAGTTCCACTTTTTGTCCAGCTTGAATTGTTGCAGGACCCAGCACTAGAATCAGACGAATCAGGACGAGATGCTTGAACCTTGTCGATCAAAGGGATACTTTCCCAAGCAGATGGATCTCCCAAGTTCTGGTAGTCACCATTGCATCAAATTTTGGTCCCCAACGATAAACAACCCTTGGCCCTGACCAATTACCACTGCTGGGTTGCGCAACATAGTAAACCACTGGTGCAGCAGCATTGGGTAAGTTTAGCATAAGCACCTTAGTTGGACTAGTAGCCCCTGGTGTCGAGAAACTTGCTGGATCGGCTGCACCTTCAGCATTTTCAACAAGACTACTTGCCTTCCGAACTTCGTTTGAAATAAAGTCAAGGGAACGATTCAATTCAACTCGTCTTTCAGTTTTGGCGTTGGCTACTGTACTCGCATCGATCATGGAAGCCATCCCAACGCCTCCAGCTGCAACGACAGCGGCAGTTAAACTTGCTGCCACCAAAAGGTCTGTCAGTGTAAAACCGCTGTCAGATGAACGATTGGACTTCGATCTATGCAACCTTAATCCTAATTTTGTCCGCATAATGCTTTAAAACTCCTGATAATATTAACAGCCGCAATTGGCGGCAAATCTTAGACAAAGGCACTCTGATTCTTAAGCATTAAAGGCTAGCATTAGCCTATCGAGCCAATATATTTTTTCTTCTGACTCATGCTTTCTAATTTCATCAAACAAAATAACTTGCATTTAAAAAGTTCTTTGACATCACCTCGGTTTATAATTGCTCTTTGTTCCATTTTAAGAGAAAAGTTAAAATATGACATTCGTAAAAACACTGATCTTCTCAAAAAGAATTTTATATCTTTTCGGAATAAATGTATGCAATAAGTTATTCATGCATGTAAATCAAAAAGCTCTCTTGGATCTAGGGTGAAACTTTTTGAACAAAAAATAAGACCTAGACAAAACAAGCACTTTAGTCCTCTTGACTTAGAGACACATCCGATCCGTCACCATATTCCCAAGAGAGCCAATCAAAAAGTCAATTCAATTTTGAAATATAATACTTACCTTCAAATTTGAATTGGCGCTGGACGCAAGTTTTTATACAAAATAGTAGCTTCAGACTTGATTTTGTTGTCGATCTATTGGTTGTTACAGCTACTTCGGCATCAATGCCTGAGATTGTACTGCTTTTGGCAGAATCTCATAAGTTATACATGCAAAAGATTGCAAAGATCCTTATATCTTTGGGACTACCACTTAATCCAATCTTTTATTAAGAAGAGGAGACACAGTTGCTGACTACAGTATTAATGGTTGCAGTTCTATTAGTATTAGCCAAATCCCATGCATCTTGCTCCGCAGCTACTACGCTAGAAGGAGGATCGGGCATAACTGGTCTAGGACCAAGCGATGCTGGAATTGTTGGAGGCTCAGTAGCATTGTAAACTCCAGTTCTTAACATACCAAGTCCACTAGAAATTACTACGCATTTCATTTTTCCTGCATTACCGCCACTAGAACGGTAAATAATAAATGGTTCAGTATCTAAGGTCGTCCCCTGAGAAGTAAATTTAACGGTGTTATTAGTGACCGCAACCGCAATATTTCTATTTGAACCCGTGGCGGAAATAGTCCGTGTTCCAGAGGGTAAGCAACTGGTAGGAGTTGCGGGCGCAGGAGTTTCTACGACAACTGCACTGACACTTGTCTCAGTAACAGTAACAGTACAAGGCTTACTTCTTCTAATAGAAGTGGCTTGGGCTTCTTTAATGGCTCCTTCAACACTAGTCACTACATCATCAATTTTTTTGTTTTCCAGCCAGGATACATAGCTAGGAGCTGCTATGGCAGCAAGAATACCAGTCAACAAAACAACTATCAAAGTCTCAATCAGAGTAAAACCTTGATTATTTCGAGCCAAAGACTTAAGAAACATGAAATAGTACCTCAATTACAAAGCAACAATACAAAAGACTCAGCATAGTAACGCTTCAATACGGTGTCCTAATACTAGAGACACCTAAATTTCTAGCTACCTGGCGTCTGTCTACAAGCTAAAGAGGCTCCAGGGATAACCTCGGTATAGAGGCTAGAGATTGATGTCGTAGTGGTATCTGTTCCTCGGTAGACCTGATACGTAACTTGGAGTACATTAAAAGGAGATGTACTGCTAAGGGTTGTCACTCGTTTTAAGGTGTACCGCCTGTTCCTATCTCACTCAATTTTTCTAGGTCAGTGTCTGCGCCAACACTAGAAGAACTCTGTAGCAGTTGTGCATAGCCTGCACTTGAGGTTGTAGCGATGCATCTAGCCGCATGATCTGCTAAGGTTGAACTTGATGGATAAGTTTCATTGACAGAGTCATAATTCAGCCGATTGGCCGTAGTTCCAAGGTTCTCTAAATCTTTCTGAATCCACCTGCTAGCTTCAGTCACTTCTTGGGAACGTACTCTAATTGCAGTAGCCATTACCATCGCTTGCATTGCAATCATTGTAAAAATTAAGACTAGTAAAATACCTACCACAACCTCAACCATCGTAAAGCCCTGGTTTGTTTTTAAGCGATGGGTATGAAGGAGAATAAATAACTTTGCTTTTGGGGAAATCATGACTGGTTATGTTATTTTTTTGTTACTAGAAGTTCAAGACAGTAGAATATGGCTACTCAGTTAGGCTTTAGCTAGCTGTTCGTTGATCCCACCCTTGAAGAGGAGAAATTCGTGGCGGTGGTGTCACAAGAGCCTTCCATGCGGATGTTGCCGTGTCCCAAACAGTCACTTGCTGCCATGTGCCACGGTTTGCATCCAGGGTCGTTCCAGACGCAGAACTCCACGTATTAACCCAATAGATGCCTGTATTTGTAGCGGTTCCTCCGCAATCTTGTGTATGAGCAGTTCCACCTGTATTAACAGTGACACCATAATTAGGTAGATGAAAAAATACGTCGCAGACAGCAGTTCCCGTTTGATTTAAGGTAAGCGTGGGGCTACTTGTCGCAGTCCCATAAATTCTGACATCAAAAGGACCACAATCTGGATTGACTAGTGCTGCTGGAGTACCTGTTGTTGCACCACATTGGTTCACAATGACCTTGTTTTGAAGGTCAATGTTACCCGTGACCCAAATGTAAACTTTTTTCCCAGGTTCAATCTTGAAAGAGCTATCAATAGAGCTTACAACGTACTTATAGACTCCATCAGTATCCGGCGTATCTCCAGAGCGAGGTAACTGTTTGTCTGGAACACTTGAAATGTTGGTTATCGGTGTAGTAGTGGTAGAACTATAATAAGTACCTGACGTTGGTTGTGCTGGGGCAGCAGGCATAGTCAAACGAGTTTTCAGAAGAACCTTATCACTACCCACACCTGTGGATGGAAATGAAACATCCATAGTTCCACTACATGGACCCATTACATCCGACTTCACAACTGGGCTACCCGACATAGAAGTTTTAGCCCATATTCCTGGCACCTGTTCTAGTGCAGGAGAAAGAACAGGAACTGTAGCGGAAATTTGAGATGTAGCCTCTGCTGAAGTGCCAGCTTTAGCTCTGCCTTCCACAATTAAATTACCATCAGCACCTGAATAAGAAACCAGTCTGTATTGTCCTCTTGTTGGATCGGTTGCACTCACATCAGTCCATGCAGTATTGGCCATCCCATTAATTGCTGAAATACTGTCGGCAATAGCGCTAGGTGCAAAACAGACTGCGTTTGCAGTAGGTAATGTTGTCGCTGTGGCATTTCCCCAATTGGTTCCTGTAGAGCTTGTAGATGGCAGATTCGCAGCAGTTCGATATCTATTGAGCAATGCCTGAATCTGGGCAACCTTAAGCTCTGCTACATTTCTACTCTGGGCTTTTGCACTTGTGTTCACGGCGGCAACTCCACCATCTTGCGATCGCAGAATTGCAGTCGTCGCTAACAAAATCATAATCAATCCCATTCCCATCGCAATGGGAATAACAAAGCCTTCTTCAGAGCTTACGGTTTTTTTAAGGAGAGACACTTTGTTTTTCATTGTTAGCTATCTAGACATAGATTATGTATGCAGTCAAAACCAATCTGAAAGTCAGAATGACAATTTATTTTTATTGAAAAAATCGATCAAAATCTAGCTAATGCCGATCTTGACTGGGGTGACTTAGAGCGCTCATGAATCTTGAAAGGTAAGGCTACCGATGCTACCAAGAGAGGAAACCCTAAAGCGATCGAATTGGAGCGACTTTTTATGTATGCACAAAAGACTGTTTATTAATATTTGACTATTGAATTTCACACATCTTTTTGCTTTAACCCAACCCAATGTATTGTGCCCATTCAAAAACCACTTTGATCGTGAGGCCATGAAAATAATAGTTCTGGCAATTCCTTTGAACCTCTATCTCATTCTCTGACCCAACTCAGTTCATTGCCAATCGTAGAATTACGGATATTTAATAGAGCCGATCGCAACTCAAATAGCCCTCTAATCTAGAAAGCGCCTCAACAACACCTTAAGTTCGGCAATCCAGACACCAATATTGCCCACTTCAAACGTTCTTGCCCAACATTTTATCAAGCGTTCGTTCAGATTAATATGTTCCATGCGTTGCAACAGACCCCATACCGCCGCAATCTATACCAACATTTCCAGGTCACAACGGCTTTCTTGCACCATCGTTTCAATTGATCGTAAATGTCCCTCAATCCATAAGAACTGATGTTCGTGGCAAGACTTACACCCTGACTGATTTTCCCAATGGGATTGCCGTAGAACCTGGAAAACATTAAATTGTCCCTTGTTTTTAAAATTAATGTTGCAGGTTTAATAATGTAGAGCTAGGCTAATGTCTTAACCCTCTCAAAAGCCCTTAAATATATACAAAATGCATTAATACATTCACTATTTTAACTTGCCCAAAATATATAAGTTTGGCATTGCGACAAATCCAGTTACTTTAATTTTGGGAGATCTTAGGAGCCAATCGATTTAGCTTTAGAGTCTCATCTTTGACAAAAAGTTAACAGTGTTATTTAAATAAGCATTTCGGGCACTCCTATCTTTGGGGATCCTTAACTAGCGATTTACATCGCTTCTGAGAAATCAATCTCAACTCATAAGCATGAGTTTACGGCTGGAGATAGAACTTTAGACCTGCCCTCTTATGCGATTACTGTCTTGAAATCGAAGTTCAGGATCGTTACCGAATATTCGTTGAAAAAATAAAAATAGATTCAAGCTTACTTTCTTCATATCAGAGGATTTGAGGTCAAAATGGCTCACCACAGGAGGCTAACCTTCCTACTTTCTGCTCCCCACACACAATCATTGCAGGGATTCACACTCATAGAAGCAATGGTCACTATTGCCATGGTTGGGGTCTTGGCTGCGATCGCCGCTCCCAATGTAACCAGGCTTGGCAGCAAACCCTTGCCAGATACAGCAAACCAAGTAGCTGGGGTGTTTCGAGCTGCCCGTACTAGAGCGATGGCCCAAACCTCACCCATCAAAGTGAGACCCCTTGGCAATGTCGCTCTTGCAAATGGTAAGTCTGATGGCGGATCTAATACTCAGTTGGAGGTATTGCGGGCCACTTCGACCAATTCAGTTTGTAACTCTGAAACTGGATGGACTCCAGACAGAACCCTCAGTGCGGATTATTTAACCTTTGGCACGGGCATTAGGCTTCAAAGAACGACCATCGACAGCGTACCAACCGTCAACTCCGCAGTGGTTCCGGCTGAAACAGCTACCGCTTGGCAAGTCTGCTTTAACACTCGTGGCGTAGCTAGTACAACGTCTACAAGTACCGCTAACTTTCAGGGGAATGACATTGTTCTGACATTACGACAGGCTAGCGATAGCAAAACTCAACGTGTTGAAATTTTCCCCGGAGGAGGCATTCAGGTTTATGATAACTAACTTAAAGCAAAGACACATCAAAGGATTTACTATGGTTGAAGCCTTGGTGGGGTTGATCGTGTTTTCAGCAGCGTTAGGAGGACTACTCCCTCTGATCATGATTTCTAGAACCTTTGCCATCCAGAGTGATAGCCGTATTGGGGCGATCGCTGTAGCTCAACAGATCATGGATTCTCTGCGCCAGATTGATGTAACGTGTATTCCTTCTACGGGTACTGATATCACTAAGCTGCCTGACACGACCTGTCCTACCACTCCAGCCTCTACGGGCGATTCAATTACTTCCCTCCCCTATAAAGGAAAGACTTACTCGGCAACCGTTACCTACTGCGCCAACAATAGCACCTACTGTGATGCCACTACTCGTCTGATCAGAGTAAGAGTTTTCCAAGATGGGAATACTGCTGACGTCCCAGCTCGTCCTGCTAGCGCAACACCCATTTATCAGTTGGAAACCATCTATGCTCGTCTTCAGTAAGATTGTGATTCATACCGCATCCAAAACAAAAAGTATTAAAGGCTTCACGCTCCTGGAATTGATTATTGCGGCGGCAGTTTCTCTCACTGTTTTAGGTATTTCCTTAGGGATGATAACGGAGATGCGGCGTTCGATGCTGGGCGATCGCACGCGGATAACGGCCAACGACAATCTCCGACAAGCCTCTGATTTTATTGGACAAGATATTAAGCAAGCTGGGGAAAGACTAGAATCCAGCAATCAGCTACCGGGCATTAGTATCATACAGGGTGCATCGGGCGCACCTAGCACTCTAGTGATTCAGCGGCAGTTGTTAAACGAAACGCTGCCTGTCTGCCAAAGCATTAACGCAGGGACGGCAGCAAGCAATGCAACAATCGATGTCTCAGTTCTAAATAGTCCTAGTGGTAGCACACCAGATTATGGTTCGCCTGTAGACAACTGTAGATATTCCTACACCGCCCCAACAGGAGGCGAACCGTCAACAACCCTCTCAACGTTGCAACCTACAAACAACTTAAGGTCATGGCGTACCTATCGCTGCACCCAAACAGGTCCTGCTGCTGGCAATACAGATCCCTGTACCACCTCAACCAACAGTGCTACAGCTTGGGCCTACATTTACGATCCTGTCAATAAGCGGGGTGAGTTTTTTCAGTACTCTGGTGAAACCTCCGGCAATTGCATAAGCACTGGCTTTTCTACCCCACCCACAACGCGAACCTGCCAGAAAATTCAGCGCGTGGGTACTACTTGGCAATATTCGTACACCTATAGTCCTACTGGATCCGCCGCATCCCAACCTCAGATTTATTTATTGGAAGAGCGCAAATATAATGCGATCGCAGATCCGAATACTGCTAATTCCTACATCTTACAACTCACAGTGAATCGCCAGACCCCTTTACGCATTGCCAATAACTTGAGTGATTTCCAAGTCTGGGCAAAAGTTCCAACTTCATATAGTTCAACCCCTTATAACGCTCCAACGAATTGGGGGTGTGCTGCCAGCGGTTCAGGAGTCACTGCTCCAAACCCAACCTCTTCTACTCAATGGTATTGCCCTAACTTTAATGTCGATCTTACAAATACCTATACAGATCCTATCCTTAGACAGCAATACATCAATGACTGGCAAGATCTTCAGGGTATAAGGATTACCCTTGCTGGCATCAATCCCAACGCTCAGCTTTTGAAGGTCGATACCGCCAGCACTAACAACACTCTAAAGCTAAGTTCCGAATTCTTCCCGCGCAACGTATTATCCAAAGGTAGTTAGCCCCATGAAACGCTCAGGTTATCGCTCTTCACGGACAGTCTTCAACCTTTTACTTCATCTTGGACATTGCTCTCGAAAAGAGGGCGGCTATATTATTGTAGTTGTGGCTGGCTTAATTGTTGCTATCTCCGCCATGCTGCTGACGGGCGAACTTTTTTCTAGGGCGGACAGCAATAGTACAAAATCCTCTGGCAATAGTGCAGCAGGGTTTTATGCAGCGGAAGCCGGTTTAAATGTGAGAGCAAAAAACATTCGGGCAAAGTTTGAAGGCTACAGCATCCCAACCGGAACATCTCCTATTACGAATAATTCATCAAATCCCCCTTGCTCAAGTGGAAATGTTGGCACTTTGGACTTTGCTTGCGATAGTAGTCTTACGGTTCAAGACTATCTTTATCCTAATGACTCGACAAAACGGATTCCAGTCTCTACCTATGTTATCGATCAAAATAATATAGTTGGTGGCGTTGCAACGCCAACAGCTATCACCATCGGTCCTAATGAACCGTTCGCAGGACTCAATGCCCAAGAGTATCGCTATGATGTCGTTTCTACGGCTTACGACCAAACTAACAACCCAACAGCTTTTCTGGGAATACGCTTCAAAAGTCGCTTAGTTCCGCTGTTTCAGTTTGCAGCTTTCTATGAAAACGACTTAGATTTTTCTAGACCTGCGCTAATGACAATTAATGGGCCGATTCATTCTAATAGCAATCTTTACCTCAACGCAGGCAGCGATCTCATTTTAAATGGACAGATAACGAATTCAGGGACAATGTATCGGGGAGTCAAAGACCCAAGCATGACATGTAATGCTCGCTCTAACGGCTATAACGGTACAGTTAAAATAAGGAACCCAGTAACAAATACTCTTCTAGAAATGGGCTGTTACGATCCTGTTGCTGCCGAGATTACTACAGAAACTACTAACAAGAACAGGATTCTTGTGGGTGGTACTTTTGTTAATGACTGGGGTGGTCAAATTCGTCCAGGAATTCCCAGGTTAACTGTTCCTCCTTCTTCTTTTGTTGATGCTAAGCTACCCGAAGTATCTCCCAGTACTCAAAAGTATGATTATTGGAACAAAGCAGATTTACGTATTGCACTTCGTTTGAACAACTCTGATGAGTCACCCGTCTCAATTGAAGTTGTTAATCCAGACAAAAGTATTAATACAACGGCGACTAATACTCTTAATGGCAGTACTTGCTTACCCACAAGCACCACAACCAACCTGGGTGGTAGCAGTTATGTCACTAGTAGCGCTTCACTGACTGTTAGCAATAGTTCAATTTTTAATGATGGAGATCCTTTGCGAATTTCAAGCTCTAGTTTTGAAGATTCCGATGAAAATGTAATTGTCGATAGACCTTCGGTAACCACACTTAATTTAAGACGACCGCTAGGAAAACAAGCCATATCTAGCACGTCTGGGGTCATTATTCAAAAGGCTATTGTTTGGTCTTCTAAAACGTTTTTTAACTACCGTGAAAAGACCTTAGATACATCAACAAGTGACCTTGATAAGCAAGGCCGCCTAATCCGAATGCTGAATGTGGACGTACAGGGACTGATGAACTGTGCAAGTTCTTTAATGAGCAAGCCTCTTGATGATGCAACAGAGGGTGGCCTAGTTTGGCATTTCACTGTTATTGGTCCTAATTCTGAGGTCGACGTAACGAAAACAACTCCAGACAACCCCAATAGCTACGGTATTAGACTTTATAATGGTGCAACCCTAGGGTCAAATGTGTCTGGTACTCCAAACATTAAAGGGCTAACCGTTGTATCAGATCAAGCTATTTATATTCGCGGGGACTATAATAGCAACAGTAAAAAACCTGCGGCCATCTTAGCAGACAGCATCAACGTCCTTTCTAACAGCTCACGTTTAGACGATAGCTATACTTGCACGGGTTATAATGCTGATTATAATGCTAGTGATTGTATTTCTACAGTAGCACTCTCTGGCAGACCTACATCAGAAACCATAATCAACGCTGCATTTCTAGCTGGAGTTGATATTACAGGAAGTGTAGGTGGAACGAACAGTGGTGGCTTAAATAACTACCCTCGCCTTCACGAAGACTGGAATACTGGAAATACAAGATTTAGATATCGTGGTTCTATGGTTAGCTTGGGTAAAGCACGAAGAGTAAATGGTAGATTTGGGGCATCTGGAAATACATGGAATATATACACAGCTCCAGATCGTGATTGGGAGTATGACACGGATTTCAATAACGCAGCAAACCTACCGCCCCTACCGCCTCGCTTCGTGTACCTG
>JAAURS010000329.1 GCA_012032135.1 Acaryochloridaceae cyanobacterium RU_4_10 | reverse complement strand
CATTGAAACCCGATATCGGCGGCTGACATCAGTACACCAGGCGAAAGAAAGACGATTCAGACGTTTCTGTCAGGGATTAAACAGACTGGATATCAACACACTGCAAAAGTTTACAACTGTGACACCGGAAATCTTGAAACGATCTCAGGCCATATCGATGAATGGTCTTGCGGAGCGCCCTTAAGAGGGTTTTCTACACAGACCAAGATATTGAACTTACCGGTTAAGGAAACACCCCATTTGACCCACGATCTTAAAAACGTTGCCATAGTACAGGGGAACTCTGGCGCGAGTATTCAGGCTGCGATCGATACACCCGGCGTCAAAACCGTTTTTCTGCCCAACCGTTCCTACCAGGTCAATCAACCGATTGTGATTCGGGGAAGTGTTAAAAAAATTATGGGGATAAGGGCATTTTTTAGCGATAATTCAGTTCATCCTATTTTTCGCCTAGCAGATGGGGATGAACCATTGGTGTCTATCGAGCGACTTGAAGAAGCTAGCCTTGAACATAACTCGAAGCGATCGCTCTTAATCAAGCATGGTGACCTCCAATCCTATGCCAACACACAATTAGGAGTGGGCGATCTCTATTTAGAGGATATCGATGTGAATTCAGTTTCAATTAATCGGCAGAAGGTTTGGGCCAGAAGCCTGAACGTGGAAGGAATCCCTAGTGGTTCTACTGCAAAAATCTTAAATAACGGCGGATTGCTTTGGATTCTAGGCTTAAAAACCGAACAGATTGGTACAATTCTCGAAACCAAAAATCAGGGTTTGACCAATATTGTCGGCGGCTTTATTTATGTCAACAAGAGTATTCCTGACACCCAACTTCCCCAAGCCCAATATATTAATAATGAGTCTCAAATGTCAGTTTTAACACGTTCATACTTGCCAACGGCTACAGGATATCCAGTATTGGTGCGGGAAATCAAAAATGGCATTAGAAAAGATCTCATGAATCCTAATCGAAGATTGGATGGTAGGTTATTTCCTTACTTGGGGTACTAACTAACTAATATTTTTTGTGACGTTTTTTATTTATAATTTAAAATCAATCGATTTTTTATCTAATTAATGAGAGGTGTTAATTGAATTTTTCTAAAGACCTGAGAATTGCTTGGCTACTAACATCTGCTTTTTATTACTGGCACCCTCCCATTGCCTATTTAGCAAAATTGTTTCCCGAGACAACCGCATTTGTTGCGAACTGGCGTGGCTATGCTCCAGGATTCGAGGATTCGTTCAAGATTAATATTGTAGGGGAAAGAAAAATTATTCCTATATTTAAAGAAGGTAAAAGCTACGGTACTTATTTTACCTACCTACCTTTGAATATTGTGAATCGATTGTTGCAGTTTAAGCCTGATGTTATCTTTGCGAATTCCTTTGGCGTATGGACAATTTTGGCATTACTGTTCAAGCCCTTTGGCCAGTGGCGTGTGGTCATTGCCTATGAAGGAAGTTCTCCTGGAGTGGACTATCGCAATTCCAATGTGCGTTTGTCGATGCGGCGGACGATGGTTCGTGCCGCAGACGCTTGTATTACCAATAGCCAAGCTGGAGAAGCCTATTTGACGAAAGTTTTGAATGCAGATCCAAGTCGAGTCTTTGTTCATCCCTATGAAGTGCCCGATCCTAATGCGATGTTGGGCGAAAAAAAAGCAGGGATACCTGAATTACCCTCCTATCAACAACCCATTTTTGTATTTGTGGGTAGTATTAGTACTCGTAAAGGGTTAAATTTTCTTTTGGATGCTTGCGCTCTATTACACACTCAGGGATTTAACCGTTACACTGTCTTAGTGGTGGGAGATGGAGAGCAACAAGAAGAGCTAAAACAATTTGCACAGGAAAAAGGATTAAGCGATCGCATCCAATGGACTGGCCGCGTTGAATATGGCAACCTAGGAGCCTATTTTTCAGCCGCAGACGTGTTTGTTTTGCCCACCCTAGAAGACACCTGGGGAATGGTGACCCTTGAAGCCATGGTATTGGGGAAACCCGTTCTATGCTCAAAATGGGCAGGAACCTCAGAATTAGTCATTCAGGGAGAGAATGGTTATAGCTTTGACCCTTACGAACCTCAACAATTAGCAGACTTAATGCGTCGTTTTATAGAAGATCCTAACCTTGCCAGCATTATGGGCGCAAAAGCCAGACAGTTTATGGCGCAGTACACCCCAGAAGAAGCCGCCAAGTTTTTAAGTCAAGTGACATCGGTTGTTTTAGAGGAATGAAACGCTTAAAAGTCCTAGTTTCAGCCTATGCTTGTCGCCCCAGTGAAGGCTCGGAGCCTGGAGTGGGGTGGAATGTTGTGCGCGAACTCGTCAAGTATCACGATATCTGGGTGCTAACCCGTGAAGATAATCGTGCATCCATTGAGACCGAATTGGCCCACAACCCCCTGCTCGGTCTACAGTTTATTTACTGCGAGCCCCCTGCCCTGATTCAAAAATTGAATCATAACCAGCGTTTGGTTTATTTACACTACTATCTTTGGCAAATTAAAGCTTACTCCGTTGCTAAAACACTCCATTCGCAATTGGAATTTGATATTGCCCATCATGTGACTTATGTGCGGTATTCTACGCCCAGTTTCCTTGCACTCCTTCCGATCCCTTTTGTTTGGGGTCCGGTGGGTGGGGCAGAATCTGCGCCTGCCGTTTTTTGGACAGACTTTAGTATACGCGGCAAAATTTATGAGACGCTGCGGGACCTGGCTCGTCGCATCGGTGAGTTGGACCCATTTGTACATATGACAGCACAAAAAAGCATCCTCGCACGTGGGACAACGGAGGATACAACGGAACGGCTCAGAAAATTAGGTGCCCAGACCGTACAGACCACATCCCAACTCGGGTTATCCGATGAAGAAATAGCTCAGCTCGTTCGGTATGGAAAGACCCAACCCCAAGGTGTTCGGTTTATCAGTATGGGCCGTCTTTTGCATTGGAAAGGATTTCATTTAGGGCTTAAAGCATTTGCCCAAGCAGAATTACCAGAAGATACTGAGTATTGGATTATTGGTGATGGTCCAGAGCGATCGCCCCTAGAAAATTTGGCCAAAGAATTGGGCATTCATTCTCAAGTCAAATTTTGGAATAAACTGTCCCGATCGGAAACCTTGCAAAAATTAGCTGATTGTTCAGTACTGGTTCATCCGAGCTTACACGAATCTGGCGGCTTAGTCTGTTTAGAGGCAATGGCAGCTGGACGACCTGTTATCTGTCTAAATTTAGGTGGACCTGCATTGCAAGTGACTCCAGAAAATGGATTCAAAGTCTCTACGCAATCACGTGAGTTAGCCACACAAGAAATGGCTATGGCCATGAAAACGCTTGCTCGCGATCCAGAATTACGAACTAGCATGGGAAAAGCAGGTCAACAGAGGGTTAAAGAATGTTACAGTTGGGTCGTCAGAGGCAAAGATCTGGCTCAACTCTACGAACTCATAGTACAAAACAAAATCAATAAAAGATGAAACCTAAAATCTTATATAACGACATAAATAACTAGTAATTTAGAGCATTCAGCATACTCAAAAAACTATTATCCGAAATATTATGGAATCAAAACCTAATGTTATTTTTTTTGCGGGTAATCTCTTGCCTGCATCTGAAACCTTTATTAAAGCCCAAGGTGAACAATTGAGAACTTATAAACCCTACTATGTAGGTTCTCGGCTAATTAAAGGGTTAACTTTGCCGCACGAACAGACGATCGTGGTAAATCAGGGGGGGAGGTTAGGTTTTATTCAAGAAAGCATATATAAAATGTGGGGGATTGCACCTCGTTTTTATCAAAATATTAAAGCCTTAAATCCCGCATTAATTCATGCTCATTTTGGTGTCTGCGGAGCCCTAGCTTTGCCATTGAAGCGAATTTTAAAAGTGCCTATGATTGTCACTTTTTATGGTGAAGATGCAACAATGACAGATGAGTTTGCGCGGACAAGCTCTTTGAGTACAAGGGTTTTTCTCAAAAAGCGTGAAACTTTGAAACGGGAAGCAGATCTATTCATTGGGGTCTCTGACTTTATTAAACAACGATTAATAGCTCAAGGGTTTCCAGAAGAAAAAATAATTTCTCACTACTATGGAGTTGATATCCAGCAATTTCAACCTGACTTGACATTACCCCGCAAACCAATCGTCCTTTATGTTGGACGTTTTTCAGAGAAAAAAGGTTGTGAGTACTTGATTCGTGCCATGGCTCAAATACAAGAAATAAACGATGAAATAGAATTTGTTCTGATTGGCGATGGCGAACTCAAAGCAGAAGTAGAAAACCTAACAGCTCAGTTGCTACGCCGCTATCAAATTCTTGGGTTCCAGCCCTCCTCTATTGTGCGACAGTGGATGAATCAATCTATGGTATTAGTGGTTCCCAGTGTTACCGCTTCTACAGGAGATTCTGAAGGCTTGCCAACTGTTGTTGTCGAAGCACAAGCCATGGGATTACCTGTAATTGCGTCCGACCATGCAGGAATCCCCCAAGCTGTCATACAGGGTGAAACAGGCTTTCTGACTCAGGAGAAAGATGTTGATGCCATCGCAAAATATATTCTGATGTTGTATCAAAATCCCCAACTGTGTCAAAAACTGAGCGATCGAGGCAAAGATCATATGCGTAAAAACTTTGACCGAACCAAACAAGCTCAGATTCTAGAGCGTATTTATGATGAAATACTGCAACAAAACCAACAATAATAAAGCTTAATTTTTCAAAAAACCTGGGTTAGCAACTTGAATTTTTCCATACACTTAGAGTTTTCTCTATTTTCTGCTTAATGTTTACTTATACAGAACTCAAAAGTATCTGCTAATATAGTCAAGTGGATTTATATTTCTATTGCTATTGTTA
>JAAURS010000328.1 GCA_012032135.1 Acaryochloridaceae cyanobacterium RU_4_10 | reverse complement strand
TAAAGCCTTGAATGGCAACCGTTGTTTTAGAAGGGGTTATGCCTAAACGAGGGGCAATCGCCTCGATCGTCATAAAAGCCCCCAGTCCTGTCGCGGTATCGCGCCCCACACTACCGCCCATGGCAATGGGTTTTCCAGTCACAACGGCCCGCTCGATCTTGCGCCGAATAATATTGTATTGATCCATCATCAACCCATGATCGTGGGATTGGTGTAGACATCCGGGGCCAGGATATCCACATCTGGGCCAATGAAATCTGCGATCGCATCAATGTAGCTACGGCTCAAGCGTTCGAGTTCCATTCTGGACAGGGATTTAGGGTCAAGGGTAATCCCGCCCTTACCGCCGCCGAAGGGTAACTCCAACACCGCACACTTAAACGTCATCCAAAAAGCCAAGGATTGAACCTCATCCAGAGAAACGTTGGGATGGTAGCGCACGCCCCCTTTCGTGGGACCACGGGTGTCGTCATAGCGCACCCGATAACCCTGAAACACTTTGAGAGATCCATCATCCATCCGCACGGGGATTGAAACCGTAAGGGACGATTTGGGATGGCGAAGATACTCTAAAGCATCTTCGGGCAAGTTCACATAACGAAGGGACTTTTCTAGTCTTTGACTCGCATCGGCAAATAGCTGCATGGGCTACGACCCCCTATAGTTTTGTAGGGCAATCAATTAGCACAAAAACGCTCAATCAAATCTGCCCCCCTCAGCTTAAGACGGTAAGGGAAGAAATCTACACATTCGTTTTCAAAAATCATTAATTACTTTATCGAACGCCACGGAAAAGTTTGTACTCATACCGTGCAACCAAATAAGAGCCAACTTGCTTGTCGCTGTGGTGCCGAAACCCGAATTTCTCGTATATCAGTCGCAAACGGGAACGATCTATCGCACAATCCAAACGCAAGTAGCGTTTATCCAGTTTTCGACCCTGTTCCACAGCCCATTTCAAGAGTGCCGTTGAAATCGATCCTCCGGCAAAACTTCGTCGCACTGCCAATCGATGAATAAACGCTGAATCGTTGTGCGGGATATCTGGCCAAAACAGTACGTCTTCCGTCTGAAACTTAACAACACCCGCACTAGTACCGTTATGAAAGGCGATATGAAACAATCCCGATTCAACATCCTTGCGAAGGGCCTGCGGATTTACTTCATGTTTCTCCCATAAAGTCATGTGTTGCTGTTCGAGCCATGAAGCCGCTTCAGACAAAATATCTGTAACCGTTGGAAGGTCTGCTAGTGTTGCTCGACGTACTGATACAAGTAACATGTCAGTTTGGTTTGGCTTAAAGGTACTCTTCGATCGCAAAAACTTGAAAAAATTGTTCTGGTTCTGTTTAAACCTTGACCTTACCTTAACAAGTAAGTCTCTACCGTTTCCAACGATACCCTTGCAACATAAAATGTATTTTCAACCCAGAACTTGTCAAAATAGGTGAGAGCTACAGGCACAACGTACCGAACGGCATCTCAAATAATTGTTATGACCCATTCCAACTCCTCCTCCATTCCTGAAGATCGGACCGCACAGACTTCAGCACCTCTAGAAACGGCCACCCTCCCAGAAGGCAGCACAACCCGTCAACTCTTGGGAATGAAAGGGGCCAAATCAGGCGAAACTAACATCTGGAAAATTCGCCTCCAGCTCATGAAGCCCATTACTTGGATTCCGCTGATCTGGGGCGTGGTTTGTGGAGCAGCGTCCTCTGGGCACTATACCTGGAGCATTGAGAATGTTTTGATTGCAGCAGCCTGTATGTTGATGTCGGGTCCGCTGCTGGCAGGGTACACCCAGACCATCAATGAATATTACGATCGCGAGATTGATGCGGTAAACGAACCCTATCGTCCCATTCCCTCCGGCGCTATTCCACTCCCCCAGGTTATCGTCCAAATCTGGGTGTTGCTCATTGCTGGCCTTGCCTTAGCCTACGGTTTAGACCGCTGGGCAGGTCACACATTCCCAACCATGACGGTCTTAGCCATCTTTGGATCGTTTGTCTCCTATATTTACTCGGCTCCGCCCTTAAAGCTCAAGCAAAATGGTTGGGCGGGGAGCTATGCCTTAGGCGCGAGTTATATTGCGCTGCCTTGGTGGGCGGGTCAAGCCCTGTTTGGCGACCTCACTCCCACCATTGTTCTGCTGACGCTGTTTTACAGTCTGTCTGGATTAGGCATTGCGATCGTAAACGATTTCAAAAGCGTGGAAGGCGATCGCCAATTTGGCCTCAAGTCTCTCCCCGTCATGTTTGGAGTCCAGAACGCAGCCTGGATTTGCGTCTTGATGATTGATATTTTCCAAGTGGGAATGGCTGCTTACCTGGTTGGCATCCACGAAAATCTTTACGCCACCATTTTGCTGTTGTTCATTGTTCCGCAGATTACGTTCCAAGATATGTACTTTTTGCGCGACCCACTCAAAAACGACGTGAAATATCAGGCCAGCGCCCAGCCCTTTTTAGTGCTGGGAATGTTAGTGGCTGGACTAGCCCTCGGACATCACGCGGGACTCTAATGAACCCTTCTTTTACGTTTGAATGTCAGGCTTGCTGCCAGCAAACCAAAGCCCGTGCGGGTGTTTTTCATACCCCCCACGGTTCCGTCGAGACCCCGCGCTTTATGCCCGTGGGCACCCTCGCCAATGTCAAAACGGTTACTCCCACTCAGTTGGCTGATACGGGAGCCCAGATGGTCCTGGCCAATACCTATCACCTCCATTTACAACCCGGTGAAGAAATTGTCCAGAAAGCAGGCGGTCTCCACAAGTTCATGAACTGGAAGGGACCTATCCTGACAGATTCTGGCGGGTTCCAAGTCTTTAGCTTGAGCGAACTGCGCGAGATTAATGATGAGGGGGTAACGTTTCGCTCCCCTCGCGATGGCCACTTGATTCACTTGACTCCAGAAAAATCCATCGAAATTCAAAACGCGCTAGGGGCCGATGTGATTATGGCCTTTGACGAATGTGCGCCCTACCCCGCTACCAAGCCCGTCATTGAAAACGCCCTGCATCGCACCACTCGATGGCTAGAGCGCTGCATCAAAGCCCATCAACGTCCCGATCAAGCGCTGTTTGGCATTGTCCAAGGCGGAGTCTATTCAGACCTGAGACAGCTTTCAGCCAAAGCTCTCGTGGAGTTTGACTTGCCAGGTTATGCGATCGGGGGGGTCAGTGTGGGGGAACCGCCAGAACTGATTGAAGAAATCGTCAAGGTGACAACACCTTTGCTTCCCCACGATAAACCTAGATATCTGATGGGGGTGGGCACGTATCGCGAAATGGTCCAAGCGATCGCATCTGGGATGGATCTGTTTGACTGTGTCATTCCCACCCGTTTAGCCCGTCATGGCAATGCGCTAGTGGCGGGGGAACGGTGGAATCTGAGAAACCAAAAATTTAGGGAGGATTTTACGCCCCTTGATTCAACGTGCCCCTGTTATACCTGCACCCAATTCACACGGGCATATCTGAGTCATCTACTGCGATCGCGGGAACTGTTGGGATATACGTTGCTGAGTATCCATAACATTACGGAGTTGGTGCGGTTTACGCAGCGCATCCGTGCCTCGATTGTGGAGAATACGTTTGTGGAACAATTTGGCCAATGGTTGACTTCAACCTAGCCAACATCGATCGATTCATTGCGGGGTCAAGAATTGTCTGAGAATCCATGTTAAGATTCTTAGTGATTTTGAGCCTGTGTTGGAAGGAATGTTCATCCATGGAAGCCGCCCTGCTATTGGCAAAACTGCCTGAAGCTTATTCAGTTTTTTGACCCGCTTGTTGATGTCATGCCAGTGATTCCCGTTTTCTTTTTGCTCTTGGCATTCGTTTGGCAAGCTGCGGTTGGTTTTAGATAAGCCTTTAATAATACGTCCAGTTTTGAGAAAGGCTGTTGTCCCTTTGGGCTGACAGCCTTTCTTCTGTGTATCGGCGGACTTTGGCAGAAATCTGTCGCTCAGGACTTCCGGCAATGAAAACACGCATAAGGGAAAAGGTAGCTCTGTATCTCCCCTTCCTTCGGAAAGTATCTGTGGTGCTTGAACTGAGCCATCGGTGAACCTACCACCTAACTTTGAATTCTGCCAGACTAAGATTTATGCAATCGCTGGCTTTGAGGCAACCAATATCCTCTTAGATTGAGCAGCGACCACACCACAAAATCTCAAACCCTTTCGGTTGCGGAATGAAGAGGTTTTAGTTTGCAATCGCTTTAACCAAGTTTTTGAAAGAACAGGTTGCAGGAATAAACCAATTGCAGGCTGACAGTCAAAGCAATAACCAAGCAAACAAATCCTTGACAGTTAGATTTAACTCATGGATAAAGGATGGCACAGGAAGTAAATCATCTGGTTCATCAAATACTTCAACTTCCTGCTTGGAACGGTAAACAAAAACAGTTTTCTCGGCTGGATCGATTAACCATCCCATTTGAGTGCCATATTTCAAGCAATGAAGAATATTTTTGGTGACTTTGGTATGACTTTGATCTGGAGACAAAATTTCAATGGTCCAATCTGGTGCAAGGAGAAATGCATTGGCTATTTCTTCAGTTTCATCGCGTGGGATTCTGGCCCAAACAAAGACTGAAATATCAGGTACAGTTGAACGACCTCCAAAGGTACATCGCAATTCAGGAAACGCACAAGCGATTTTTTGAGGCTTGGCTAACCCGTTGATGGTGGGCAAAAATTCTCCTTGAATCCGGCTATGTTTTCCTTGTGGCATGGGTTTCCGAATGATTTTGCCATCAATATACTCACTGGCAGGTTTAGTTTCTGGTTGTTTCAGAAACTCCTCTAATGTCAACGTTTTGGATAGCGCCTGTACCAGTGAGGGGGTTGCCTCCAATTTTTA
>JAAURS010000029.1 GCA_012032135.1 Acaryochloridaceae cyanobacterium RU_4_10 | reverse complement strand
ATTGGTTCCTTACAAATGCCAGAAGTCGTTGTCCGTGCCTTTGCCAATAGTCCTATCTTGCAGAATCACAAGCTCCAAATTATTGGAGAAGGACCCGAACGCGAAGTTCTTGAAAAGATTATTGCTGAGCATCATTTAGAAAACTGTACTGAATTAGTAGGAAAGGTAGATCAAGCAAGGGTAGGAGAACTCATGAAGCAAGCAAATATATTTGCCTTTCCATCAATCCGCGAACTAGGCGCTGGAGTGGTACTGGAAGCGATGGCCTGTGGGATGGCTTGTGTGGTGGTGGACTATGGTGGGCCAGCTACTTTGATCGGCCAAGGACGAGGGATTAAGGTTCCGATGGCAGATTTAGGCAATCTTGTAATTTCTTTTCAACATGCTTTGGAGGAATTGGTTGTTAATCCTTTATTGGTAGAGAAGCTTGCCTTAGCAGCCCACAACCATGCTTTGAAATACTATAGTTGGCCAGCAAAAGCACAGAAAACGTTAGAAGTGTATAGCTGGATCACCGAACATACAGAGAAACCCAATTTCTGGGAATGAAACAATATTCTTGATGGAGATGGACTCCTGCTGCCTGAAACGTGGAAGCGATCGCCCAACTCAAGAAACCACTGGAGTCAGAGCGATCGCTCAATTATCAATAAGGGTAATTTATAAAAACATCAAAACCATTTAGCCAACACGTTCGATATAAGCGTCATACCCTTATTCCTCAAATAATGCTTAACGCCTTCAGCTTCAAATTTGTTGCCGTAGGTACCCTTATAACGCCATTTCCAATCATAAGGTTTGCGATAATAAACCGCATAAGAACGATGAGAACGTTCAAAAACTTGCAATCTGCCATGACCGCCCAGATCGACATCAAAGGCATTGGCCTTTAAAGGCTGAGCCATTGAAATTGATAAACCTGTGAGAGCGGTTAAAAGAACGGCAACCTTTTTCATGAGAAACATCCTTCAGTAGAAGTTGATGTTTGTAGAATGCCATGACCCACTTGCCCTCTCAGTGATTTCACGGAGGAACATCTGTGATTTAAATCACTCTCTAAGACGCCTCCTTCCCAGATACAGCGCGCCCATTGTAAAGACTCATCGATTTCTCTACACCCTGTCTCAGCGCCAGTTCCACTGCATCTGCCGCCATATCCAGCACTTCGGGCAACAAACGCTGTTCTTGAGGTGCAAAACGCCCCAACACATGGGAAATGGTGTCCTTCGAGGCATCAATGTCCGTTGCCTTACCAATCCCCACCCGGAGCCGAGGGAAATCTTGAGTCCCCAAATGGGCGATCAGCGATCGCATCCCATTATGTCCCCCCGCCGACCCACTGAGTCGCAAGCGCAGTTTTCCAACGGGTAAATCCATCTCGTCATAGACTGCGAAAACCTGCTGGGGCGAAAGTTTGTACCAATCCACTACAGACCGGACCGACTGGCCAGAGTTGTTCATAAACGTATTGGGCTTCAGTAGGCGTATCCGCACTCCCGCCACCGCCAAACCTTCCCCAAACTCCCCCTGAAACCGACGCTGCTCAGACATTGAAACCTGCCAACGCCGCGCCAAGCGATCGACCAGTTCAAATCCAATATTGTGTCGTGTATGGGCATACTTAGGGCCAGGATTGCCCAGTCCCACAATCAATCCCAGAGGCTCAAACCCCTTCTGTTCGGATTCTGCTGTATTCATTGGACTCAGGCTAGACATCACTCGCAGATTTTTTAGCATCCGTCTTGGCCGTCATTTCCTCTGCCTCAACCAACTGGGCGGGTTCCGAAGGTTCCAAACGGGCCTCCATCGGCTTTTCATCCTCCATCGCAGCCCCTCGCTTGATTTCCGCCTCAAACTCCTTTGAAGCATCTTGGAAACTTTTGAGGGTTTTACCCATCGTCCGACCAATTTCAGGCAGCTTTTTGGGGCCAAAAATCAACAGTGCCACAATCAAAATGACCGCCATCTCAGGCAATCCAATCCCAAAGATATTCATTGATAGACCTCTTTAGTTGTTAGCCAATGCCGAATAATCCATCCGCAGCCTCAAACGCCACAAACCTCCCTCTATCTTGCCGCAAGATGCCCCTCCTCAAACAGACAAAAAAAAGCCCGGAAGAATCCGGGAACGCGTTTGAGTTTTGCTTTTGAAACAAAACCAACCAATTTTTTTGGTTATACAGATGGAAGACCGTTTTAGTTAGTGAGGCGAGCCCAATCTACATCAACGCCATCTAAGATTAATTCTGAGTTGTAAATTTGCAGAATAATCAAAAGAAATACCAGGAATAAGGCCATAAAAACGCCCATTACTGGCGTAGTGCCCCATCCCGGCACTACTTTACCGTATTCCGAATTCAGAGGCCTGAGGACATCACCGAGCCAGGTCCGCTTTGCCATAGGTCACCTGTAATACTGAGTAACAACATGAAGTTTTTTAACTTTCCGTAATATTATAGAGGAAACGTCGTCACAAAATTATGTCTCTATCTGACCCTGCAACAGTTCTTAGCATTGCGATCGGCCTAGTATTTACGGCCATTACTGGATTTGCAGTCTATACTGCCTTTGGCCCCCCTTCCACCCAGTTAGACGACCCCTATGAAGATCATGAAGATTAATTCAGATTTTCATCCAGCAATCTGAATGGCTTACCCTGTTGCGTAAACAAATTGGAGTGTTGTCCACGTCCGTGTCTCCAAAGCCCATATATTCTGGGCTGTAATACCCAATGGACTCGTTGCAGGCAAACTCGCTTGGTGAAGATCCTCAAAAATCTTTTGAACAACGGGTAACGGACGGGATAATTGCGTAAATCCAGAGGGAGATCCAGGTAACGTAGATTTTGTTGTATTATTCTGCGCCACCAGCGTTTGAAGTAACGCCTCGCGGGTGCAGAATACAAAGGTTTTATTTAAGCCAGCCGTGGTGCTTGCCTTCCACGTCTGCGAAGCATTGGGAAGCACCACGGACGTTCCTGGCTGAATGATGAGGGGTTTGAGGGTTGGTTTCTGCTCGGGAGTTGCGCTGGCGTTATCAGTGGCGTAGCTGGCAAAAACCGTCGTTCCGCTATCAATCCCCACGGCCCATACATAGATTGGAAAATCGTTCCAGTTGCTCACCCGATATTGAATGGCTGTACCATTGGGAATGCTCAGGGTTTTGCTGGTTTTATCTGCCTTGGGAATAGGCGCTTCTGTGGTTTCATCAATGGGCTGAGGGGGTGGAGCCTCCGGTGTTTGCAGACGGATCAGCGGTTGGCTCAGATCGTCAAGCTGCTCTAGGGTTGCACTAACGCGCAGGGGTGTTGCGGTGTCATTGATGGTCAGGTCTAAGAGTTTGACGGCCAAAAGTGTATCCAGCATCGGTAATAAACGTTGCAGGGCTAACTTCACTACTTCACCGCGATCGCCGATTGTATTAGGCAAGAGGGTCCCCCCTAAATAGGCCAATCCGTAACTTGCAGCAGGAGGCGGTTCTAAGATCGCATTAGAGGATGCAGCGTTGGCATCATCCGGTTTAGGGGCGGTGCTTGGGGCGGGAATTTTGGTGAAAATATAATCCGCACTCTGAGCTGTCCCCACAACTTGAATACTGCGTTTCCCCACAGACACAATACTGGTCGCATCCACCCGCTCGATGCGCTCTAGGTTTGACCCCAAAGCCAGCTTTAGAGACAGCGATCGCGGTAATACCCGAATGGCTTCCTCTAGGAATAGCCCCTCCTGTAACGGCGGCCCACTGATGTGTTGAGCGATCGCCGTCCAGCCTTGCCGCGATCTCATTTGCAACAAAATGGGTGGATTCATGCACCGGAAGCAGCTTTGAGATTGGTACACTGCCAATAAAGCTTCCGGTATTCCCCCCAACCACAGTTTTGCCGTTTGTCCCCGACGATCCGTTGAAGTCACCACCCCTACGCTTTGCGGGACTGCAAAAAATCCAGCGGACCAGGGGAGGCTGCCAAAACTTTTTTGACCCTTAGCAGCGGGTTGGGGACTGGGACCAATCCGTTGGTCCATTTGGCTGGAAATCCGACCAAACTGGATGGTAATAGTCGTCTCGGGCGTACTGGTCCACAATTGCTGCATCAGAGCATAGGAAAATAACCCCGCCGAAAAATCTTGGCGATCTAGTTCTAGGGCCGTGGGTTGTGCGATCGCTGCTGCTGCCAAAACCAGCCCCGGTAACTGACCGGATTGCCGTTGAACCTGAACCCGATCGCGGGTGAGTTGGGTTTGCTGGAGCAGTCGATCTTGAAATGCCAGTTCTGCAATGGAAAAGGCATCCGCTTGCCAAGGGGGAAGCGCACGTTCGCGAAGGCTTTTGCAGCGGAGTTCTAGGGAAGGTTGAACGCCCACGTCCAAGAGCGTTGTGACTTGATCGGTGGAGAGCGATCGCAACAGCAGGAATAACGTGTCTTCATAAATGCCATTAAACAAGGGGGCTTCACCCTGCATCGGATTTGGTAGCCAAGCGTCGGTTGCGAGCAGAGCCTGTTGTTCGCCGTAGGTTGGCGCACCGCCTTCCGCAGAAGATTTTGTCCGCACGAGACATCCATAGCCGCTGAAATGAAACACCACTACATCTCCAGGAAGGGCTTGTTCTAGTAAATGGGTTGTGAAGGCTGCTTCAATATTGCTGCGGGTGGCCGCTTCATCAGTAAGGATGAGAACATCACTGGGCCGAAACCCAAACCGATGCACCAGCAATTCGCGATGAAGTTCGACATCCGTGACACAACCCTTAAGGCCAGACACATTAACCGTCCGAGAATATTGGTTAAGCCCCACCAGTAACGCTAGCTTGCGAGGTGTAGACTGTGCTAGGACGCTTTGATAGCGATGAACGAGGGAAAGGTCACTGGCCCATAGTCCTGTGCCGAGCAAGCCTACCCGCTGAATAAATTCGCGTCGCGTAAATGACATCGTTTCACCGCAAGAATTCTTTAGAGGGAACGTCCATGCCTATCATCACAGGTTTGTCGGGAATTGTAATCGATCGGCAGGAAGGGAAGTATGAGGTGATGTGGGGTTCAGGTACTTCTCTTGAGATGGAAGATGGGTTTGAGCGAGCTTCTTGGGGGTATGGGTTTCTTCCTCAGCCCAGTCTTGTATCTTGAGGGCGATCGGTTATTCTAAGGATGAGGTTGCTCGGAGTCTAAAAACAATGGCACTAACCGCAGCACAACTGGCCGATCTCATGCCAGATATGACCCAGCTCGAAAGCGATGAGCCGGAAATAGAAAGTTCGTTGCACTACACCCAATTGGCCCTCCTTGTCGCCTGCTTGGAATGGTTCTGGGGCGATCGCCAAGATTTTTTCATTGGTGCAAATCTCACTATTTACTTCAGCCACCAACAGCTTAAGAATCGAGACTTCCGGGGGCCAGATTTCTTTTTGGTACAGCAGACTGAGCGCAAACCCCGTCGATCGTGGGTGGTTTGGGAAGAAAATGGACAATATCCCGATCTCATCATTGAGTTGCTCTCAGATTCAACGGCTTCCACCGACAGAGCATTGAAGAAAGCGCTCTACCAAGACCGCTTCCATACACCAGAGTATTTTTGGTTCTCACCCGAAACGCTGGAATTTCAGGGATTTCAGATGGTGGGACGCCAGTATGAAGAAATTCCATCCAACCTCCAGGGTTGGCGTTGGAGCGAAACCCTAAGCTTATTTTGGGCATTCACAACCAACAGCTACGCTATTTTGAACCCGACGGTCGGCTCATTCCCACACCGATCGAACTGGCAACCGAATCCCAAGCTCAACTGACTCAGGCTCAAGCTCAAGTAGAACAAGCCCAAGCTCAGGCAGAACAAGCTCAAGCCCGAGCAGAACAGCTTGCCGCACAACTTAAAGCTTTAGGAATCAAGCCCCAAAATTAGAATAACCACGACATCAAGGACGACAATAGAACATTAAAGAAAAGCAACTCCCAAGCTGGTAGTTTGGGTTGAGGAACGAAACCCAATACCTAACCGATAGAGTATCGCAGAACCAAAATAGCGGGGGGTACCTATTTCTTTACGCTGGTCACCCATCATCGGCGATCGTTATTTATTGATGGGATTGAAGCCAATTGTCCAGATCGGCAGGCTGCGTAAAATCAAGGAAAGCTTCACCCAGATTTTCCAGTTGGATCAGAGAGAGTCCTCGGATCTGAGTTTCTTGGGCAGGGGCGATCGGGCCTAGCCGACGGGTGAGTTGTCGGAGAATAAGAGACCTTTCTTGCTCTAAGCCCTCTTGCCTGCCCTCTTGCCTGCCCTCTTGCCTGCCCTCTTGCCTGCCCTCTTGTCTACCTTCTTGGATCCCTCGCTCAAAGCCAAATCGTTCAGCATTGGTTACATAGGTCACTTTTCGTTCCTCTTCATAGGTCTGTAATTCTTTCCAAAATTCGCGTTCCAGCACCTCTGGTAAAATTATAAGCCAATCCACAAAGCGGTATAAATCCAGAATCTGTTGTCGCTCATATCCCCGTTCATAAAGCATTTTTGTCAATCTGAATTTCCAGGCTTTTCGCTCTTTGGCACGACCTTTTGTTTCAATTAACTTCAGATGGGCCAGAACGACAACGGCAAAGGGATTATCGCTGGAGTCAAGGTCTTCAGTACGATCTCGCCAGTCCAACAATTTTACAATACCAAAATTGAAATTGAGTTGGGTATCTGGGTAATTGACGACGTAATTGTGGGGCTTCCAGGACAAGCTCTCATCGCAAAGAATCGCCAAACTTACAGGGACTTGTTGATACAGGTCAAAAATTCTGATGTTGTAGAGGAAAACTCTTTGGGCAAAGCCAGATTCCCATTGACTTTGAACCTCTACATGTAAAAGTAACCAAACTTGCTCCCCTTCAAGTAGCCATACTTTGACCAATTGATCGGCATATCGATCGCCTGTCTCAGCTTCTCGGGTAATTCGCAGCAATTCTTTGTCGAGGAATTAGTAGGGTTGTTCCCAGTCAATCAGAGCGGCGGTATTGGGGAAGAAAAATTGCATGGCTTGCGGAAAATAGGTCCTCAAAATATGCTTCCACGGGCTATCCAAATCCGCTCTGGGAAAATCCATGTGTACTTGACTCAAAACACGATCGCTGTTGATTGTAAGGGAAATCGTCTAATTTGTGCATTTATCCCATTAATATTTGGGCAATCAAACCAAAGGATTGGGAGTATTCAAGTTTTCATCGCTATGTGCGAGATGGAATTTATGATGTGATGTGGGGCGCAGATGTGGCGATTGAGGAGGAAGGATAAAATTTTCGGTTTTGGGTTTCGTTCCTCAATCCAACCTACCTGCTTAAAGCTTTAGGAATCGAACCCCAAAATTAGAATAACCACGACATCAAGGACGACAATGGAACATTAAAGAAAAGTAACTCCCAAAGTGGTAGTTTGGGTTGAGGAACAAAACCCAATACCTAACCGATGGAGTATCGCAGGGCTAAAATAACGGGGGGTACTTATTTTTTTAAGCTGGTCACCCATCATCGGCGATCGTTTTTATGTGAGGCTGATTCGATTGATTTGCTCAGACGATTGTTCAAGTATGTGATGCAACGACATCCGTTTGAGATTGATGCGGCGGTAGTTCTGCCAGAACATTTGCACTGTATTTGGACATTGCCGGAAGGGGATGCAGATTATTCGATGCGCTGGCGCTTGATTAAGTCGTTTTTTCGCGATGGTGCGGGGATGAGGTACGAGGGGAGATTTCAGCTTCAAGACGGTATAAAAAGGAGCAGGCAGTCTGGCAGCGACGGTTTTGGGAACATTGCATCCGAGATGAGCAAGATTGGAGACGGCATGTGGAGTATATTCATTACAATCCGGTTCGGCATGGGTTGGTGGAGGTACCAAGGGATTGGGAGTATTCCAGTTTTCACAAGTATGTACGGGAAGGGAAGTATGACCTAATGGGGGGAGCGGATACTTCGCTTCAGCTTGAAGATGGGTTTGAGTGAGCCGTTGTGGGGCATGGGTTTCGTTCCTCAACCCAGCCTACATTACTCAGATAAAATTGATAATCTTAGTCCCATCTGGAAGGATGGTGTTTCGGAAAATAGCACCCTCGACTCTAGGGTTTTCGAGTCCACCAGGCAGATTGATTCTAGCTTGACTCAGATCGACGTCAGTCAGGTTAGCTCCGTTGAGACAAGGTTGACCAATGATGGTTCCGCTGAGATTAGCTCCACTGAGGTTAGATTCGGACAAACCACAGTCCATCAAATTAGCAAAGCTGAGATTAGCTCCACTCAAATTAGCTCTGAGCAAAGTTCCGTCACTTATAGTGGCGTGGGTGAGATTGGCGTGGGTGAGATTGGTTTCTTCCAAACAGGCACTAGCCAAATCGGAATTACTCAAGTTGGCACCGCTCAAATCAGCTCGACTCAAACTAGCCCTGCGAAGCATAGCTCCACTCAAGTTAATCCCATTCAACTCAGCATCTTCCAAATTAACTCCGCTCAACTTGGCTCCACTGAAATCTCTTTCGCCAACAGCATAGCGTCTGAGCAATTCTTCAGCAGTCATAACACTTCTCCTACATCCATTTACGACATCAACAATACCGCACTAACTCTGTGGAACACATACCTCCAACCCACCACACCTCTAGACCTCACCATCAAGATCCAAGATCTCCCCACAGGCCAACTCGCCGAAGCCCAAGTCACCCAATTCAGCAATAACGGCACCCCCACAGGCGGCACTCTGTATTTAGATGTAGACGCCAACGGCCTCGGCTGGTTCATCGACCCCACCCCCTGGGAAAACTCCGAATTCAGCCAAACCCTCACCACCAGCGCCTACCGCGCCACCCCAGACAGCCTCGCCTCCGGCCACTACGACCTCCTCACCACCCTCCTCCACGAAACCGCCCACCTCCAAGGCATCATTTCAGGCTACAGCACCTACGACAACCACATCCAAACTCTCAACGGCAGCAAAGTATTCGTCGGCGACAGCTTCAACGCCATCCTCACCCCCGACAGCAGCCACCTCAGCAGCCAAGTCTATCCCTACGACCTGATGAATACCACCCTGACCCCAGGCGTGCGGAAATTGCCCTCAGCCTTAGATATTCAGATCCTCAATACAGTTCGCAGCTCACAATTCGCGGTTCGCAGTTCAGAGTTAAGCCCCACCGCCGCCCTCACCTCCGGTGCACTCATCGGCATCAACAACGGCAGCTTCGACACCGCTACCGACTGGAGCACCCGAGGCGATAGCCAGATCCTCAACGGCCACGCCATCCTCAGCGAAGACTCCCCCTACCAAAGCAACTTCAGCCAGACCTTCATCGTCCCCCAAGGAGCCAAAGCCCTCCAATTCACCCTCCTCTTCACCGACCTGCACCAGAGCAACCTCGCCCCCGGCGACACCTTTGAAGCCGCCCTCCTCAACACCCACACAGGCACCAGCGTCATCAACCTTGCTGCTGGACTCAGCAACACAGATTCCTTCCTCAACCTGCAACACAACGGCCAAACCTACTTCAGCAACGCCGTCAAACTCGTCGGAGCCACCAACAGTGGAGACACCCTCCCCCTCAACACCCCCCGCACCGTCCAAGTAGACCTGAGCGGAGTAACCCCAGGCACCGTCGTCACCCTCTACCTCGACCTCCTCGGCTTCGGAGCCCGCGATAGTAGCATCCAAATCGACGACGTGCGTCTCCTCACCGAACTGAGCGCCGCCCCCACAGCCACCAACGACAGCGCATCCATCACCTACAACACCCCCACCCAGATTGACGTATTGAGCAACGACAAAGACCCCGACGGCAGCCTCAACCCAAGCACCCTCCAAATTCTCAACCAACCCAAAAACGGCCTAGTCACCATCAACCCCGATGGCACCGTCAACTACGCTCCCAACGCAGGCTTCCTCGGACACGACAAATTCATCTACATCGTCCAGGACGATTCCGGTGTTATTTCCAATAGCGCCAAAGTCAGCATCATCGTCGCCAACCCCGCCCCCGTCATTGACAGCATTACGATCGCCCCCACCCTATCCGAAGGCACCCCCGCGCAATACAGCGCCACAGCCAGCGTCGCCACCGGAGTCGCCCTCACCTACGAGTGGAACTTCGGCGATGGTACCGCAACAACTACAGGCCAAACCATCAACCATACCTATGGTCAAAACGGCACCTACGAGCTAACCCTCACCGTCATCAGCGCCACCGGAAATCGCACCAGTCAAACCCAAACGATCAAGGTTAATAACATTGCACCGACCGTTATTGCAGGCAACGGCCTCACCCTCAACGGTAGTTATAGCGATCGCACCGTCACCTAGACCTTCGGAAATGGTAGTACCGCTACTAATACCCTTACTCCCAGCCATATTTATGCAGACAACAGCACCTACACCGTCACCCTCACCGCCAGGGCACCATCGTGCTCAATCTATTTCGTGGCTGGGGATATCGTTCTTTGACCACGGGACAACAGTTTTTTATCTCATGACATCGCACAACTATTTTCTCTATCGGAACTGGACGACATTACCTTCTGGGTCATGGCCATCGCAAGCTTTGAAGTCAAGTCCATTCCACTCCTTATCCTGCGATCGCACCTTTCCAACTAATGTGGCTGCTTTGGCTCGTACCTCTGCAATACTTGAGACTGGAAGACAGAGTTTTATGAGCGTGTCTTCGCGTATTTCTGGGGGAACTGCGATCGTGATCGTGTCGGCAACTTATTTGGGGACAGCATGGATGACCAACTGGAAGTCTTCTGAGTTGAGCACGATATGGTCTGGATCAGTGTGGACAATGGACATAGATAGTACTCCCTCATAGAATTTCACTACCTGAGCAACATTCTTAGCAAAGATGACAGCACTGGGTTTTGGTTTATTTGACATGGAACTCCCTGGAAATACTGATAAAGTTTTTTCTTGTAGGCGCGTTGGCGTACCCTGTCCGCAAGACTTATTCAATCCCCCAGCGCAGCTCAAAATCAAATAAATAGGCTAGGGTTTACCTTGAAAAATTCTCCTAATGCCTTAGCCTGAGCTTTACTAATGGACCGTTTCCCATTGACAATTTCTGAAACAACGCCCTTTGAACCTAAGATTCCAGTCAAGTCAACCTGCCGAATTTCTTTCACTTCCATAAGATGCAAAAGCACTTCGTGAGGCGTAGCTTCCGGCATAGGATAGTTTTGCTCTTCGTAAGCCTCAATGAGAATAGCCCAGACCTCTAAAAGTTCTGTCTCTTCAGGTGTCAAATCAGTCTTTGACATCAGTGCATCAACAATTTCAAGCGCGCGATCGTATTCAGACTCACCATGGATTACTCTCGGTTGGGACTCTGAGAGAAGTTTGCCGTAAATGGTTGTTTCAATAGTTAACGTCATTGTCCCTTCACTCAGAATTATTTACAAAACATTTGTTTGCTATAGTGACGGACCAAAGATTGCCCGTCGCTTTTCGGTTCGATTTATTCCAGTTTCTGTCTAACTTCACTTTCGTCTGACCAATTGATTTTGCTGTATTCAGCATGTGTCATGAATTTCTTGAAGTAGATAATTTGTGCTTGATAATTTATTCGCACGATTAAGCGATACTTGTTGCCTTTAATGTTGAAAATTGTGTAGCCATATACTTCATCCACAGAAGCCGAGTAATTTTCTCTAATTTCATTCAGTGATTTCCAGCTATTTGCCTTAAGCACCGAAAACCAACTAATCACAACTCCCCCTGCATCTGAGTAAGGTGCAATAGCCTTATTCAGATTTCTTTTGGTGATTAATCTCATATACGGACATGAAACCACCTCCCTAGGTTCTCATATCGAGAACCAATCGTCAAGAAGATTGGCGGCTGAAATCTCAGCAACAAAGTTCGTATTAGTCCACGAAAGTGGAAATTGTTCTTGTAGGCGCGACTTTAATCGCTAGCTCATTTTGGGCTGATCCGCACCAGCTCCGTCAGGATGCTATCCAGCCCACCATTCACATTAATATGTTCGATCTTCTCTGCAATCCGCTCCAGAACCTCCAACTCCTTCAGTCTTAACGCTACGGGATTATCCTCCATCACCTTCGCTGTATTGAGCATACTGCGCGTTGCCGCCGTCTCTTCTCGCCGCCGAATCACATTCGCCTGAGCCGCCTTTTCAGCCTCAACCACCTTAGACAAAATCGTTTTAATCTCGCCGGGGAGAATAATATCCTTCACCCCAACCGAGTCCACATCAATTCCATACTCAGCCGTCTTTGTTCGGATATAGTCCGCCACCGCACGATCGATCGCACCTTTGTCTTCCAGAAGTGCATCCAAACCGCGTGTTCCCACTGCACCCCGTAGCGCAAACTGAAGTTCCTTGTAAATAAAACTCTCAATATCCGTCAATTCTGTTTTGGCTTTCACCGGATCGACCACTCGGAAACCTGCCGTCAGATTCAACCGCAGCGGGACCTTATCCTTAGACAAAATCTCTTGACCCGATACTTCCAAGGTTTGCAGGCGCAGATCCACCACCTCAGTTTTGATGGATTTTCCAAACACCCACCAAACATGCAGCCCAGCGGGTAGGGTCTTTTGTAGCGTTCCATCTACATAAAGCAATCCTACGTGCTGCGTGGGGACTTCTTGCGTGTGAAGCGATTCATAGCTCATTTGCAATACATCCGGCAATCCAGAAACCAGCTCGGCCACTAATCTCTGCGGCAGTTTGGAGATAGTGCCAATATCCAATACCTCAACTTCAACTCCTTTCCAAAACAGTTTGCGGCTGCATGGGGGAAGCACTGCGATCGCCTTTCCTTTATCTCGGGCGATCGCTACTTCCGTCGCGCTGAGTTGTACTACTTCACAGTAGGCTGCAATAAAGTCAGGGTGACGCTCAATCAATACATCCTCAAAGGGAAAATTAGGTGTGGGTTTTGTGCGATCGAAACATTTCACATTCACCTTGCGACCAAAGGTCCAAAACCCATATTCTCCTGGCTCAAGAGGGCGGATAAAATTGTCTTGTTCGTAAAGCAAGCCAATCTCAGCTTCAGAAACCCGAACTATTTGGACCCCTGCGGGGGAGGCATTGCGCAACTGCTGAACAAAGGTGGCAGGTAGTTCTAGCGTCTCTTCTAGATTGAACAGATGGGCTTCCACCTCAATAAATCCGCGCCAGAACGCACGAAGTTGGTTGGGGCCAACGGTTAACCAGTGCTGGCCCATCTGCACCAGTGCAGCTTCATTAAAACGGGTGCGCACGACGATCAAATGTGCATTCACCACTGTGGAGTGCGTTTGCAATAACAGTTCCAAGTTCTCAATCTTGGCTTCTGGCTGATTGAGGTCGAACGTTTGCAGGTTCCATTGCCCCCACCGCAACCGATGGGTGCCGGGGCGTAAAATATTCTTGAAATCGCTGCGATGGTACAAAATGCCTCGTTCTTGAGGTTTGATGTAAAACGTTCTGAACATTGAACTGTACGTCCTGAGAATGGATCTGAATGAAAGCAATTTATAAAATTGGGAAGTTTTAAGCTCCGCTATTGCTGGCGTTCGCAACAAACAAAACGGGCGATCGCAAATCCTAAACTCGATATATGCCGTTCTCTCGGCCAGATCCTTGTTACTCACGGCAACAAGGATGTAACCAGAGAAGGACATACTTTTGTGAAGGATGAGTGCGATTGCGCAGGAATCGTAAGCTGCTGCGATCGTTCACCGCTAGGCGATGGGCGATCGCGGAACGCCAGCAGAGCAGAGCGCAAAATAATGGACTCGAACCATCTTGGGATTTCTCCCGTACCGTTGGACTCGTTGGAATCGAGGTGCCCATACCCAGGGCGGGGTCTTTTGGTGGGGAGTACAGGAGTCGAACCTGTGACCGTTGGAGTACTAGTCCAATGCTCTACCACTGAGCGAACTTCCATTGGGTGGCTGATATAGGAGTCGAACCTACGACCGCCTGGGATTTCCAGGTGCTCTACCCCTGAGCTAATCAGTCGGTGGATAAGGCCAAAGTGCGTTGCGGTATACGCCAAGGCAATGGTTAGCACAGGCGCACCAGTGAGGCTGAAAAAACCTAAACCGCTGCATTGCAGATCGATACTATATCCAACGGACGACGTTAGCATATTGAAACGTGCATTGTCAGTGACAACAATGAGCTTGGCGACTGAAACGCTATTGATTTAACTAATGGTGGGTTCGGGAGGCTGTAAGTCCCGCGCTCTACCTGTACCCAGGTGAGCGTCGGGATACACGGACATCCCGCGTGAGTTGAAGGGGTCAATCCCCCTGAAAACGAACATTTAAGTAGAGTGAATAGTTTACTTAAACCTGGTAAGATAGAGTCATGTTTACGATAAACTACCAGTACCGCGTTTACCCATCTCTTGAGCAAGAAACCCGTATGGTGTCCTGGCTTGAGATTTGTCGTGGGGTTTATAACTACGCTTTGGGTGAGCGCAAGGACTGGATCAAGTCTCGCAAATGTGACATCAATTCTTGCTCTCTTGTGGCTGAATACATCATTGGTGCCGATGTCCCTTCCCCCGATTACTACAAGCAGCAAAATGCACTCACAGCAATCAAGGGTCAGTTGCCTCACCTCAAAGATGTTCACTCTCAAGTGATTCAAGAACCCCTCAGAAGAGTCGATGCGGCCTTTGTTGCTATGAAAGAACGAGGGTACGGATTTCCGAGGTTCAAGAAGTTTGGTCAATACCGCTCGTTCTTGTTCCCTCAATTCAAGGAAAATCCTGTTATTGACAGTCGCATCAAGCTTCCCAAGATTGGAGAAATGCCCATTGTTTTGCACCGTCAAATCCCAGAAGGGTTTGAAGTCAAAACGGTTCGTGTCATTCGCAAACATTCCGGTTGGTATGTGACGCTTTGTCTCCAAGCTGATGTCACGATTCCCGATGTAGCGCCTCACGGACAGGCCATTGGGATTGATGTAGGGCTGAGTTATTTTCTGAGTACGAGTGATGGCGAACAAGTCGCTAGGCCGCGTTTTCTTGACAAACTGCACCGCAAGCTTGAATTGCTGCAACGTTGTTTGAAGCGGAAACAGAAACGGTCTAACACTCGTGCCAACCTGATTGCGAAAATCGGCAAAGTTCACGAACAAATTGCAGCCTGTCGTTTGGATTGGCAGTTCAAATTGGCTCATCATCTGTGCGACCGTGCCCAAATGATTTTTGTCGAAGATTTGGATTTCCGAATCATGGCAAAGGGCATGTTGGGCAAACATACTCTGGATGCAGGCTTGGGTCAATTTGTGAATCAAGTCCTGCCTTGGGTGTGTTTCAAGCGCGGTGTCTATTTTGGCAAGGTTGACCCGAATGGCACGTCTCAAACCTGTCCTGACTGTGGAGCCAGGGTAAAGAAGGATTTGAGTGTCAGGATTCATGAGTGTCATGAGTGTGGGTCTATCAAGCCGAGAGACGTTGCAAGTGGTCAGGTTATATGTGCCCGTGGTCTATCGGGTGTTGAAATTGCGAGTGGAGCCGAGGTATCGGGGGTATTGGAAACAATATCTAGACAACTGGCTGCGAAGCTCGAAGATTCCAAGAGCGATCTTGGGAAGCCCGCGTTGTATGCGTAGCACCAACGTCGGGAGTAGTCACGAGACGGTTATCGTAAAATGAGCGATACTTAAATAAACATAGAGACTTAAGTTCAAGACCATTCAAGACCATCCAAGCCCGCACCAAACTAGACGTGTCAGGGCTTTTTTCACCTCTGTGGCCTTTGGAATGCATTCATCTCTTTGGCCGCTCAGTTATAAATCCATCGCAAACTTTGCCCTAATTGGACGATCGGGTCAGGTTTTTCTGACTTTGAGCGCCCCTTGACCATTTCCCCTTATCTTCCCTAACAGACATCATGAAGCATAGCAACCTGGAGACTCCAAACCTCAACGTTCAAACCATGCAGGATTCCAAACAGAAAGACTTGGGGTATGCAGGTCAGCCCTGGTTGGTTGAAGAGCGAGATGCCTGTGGTGTTGGGTTTATTGCGAGTCAAAAGGGTCAGGCCAGTCATGACATCATTCAAAAAGCACTGTATGGCTTAACCTGCGTCGAACATCGCGGCGGGTGCAGTGCCGATCGCGATTCTGGGGATGGGGCAGGGATCATGAGTGCAATTCCCTGGACTTTATTGACCGATTGGTTCCAATCTCAAGGACAGACATTACCCAACTCCGCCCAGACAGGTGTAGGTATGCTCTTTCTTCCCGCAGAGCCGGAGGCGGCTGGACGATCGCGGAAAATTGCAGAGACCATTGCCCGAGAGGAAGGATTTAAAGTATTGGGCTGGCGGGTAGTGCCTGTCAAGCCAGAGTGTTTGGGCCGTCAAGCCCGCGAAAATCAGCCCCAAATCGAACAGTTTTTTCTAGAAGATCCCCAAAGTCACGATCCCGATGACGTTCACGCCTTAGAGCGTCACCTTTATTTGACTCGGAAACGGATTGAAAAAGCGATCGCAAGCCTTGGCGAACCTTGGACCCAGGAGTTTTACTTCTGCTCCTTTTCCAGCCGCACCATTATTTATAAGGGGATGGTGCGCTCAGCCGTCTTGGGCGAATTTTATCTGGATCTGCAAAACCCTGCCTTTGAGAGCGTGTTTGCGCTCTACCACCGCCGCTTCAGCACCAACACTCTACCAAAATGGCCGCTAGCCCAGCCCATGCGGTTTTTGGGACACAACGGCGAAATTAATACCCTCCTAGGCAACGTAAACTGGATGGTCGCGCGGCAAACTACCCTGAGCAGCAAACGGTGGGGCGATCGCATTGACGAACTGAAGCCCGTGGTGAACCCAGACAACAGCGACTCGGCCAACCTAGACAACGCAATGGAACTGTTGGTGCAGTCTGGCCGAACTCCGATGGCTGCCTTGATGATGCTGATACCAGAGGCATATCAAAACCAGCCTGACTTGGCTGACTATCCAGAGATCGTAGATTTTTATGAATACTACAGCGGCCTCCAAGAACCTTGGGACGGTCCCGCATTGGTCGCATTCAGCGATGGCAAGATTGTGGGTGCCACCCTCGATCGCAATGGCTTACGCCCCGCACGTTACTGCACAACCCGCGATGGCCTAATCGTTGTGGCGTCTGAGGCAGGTAGCATTCCCATTAACGACGCAGACATTCTGTCAAAAGGTCGGTTAGGACCGGGGCAGATGATTGCGGTCGATCTAGAACGTCATGAAGTTTTAACGAATTGGGATATTAAAGCCCGCGTTGCCAGCCAGAAACCCTATGGGGAGTGGGTCAAAGCAAATCGCGTCAGTCTGGCAGAACAGCCCTTCTTAGAAACTACACTCATTTCTAACCCTGACTGCCTGCGCCAGCAAGTCGCCTTTGGCTACTCTGCCGAGGACGTTGAAATGGTGATCCAGGCGATGGCGCAGGAAGGAAAAGAACCTACCTTCTGCATGGGTGACGATATTCCCTTAGCGGTGCTGTCTGAGAAGTCCCACGTCCTCTATGACTATTTCAAGCAGCGTTTCGCCCAAGTCACCAATCCCGCGATCGACCCCCTGCGCGAAAAGCTGGTAATGTCCCTATCTATTTCTTTAGGACGTCGCGGTAACTTCCTGGAGCGTCAGGCAGAAGCAGCTCGACTGTTGAAGCTGGAATCGCCTGTCTTAAACGAGTCTGAGTTAGAGTTTATCCGGCAATCTGAGTTTGGAGCGGCTACGCTCTCGACTTTGTTTGCGATTGCCGATGGTCCCTCTGGTTTGCGTCAAGCCGTAGAGCGATTGTGTGCCGAAGCGACTGCGGCAGTTCAGGCAGGACAGTCGATTTGATTTGAGTGATCGCAGGGATCTCTCCGGTCAACCTGCGCTCTTAGATCCTGAGATGAGCTACATTCCACCGCTGTTAGCAGTGGGAGCCGTTCACCATCACTTGATTCGGCAAGGTTTGCGGATGCAGGCGTCTTTAATTGTAGATACGGCACAGTGCTGGAGCACTCATCACTTTGCTTGTTTGATCGGTTATGGGGCCAGTGCGATTTGCCCTCACCTCGCCTTAGAGTCCGTGCGGCAGTGGTGGTCTGACGATCGCACTCAAAAGCTGATGAAGCTCAACAAACTCCCTCAGATTCCGATTGAGGCGGCTCAACATAATTTCCGTAAGTCGGTTGAGAATGGACTGCTGAAGATCCTATCTAAAATGGGGATTCTTTGCTGGCCAGCTATCAAGGCGCTCAAATTTTTGAGGCCATTGGGATTGGCTCAGAACTCCTACATTTAGCCTTCCACGGCACAGCCTCGCGGTTGGGGGGTTTGACCTGTAGCGAATTAGCCCAAGAGATTATGGCGTTCCATCATCGGGCGTTTCCAGAATTACCCCTTAAAAAGCTAGAAAACTATGGATTTGTGCAGTACCGTCCGGGGGGCGAGTACCACATGAATAGTCCAGAAGTAGCCAAAGCACTCCACAAAGCATTGGCAAACAAACAATACGACCACTACGATCTTTATAAAACTCAGCTTCAAACCCGTCCCATCACCGCCATGCGGGACTTGCTAGCGTTCAATAGCGATCGCCCCTCAATCCCTTTAGAGGAAGTAGAATCCGTCGAGTCCATCATGAAACGCTTCTGCACGGGCGGAATGTCCTTGGGCGCGCTGTCGCGGGAAGCCCATGAAGTGCTGGCGATCGCCATGAACCGCATCGGCGGCAAATCCAACTCCGGCGAGGGCGGTGAAGACCCCGTTCGCTATAAGGTTTTGGATGATGTGGATAGTGAAGGACGCTCAGCAGCGTTGCTACCCCATCTGAAGGGATTGCAGAACGGCGATACAGCTTGTTCTTCCATCAAACAAATTGCATCGGGTCGTTTTGGTGTCACTCCAGGCTATCTGATGAGCGCCAAACAGCTTGAAATTAAAGTCGCTCAAGGTGCAAAGCCAGGGGAAGGCGGACAGCTTCCAGGGAAAAAGTAAGCCCTTACATTGCGTCCTTGCGACGCTCCAAGCCTGGAGTAACACTGATCTCGCCACCCCCCCACCATGATATTTACTCCATCGAAGATCTGGCCCAATTAATCTTTGACCTGCACCAAATCAATCCCCAGGCTCAAGTTTCCGTCAAACTCGTTGCGGAAGTGGGGATTGGGACGATCGCAGCAGGGGTGGCAAAGGCCAATGCAGACATCATCCAAATTTCCGGTCACGATGGCGGAACGGGGGCATCTCCCTTAAGTTCTATCAAACATGCCGGAAGTCCTTGGGAGTTAGGACTCACGGAAGTCCATCGCGTGCTGATGGAAAACCAACTGCGCGATCGACGTGCTTTTGCGAGTAGATGGCGGACTCAAGACGGGCTGGGATGTTTTGATGGCAGCTCTGATGGGCGCTGAAGAATATGGCTTTGGTTCCATTGCCATGATGGCAGAAGGGTGCATTATGGCCCGGATCTGCCATACCAATAACTGTCCTGTTGGGGTTGCAACCCAGCAAGCAAACCTGCGGGCGCGGTTTACAGGCGTCCCAGAACATGTCGTTAACTTCTTTGCCTTTATTGCAGAAGAAGTGCGATCGCTCCTCGCCAAACTGGGCTATCGCTCCCTCAATGATGTGGTGGGTCGAGCCGATTTATTGAATGTCCGCAATGATGTAGCCGTGAAAAAGACGGCAGCACTGTCGTTGGACTGTCTTACCCATCTTCCCGACACCCGCACAGATCGAAGCTGGTTAGACCATGAAACCGTCCACAGCAACGGCCCTGTCTTAGACGACGAACTGCTAGCGGATGCTGCGATTTTACTTGCAATTCACACGCAATCTAAAGCCGAAAAGACCTATCCCATCGTAAACACAGACCGTACGGTAGGGACTCGGATATCGGGCGCGATCGCTAAAAAGTATGGGGATTCTGGATTTGATGGCCATATTTCTCTGAACTTTAACGGGAGTGCGGGTCAAAGTTTTGGCGCGTTTATTTTGCCAGGAATGACCCTAACGCTAACGGGCGAAGCCAATGATTACGTGGGCAAAGGAATGCACGGCGGTGAGATTATTATTAAACTCCCAACGGACGCAACCTATACGGGAGCCGAGAATGCGATCGTCGGGAATACCTGCCTCTATGGTGCTACGGGCGGTTCGCTATTCGCCAACGGACGAGCGGGAGAACGGTTTGGGGTGCGCAATTCCAAGGCACAAGCGGTCATTGAAGGCGCAGGCGATCACTGTTGCGAATATATGACGGGCGGCGCGATCGTGGTTCTTGGCCCTACGGGTCGCAATGTGGGGGCTGGGATGACGGGTGGGTTAGCATACTTCCTGGATGAGGAAGGGAATTTCCCCACTAAGGTGAATCCTGAGATCGTCCAGATTCAGCGGGTGATTGCAAAGGCGGGAGAACAGCAACTCCAAAGTCTGATTCAGGCCCACTGCGATCGCACGGGTAGCCTAAAAGCCCAGGAGATTCTAGCGAATTGGTCTCACTATTTGCCAATGTTCTGGCAAGTGGTACCGCCCTCAGAATCAGAACAACCCGAAGCAAGGCGTGAAGTGGAAGCGGAGAAGGTTTTGACCCCTGCACCTTAGGGGTGGGAGGCACGAACAGACACCCTCGCGCCTTTTCTTTGGAATGAATTTGTATACCAAAACCGTACAAAGATCGTGCATTTTGGGCACAAGTTTACTGAGTGCTTACACCTGAACGGATCAACACAGGAGCGTAGATAATACAGAGAGAGACCCAACTCACCACACTAATGATGCTAAATGCTCGATTAGTTATATTGCTATATGTCTCATGAGTACTGAATAGCAAAATGCCATTAGCAATTGCCCCAATAACACAACCTATCAGCACAACATAAAGCCAAATACCTGGCTCTATAGGTGGGCGATGGAACAACGTGAGGCAAAGCACCAGAACAATAGCTGCAACTGGGGTTAGAGGGCTAAAATACCCGAGAAGATAAACCAGCTTGCTCGTATAACATAGATGCCTGAAAGAATGACCAAGATACTTTGAGTAATAGCTAGTTTCATGACCAACACTCCATAACAGGAAAGATCTGCGATCGCCTTCCATTAAATCCGCTGATTGCCAACCCAACTCACTTTCCTCTGAACGCCAAAACCATCTTGAATTGTATGGTCTGGGTAAGAACCCGCTCTTGACTGAATCACAATCCAGCACAAATCCTCAATCTCTGAAATGTTTCGCATACAGCGTTCTCCTTCAGGGTCTACGCGCACAACGGTTCCTTCCCCCACTGAAAACACGCGATCGTCAACCTGAAACTCGCCTTTCCCTCGGACAAAGACATAAATTTCTTCATTCAACCGATGCTTGTGATAGAAAAGCACAGATTTATTAGGGGGAAGGTTATTGAAAGACACCTCTGCACTTGAGAGATTGAGAATCTGCTTGAGAAAAACCTTGCCTTCCAACTTTAGCGAGGCTTCTGAAGCCTCAAAAGTGAACTGTCGCAATTCAGAAAATAGCCCTAAATCAGCTA
>JAAURS010000327.1 GCA_012032135.1 Acaryochloridaceae cyanobacterium RU_4_10 | reverse complement strand
GTCTTTCCGCAAAGTTTTCAGACTCAATTCCCAACGGTCAGCGCGGAGTGGTTGGCAGCAGGTATTTTGCTAGTCTCCGTTCTTGTTGCAATTCCGATTAGCTCCGTCACCATAAAAATTGGCGTCAAACAATCTATGCTGGCGGGACTGAGTGCGATCGCAGTCTGTGTAGGATTCGCATTGTTCAAATTGAGTTCAATGTGGGTTGTAGGACTGGTCATTATCGCTGGGACTGCTTTTGGAATGGTTTTTTCAAGCCAGATCTCATTTGCGCTGAGAATGATGCCACCAGGGAGAGCAGGACTAGGAACCGGACTATACTTTGGTGGTATTGGAGCCGCCACCGCAATTTTGTCTTATCTTTTGCAGCAATGGGGACATTTAGGGGGTACGGCAGGATTTGGGTTAACTGTGGGCGCTTTATGCCTCGCGAGTTTGAATATTCTCACCCTTAAGTATCCTCAACGTCCTGTTGCTTGAAACTTAATACAATGTATTTGGAATCAGTCCTATTCATGTTAGCTCTCAATGAAACGAATACTGATTTTAGGCGGAACAGGCGATGCGGCCAACTTAGCTGCCAGCGTTTCAAACTTGCAGAATATTGAGGTGATTACATCTCTAGCGGGACGAACGGGTCAACCTGCGATGCCTCAAGGCACGACGCGAGTCGGGGGTTTTGGGGGGACTTCTGGATTAGCGGTCTATCTCCGCGAACATCAGATTGATGCCCTGATTGATGCAACCCATCCTTTTGCCGCTCAAATTTCCTGGAATGCTTCTGTTGCTGCCCATGAAACGGGTATTCCCCATCTTATGCTCATACGTCCAGCCTGGGAGAAGTCTCCAAAAGATCTCTGGATTGAAGTAGATAGTGTAGAAGCTGCCGCAACTAACCTTCCTGTTTTGGCAAAACGGGTGTTTCTGACTATTGGCAGACAACAGCTTGCACCTTTTGCACTCTTACAAGGGATTTGGTTTTTAATGCGATCGATTGAGCCTCCAGCATCAGATCTGGTTGTGCCTAATGGGGAGATACTAGTCAATCGCGGCCCCTTTAGCATTCAGGTGGAAGAACGACTGATTCAGGACTACAAAATTGATGCAATTGTCAGTAAAAACAGCGGAGGAGATGCTACCTATGCCAAAATCATCGCCGCCCAGACACTGGGTATTCCCATTGTTATGGTGCAACGTCCGGCAATGCCTTTAGGGGACACAGTGGGAGACATAGAAAATGCCATGATTTGGCTGATGCAAACTTTATTTTGAATATGGTTAAGAAGAAGGATAAAAAGAAAAAAGGGAAGAAGTAGGAGGCGAATACTGGAAACTCCGATTTAATTAATACTATTGAACACCTCCTCAGTCACAGCGATTGGCATTCACTGTCTGGCTTTCCCTTGCAGAAGGGGAACTATTCGCACTGAATCTAGCTCAGGTGCAATAACCAAGCTCATTGCTTCGGTTGGGGCAGGTGTCCTAACTTTTTTGTGCCAGTGCGATCGCTTCGCCCGTTTCAGAAAACTACTGTCGTCTATGGGATGCTGAAGAAGCGGGTAATGACCTTGCGTTTGTTCTCTCGTTAAAGGTCTTCATCTAATGAGTCCGGCTCCGATCGTCATCGCAATTCTTGTCATTATCGTGGTGTTCTGGGTTGTTCGACGGCTCATGCTACTTTTTGAGTATTCCGCCAATATTAATGTTGCAATAACAACTGCGACGGTAAGCACAGCCAAAGGCAACAACCCCAAAACCTATGTTGATTCTTAGCGGGGGTAACCAGTGTGAATAATCTTAAGCGGTTCGCGCAGTTTGCTTCAGACCTGGTCGAGCGTGGTTTGCTGTATGCGATCGCAAACTACAGAATTCATTCGCCAAGGCCGTTGGACCCATTAGAGAACTGGCGGTTTTGGAATGAGCCAAAACCAGGTTGGTTGGAATCCTTGATGCGGACTTATCCACCCGAGTCAAGACGCAGGCAATATTTGGACTCCATGCTGACCCAAGACCATTCAAAGGGGATCGAAGCTCATTATGATGTCTCAAATGAATTCTATGCTTTATTCCTAGATACTAAGTACAAGTTTTATACCTGTGCGGAATTTCTTAATGAACGAGATACTTTAGAGGAAGCACAAACAAATAAAGCTGAATACCTGCGTGCTCTCTTGAAACTAGACGGCCATGAGAAAGTTTTGGATCTCGGCTGTGGCTGGGGTGGAATGCTCAAGTACCTTCAAGATACAGGACATAGAGGGGAGTTAACGGGTTTTACGCTATCAAAAGAACAGCTAACTTACGATCGCCAAAAATTGGGATTAAATGTTTCCCTCACCAATTTTATTACTGCACCATTTGAGCACGCTCCGTACGATCGCATCTTTTCAATCGGAGCGCTGGAGCATGTCAGACCATCGGAATTAAAAGGTTTGTATCAAAAAATATATGATGCGCTCGTACCAGGAGGTCTAGCTGTACATCAATTCTTTTCCTTTGAGCACGAATCTTACCCAGCTTCGGGAGTCATGCTGCAACTGTTTTTCCCTGGTTCGCTTTTAGTGATGCATCGCAGTCATATTGAAGCAGCGGAAAGTGTTGGCTTTAAAATAACGCACGACTCGATTCATGACTACAAACCAACAATCAGAGCATGGTATGACCGACTGGTTAAAAATGCAGAGGAATCTCAAGCTCTAGTTGGTCTTGAGATTCACAATCGCTACATGACTTTTTTCCCCATCGCCTGGTTATTTTTTCAACAGAAGGAGGCAGCGCTACATCGGATAGTAATGGAAAATGAGTCAAGTGAATATCTGACTACTATTCACTATATGTGCAACACAGCTATTTGCTTAAACAATACTATCGTCCTTCCAATTGCATCTAGAATTTTCGCAATTGTAATGTACCATCCCCTCAGATGCAATCGCCCCTCAACAACTCGGACACACCCAGTTTGGACGAAGGAAAAGAATTAAGTCTTGCTCTGCTTGAGATATAGGTGATACAGAGATTCGGGTAACTTCATCAGTTGGAGAATTCTTTTCTGAAGATTGGATAAGGGAGTCAATGAAGTTCGCGAGTACCTCCCCCAGCGCTGGCAAAAACTGAGCTTCAGCAGTAGGCTGAAGGCCAATCTCTAATGCAGATATAGCTCTGGCCATTTTCCTAAGGCGTTTAACGCTTGTTCAATAGTGGGTAACTTGGTCCCGTGATGTGGGTCTAGGATTCTCCGTATCTCTTTCTCGTCTTTCCCTAACATTTCTCCGAGTTGGGTCTTTGCTATCCCCGTCTCTTTGAGTGCAGAATAAAGCGCGGCCTTGAGGGCAATCCGAAGCGGTACCGCCACTCTGTATTCCCCCTCCAAAACTTCACTGGCATCTGGAATCTCTACCCCATCATCGAGCCGAGCCGCGATCGCTTCTGCCAAACAATCCGAGGCTTCAATCAGACTTTCCTGAAGACTGTCTCCTTGAGTAATCGCCTCAGGAAACTCCCGAAATGTTACGACGTATCCGCCTTCTTCAGAAGACTCTAGGATAGCCGGATAAGAATATCGGTTCATAGCTCTCCTTTTTCCACCCCTAACTGCTTTAATATTGCGCTCAAAGTTCCCGTCTTCAGTTCTTTTTTCAGGTCAGGGATAACGGCATACCTCTCACCCAAATAAAGAGTGATGTGGCCTCCCTTCCCACGTTTACTTTCTATTCACAATCCCTCTTGGCGCGCTTTTGAAAGTTTTTTCAGAGCTTTGACGAGTTCTTTTCCTGTCATTCCTCAATCGTCGGACATATATGTCCGAACGTCAACTGTTTTCTTTGGACTTTGCTTACCCCCTCTTCAAAATCTCTTCCAACGACATAGCAGATTGCCCCATCCTCCGCCTGCCAGTACAATGGCGATCGCTTCACCCTGTTACCGATGTACTAATTACTCCAAAAATGTGCATAATGTAAGTACAAATGTTTTTACATCCAGGGAATCTTTATGTCCGTTTTAGATCGAAAAACTGAACGCGAGATTCCGGTGTATAAGGGCAGTAAGACCAAGACTGGGAATTCAGACGCTCTTCTGGTTGAGAGTCGCTGTTTCGGAGCCATCCCGAGTTTTCTGGACAGGTGAAAGCCAAGGTCATTGCCCCTGGTTACATGTTGGTGGTTGCAGAGCCGACTGATACCGTTGATGAAGATGAAGACGATCCAGTGATTGGCGCATTTCTAGCGTTGCTTGAAAAAGATATGCCGTCCCAGATTCAGGCATTAGATTCTAATTTATTCGATCGCCTAGACGATCTGGTCGGCCATATCGACGTTGACTTGAATGAAGATTTAGGCGATGAGTCGCTTCTGTGATGGAAGTTAATGGCTGGAAACTTTATGGGCATAAGCTATTTGTTGACCAGATAGTAAAGCTCATTGATGAAGTGAGTTCGCTGAAGGAAGTTGACCCATCGGGGTATGAGTCACATCCTAAGGCAAAGTTCTTGGCAACAATTAACAAGCTCATTCGCCAAAATATCCCTGAGGATCCAAATTCGCCCGATTTCAGGCAGGGGAATACCTTGGGGAAAGGGAATAAACATTGGTTCAGGGCTAAGTTTCATGCGCGATATTGCTTGTTCTTCCGTTTTTCGTCGAAGCATAAGGTTATTATTTATGTTTGGTTGAATGACGAAAAGACGCTTCGGAAGCAGGGGGCAAAAACAGATCCCTATACTATTTTTCAGAATATGCTGAAGCAGGGCAATCCTCCACAGGATTTTGAGCAAATATTGAAGTATTCGACTCCGCTGGATGAAGTTTTTAAGAAGAAGCTTAGTGGTGCAGAAAATTCTGAGGAGACTGAAAGTATTAGCAGAAGGTAACTTTGTCGAATTCAATCCGAGTGCTCATAGCCTCTCTTTTCTTGCGAGAGGCACAAGCCGGAG
>JAAURS010000028.1 GCA_012032135.1 Acaryochloridaceae cyanobacterium RU_4_10 | reverse complement strand
GTTTCCATCGAGCAAATTATTGGAGGCGTGTCCCAAGCAGGTCAAGGCTGGAAGATGCTGATGCAGTCCCTGGCTGCGGGGCGAGGTGTGAGTTTCCCCGCAACTTGTACGGGTGGTGCCAAACTCACGGCACGGGTAACGGGAGCTTATGCCGTTGCCCGCAAACAATTTGGGCTGTCCATTGGACGCTTTGAAGGCGTAGAAGAACCCTTAGCCAGAATCGGCGGGCTCACCTACTTGATGGATGGCCTGCGGCTCTATACCTGCGGTGCCGTAGATGCTGGCGAACAACCTGCTGTGGTCTCGGCGATCGCCAAGTACGCCAGTACGGAACTCTCCCGCAAGATCGTGACTGATGGGATGGATATTTTGGGTGGCGCGGGTATCTGTCGCGGCCCCAGAAACCTACTGGCCAATATCTATACCGCAACGCCAATCTCCATCACCGTCGAAGGCGCTAATATTCTTACCCGCACCATGATGATCTTCGGACAGGGTGCCATTCGCTGCCATCCTTATGTCTACGCTGAAATCGATGCGCTCGATCGCTCGGATGTAGCAGCCTTCGATCGGGTGCTTTGGCCTCACCTGGGCTCGATGGTTCGCAATGCATTTCGGGCCGTCTTGCTCGGTCTGTCGCGGGGTCGTTTAGCTCGATCTCCCGTGCGTGGACCCACCGCACAGTATTACCGCAAACTGGCTTGGGCCTCGGCCACCTTTGCCGTCCTCACCGACCTTGCTATGTTTGCCTTTGGCGGTACCCTCAAGCGTCGGGAAACCCTCACCGGACGCTTTGCCGACCTCCTCTCCTGGATGTATTTAGGCACGGCAACCTTGAGACGCTTTGAAGCTGAAGGACGTCAGACCGCAGATCTACCGCTCGTGGATTGGGCAATGAATTATACCTTTGCCCAACTCCAACAAGCCTTTGAAGGACTATTCAACAATTTACCGATCCCAGGACTCAAACTGATAGCGGGCTGGTGGCGGCTCAACCCCGTGGGTGTCATACCGTCCGATGATCTGGGCGCTCGGGTTGCAACACTTCTGCAAACCCCAGGCGCACCCCGCGATCGCCTTACTCAAGGCATCTACCTTCCCACCCATCCCGATGAAGCCCTTGGCAGATTAGAGCAAGCAATGATGCTAACCCTGCAAACAAAAACGCTCTTTAAGACGATCAAAACTGCAATTCAACAAGGGAAACTACCCCAAGCTCAACCCGAACACCTCATTGAAGCAGCGGTGACGGCAAAAATCGCGACCCGAGAACAAGCAGAACTGATGAAGGAGGCTGCGATCGCACGGAATGAAGCAATTCAAGTGGATTCGTTTAGCTTGGCAGATTATCAACAAGGAATACCAGTGGAATGGAATCGAGAAACGTTGAGGGCGATCGCTCAGTAACAACGTCCTAGACCACTCAAAAAGTTTGCCTTAGCTGCGACTGAGCTTAACCGCAATCTCAGCAAGGTCCAACTGGTTCAAGTCTTGTTGGAGGATTAGCTGTCGTGCGTTACAAATGACAGCACCTTGGCTTCTAAATTCGCCCAAATAGCGAGAAACTGTCACACGCGTTGTCCCAATCATTTCGGCAATCGTCGCATGGGTAAGCGGAACATCAATGAGTAACCCTTGAGAAACTGGTCTGCCAAAGCGATCGCCCAACCAATTCAAAAAATAAACCAGACGCTGGGGGATTTTCTCATGTGCTAAAAAGCTCATCAATTGTGCGATTTGTTGACCGTGACGCAGAATGGCATCAATATACAAAAACCACTTATCTCGTGGGACAAGAAGCACATCCACACTGGTCAGGCACTCAATTTGAGAAGGAACAAGATTGCTTAAAGCGTGACCTACAACCTCACCCTTCCCCCAATAACCTAACCCCGTCACATCCCCTCGCTCGCTCCAAGTAATGGTTCTAGCAATGCCTTCCTCAATCAGCCAGAGTGAATCTTCAACGCTAGGAATGACATCGGCTTTTGCAAAGGTACGACGGATAGATTGACTGCTTGATGAAGAATTGACTGAGACAGCAGCCCCTACTGAAGCCTTCCGATACAGACCGTTGTAGGGAGATCGATCGAGCAAATTGGAGGGTAAAGCCTGAGTTACAGAGTCAGAGAGGGATCCTAGATTAGCAATAGGCTTCATACTTTTACTTCTAAACAACAAAAATACAAAATTATTGTTTCTGAGCCGTCTTAATAAAGAGTATATTTATTTTGCAAAAATACTTATTGACAAACTCAATCCTTATAGTTGGTTTAATCGAACAATGAAATATTCTACTTGCTACAAAAAGCTAAACCGCACTCACTTGAAGCTAGGCCAAGAATGTAAGGAAATAGTGAGTTTTTGCAAAAAATATTAAAATATTATAAAGACTGATGAATTCGCAGAGATTTTATAATTTTTTATCATGGATGAAGAAATTTGACCCTTCTGCGAGAATCTGTTTCTTTCGGTTGGCTTTCGAGTCCAGCAAAATATTCCAACTATTGACTTCAGGTGTCGGTTAAGCTGAAATCTACACCCTCTCAGTCATTCAAGAGAACCAATGGATGTGCAGCTTAATGAACGTCAACAAAAAATACTGTGGGCAACGGTCAACTACTACGTAGCTACAGCTGAACCCGTTGGTTCTCAAGCACTGGCCAAAGAATATCAATTCAGTCTGAGCCCCGCAACTATTCGCAACGTGATGGGAATGCTAGAAAAGGTTGGACTCCTATACCAACCCCACACCTCGGCAGGTCGCGTTCCCTCAGATTCTGGGTATCGCCTATACGTTGATGAGCTGATCACCCCTTCCCGCCAACTCGTCCATCGAGTGCAGGATCTTCTCAGGAAGCGACTTCAGCCAGAGCAAACCAGCTTTGAGACCCTTTTACGTCATGCAGCGCAGATCTTAGCTACCCTAAGCGGATGCATCGCACTCATCACCATGCCGCAGTCCCCCGCCACCACCATTCGTCATGTGAACCTCATTCAACTTGAGCCCCAACAAGTCATGTTGATTTTAGTCACAGACACCTATGAAACTCGTTCTGTCTTTATGAATTTACCCGCTCAATTGTGTCAAGACAACACACAAGAGTGGTTAGAGCAGGAATTACAACTGCTCTCCAATTTTCTCAACCATACACTGAGTGGTAAATCTCTCACAGAACTAGCCACTTTAGACTGGGATACCCTAGATCGTCAATTTCAGGTGTTTGCAGATTTCCTCAAACAGCTTTTTTGGGAGTTGAGTCAACGCTCAATGCCCAAAAACGCCAACCCCATCTTGATTGGTGGCATGGCAGAGTTTTTGCGCCAACCCGAATTTTCAGAACTGGCTCAAGCTCAAACCATTATTCAGATGCTAGAGGAAAGCCAAGACCAACTTTGGCCTTTAATTTACAAATCGTCGGAACCTTCCACGTCTTCAACCGTCACACCAAAACCTCCAGTCAGCATACAAATTGGCTCTGAAAACGCGCTCAAGCCCATTCAAAACTGTGCGCTGGTTTCTACCATCTACCAAAAAGGCACCACCCCAGTGGGCAGTGTGGGGGTCTTAGGCCCAACCCGCATGGCTTACGAAAAGGTCATCGCTTTTGTTGAAGGAACGGCTGATTACTTATCGACTTACTTAAGCCAGACACCTTAAAACAAAATAACTGCTTGTATTCTTTTTACAATTCGTGATACTTTGTCAGAGTTTCATAAAACTGATAAGACAAAAAGTCATTTAAAATGGTGATCTACATCATAGGTGAGTCATTTTTATTGATTTATTGTTTGGAGAACACCTGAGCTAAAACTTTTGTCAGACCTGTAGTGGGACGCTTAGTTTAAGCCATGTAACCTATAAACTTTGAGTTGAAAAAGTGTTATGACTATTACTGAAAATTTTCCAAGCACGATACCTGTCGGTAATAAAGAGAATCTAAAGCTTTGGCTCTGTGAACTAACCCATTTAACGCCCCATCAGGTCGAACGCTTGGTAGAGCAAATGGAAGAACAACAAAATCAGTCTTTAGAGTCAGCCACACATTAGATTTCATGTTCAACAAAATTTAGACCCGTCCGACAACTCCAAAGAGAGAGGTGGACGGGTTTTGATTGTATGGGCAGGGGTCTGGGTATGCGATAGTGGAACAGCAGGGTATGTTCTGCTAAACGTTTGTGTGACGGTCACTTGAGTCATTTATGGGCAATACATTTGGGCATCTGTTTCGGATTACCACCTTTGGGGAGTCTCATGGAGGTGGGGTAGGGGTCGTCATTGATGGATGTCCGCCACAGCTTTCGCTCTCAGAGGCTGATATTCAGTTTGAACTCGATCGCAGACGTCCGGGTCAAAGTCGGGTGACGACGCCTAGAGATGAGTCCGATACCTGCGAAATTCTTTCAGGGGTGTTTCAAGGTAAGACGTTGGGAACTCCGATCGCAATCCTGGTCCGCAATAAAAACACGCGTCCGCAAGATTACGATGAGATGGCGACGGTGTATCGTCCCTCCCATGCGGATGCAACCTACGATGCAAGTACGGGATTCGCAATTGGCAGGGGGGTGGGCGTTCTTCGGCACGAGAAACCATTGGGCGCGTAGCAGCGGGTGCGATCGCCAAAAAAATTCTTCAGCAGGTCGCTGGGGTTGAGGTGATTGGGTATGTACGCCGCATTAAAGATTTAGAAGCTCCCATCGATTCCAGCACCGTCACCCTAGAACAAGTTGAAAGCAACATGGTGCGCTGTCCCCATCCAGTCTACGCTGAAAAAATGATCGCCCTGATTGACGAGACTCGTCAGAATGCAGATTCCATTGGCGGTGTGGTTGAGTGTGTTGCACGGAACATGCCGATGGGGTTGGGTTCCCCCGTGTTTGACAAATTAGAAGCAGACCTTGCTAAGAGTGTGATGTCACTCCCTGCCAGCAAAGGGTTTGAAATTGGCTCGGGTTTTGCGGGAACGTTGCTAACGGGGAAAGAACACAATGATGAGTTCTACACCGATGAAGCGGGGCGTATCCGCACGGTCACGAATCGTTCAGGCGGCATCCAGGGTGGTATTTCTAATGGCGAAAACATTATTTTGAGAGTGGCATTTAAGCCAACGGCCACGATCGGCAAGGCTCAAAATACGGTGAATCAAGCAGGAGAGGAGACGGTGTTAGCTGCCAAAGGTCGGCATGACCCTTGTGTACTGCCTAGAGCGGTACCAATGGTAGAAGCTATGGTGGCGCTAGTGCTCTGCGATCATTTATTGCGCCATCATGCCCAGTGTGAGTTGTTACCCTAAATGTTTGATAACGTCTGTAAATTTCTAGCAGAAAGCTTTTCGGATGATTTTGCAACCTGGCTCTTGGGGGAACCCATCCAGTTTACGCAGTTGAGTCCGTCGGAGTTGTCGTTGGAGCCAATTCGAGCGGATGCGTTGATTTTGCTTGATTCTGACGACCTAATCCTTCATCTGGAGTTCCAGACGCAACCGATTGATACGATACCGTTTCGGATGTTAGATTATCGCGTCCGGGGGCATCGACGGTCTCCCCACAAGGAAATGCGTCAGATTGTTATTTACTTGAAGCCATCAACTTCTGCATTGGTATATGAAACGACGTTTAATCTGTCCAGTACGCGACACGAGTTTGAGGTAATCCGCCTCTGGGAGCAGCCAACGGAGGTATTTTTGCAGTCGCCTGGATTATTGCCGTTTGCGGTTTTGAGTCAAAGTGTGGATAAAGCGGCGGTACTCAGAGCAGTGGCAGATCGGATTGACCAAATTGATGCACTTCGGGTTCAAAAAAATGTAGCGGCTTCTACGGCAATCTTAGCTGGTTTAGTATTAGAGCAGGAGACGATTCAACAGATCTTAAGGAGCGAGATCATGCGGGAGTCTGTGATTTATCAAGATATTTTGGCTGAGGGTCGAGCTGAGGGTCGAACTGAGGGTCGAGTGGCAGAAGGAAGAGCGCTTATCCTTCGTCAACTGAATCGCCGTGTGGGTGCGTTGCCGATGGATCTACAGGTTCGGCTGGAGGGGTTATCGCTGGAGCAGTTGGAAAATTTGGGTGAGGCACTGTTAGATTTTGCTGCGCTTGCAGATTTACAGCAGTGGTTGAATTTAAATGGTGTTTCTTTTGGTGAATGAAAATAGAACACCCATAAACCTCAAGAGCGCAAGGCTTTGTGCCTTTTTCGTCCGTTCGCTCAAGCTAATGCTTTCCGTTCAGCTACCCTCAGTTTGGCCGATCGCGATCGCGGATTTTCCCGCAATTCATCGGGTTGGGCGCAGATCGGTTTGGGGGTGAGTATTTTGAGGCATTCCGTGCCCCGTAATGTATGTTTGGCAATCCGGTCCTCTAGACTGTGAAAACTAATCACACCAATCCGCCCTCCAGGTATCAGCCACAAAGGGGCCTTGGCCAGAAACTTTTCAATCGAGCTGAGTTCCTCATTTACCGCAATCCGCAATCCCTGAAAAACCCGCGTTGCGGGATGGATGAACGTCCCTCTGGTTCGACCTGTTTTGTGGCGCGGCATAATTTGGGCGATCGCATCCGCCAATTGGGTTGTAGTTGTAAAGGGCCGACAGTTCACAATATGTTTGGCAATTCGTCGAGAAGACCGTTCTTCACCGTAGAGGTAAAAAATATCTGCCAACTCCCGTTCGCTGGAGCGATTGATCAGATCGGCAGCGGTACGAGGATGGCGTTGGTCCATCCGCATGTCCAGTGGTGCCTCATGACGGAAGCTAAACCCCCGCTCTGGCCGATCCAACTGAGCCGAACTGACCCCAAAATCGGCGATGATGCCGTTGAATGTGCGATCGCTAGGGTCGTAATCTGCAAAATTGCCTTGCCAAAATGAAATGCGATCGCCATAGGATTGGAGGCGGCTTTGAGTGGCTGCGATCGCGCTTTCATCCCGGTCGATGGCAATTACTCGAGTGCCTGGAGTGGCTAAAATTAGCTCGCTGTGCCCGCCACCACCCACCGTTGCATCTAAATAAATACCATGCTCACAAACCGCTAAACCTTCCATGAGTTCGCGAGCTAAAACAGAAACATGTTGATACGCGGTTTGCATTGATGATTTCTCTGCGAACAATAAGGTATTTCTAAAATTTTACTGGCTAGAAAAGAGGGATGATACAATCCAACTGTTCTATAACCATTGAAGTGTGAGTCATTATGGCAAACGGATCTAACCAGGCAAGAGGTTTTTTAAGCGACTTTAAAGACTTCATCATGAAGGGCAATGTGGTCGATTTGGCCGTCGCTGTTGTCATTGGCGCTGCATTTGGCAAAATTGTGACCTCTCTCCTGGACGATATTATTACTCCCGCTCTGCTAAGCCAGCGATGGATGCAGTAGGAGCCAAGGATTTAGCAGAGCTTTCCGCAGGTGGAATCAAATATGGTCTCTTTCTGTCTGCGGTCTTAAACTTTATTGTGGTCGCCTTTGTGATTTTTGTCCTTATTAAGTCTATCGAGGCAGCTAAGCGCAAAACAATGCGTCAACAAGCCATGGCAGAACCAGCACCAGACCCTGCGGTAGTGGCTCAGGAAAACCTGATCGCATCTATGGATCGGTTGACCCGTGCGGTGGAATCTCAGGGACGTTAGATTGCCTCATGCGTGTAGTCAGTGACTTTGGCTTGAGCAAAGCTCTGAACTAACTTTGGATGGTTTGAAGGGGGGCATACCATCCAATGGGCTGGAGCGCGCGAACAAAAATAAACTATGCCGTGTTTTCTCTATTTCAATCCCCATCAGCCTAATGACACACAAGACTTGGATATGCTTTATTGTCCAATGATAGTGCCTAGTAATTCAGTGAGGGTTTTGCGATCGTCAAGTTCTAGTTTGCCTAGTTGTCTAATAACAAGAGTTTTTTCAAGGGTGTTAGAACAGGTTTGATCGCAGAAGGCTTGATTAGACCCGCTGAGGACCAATTTCCAACGATCTCCTCACCAAACCGATTCTGCAAAGGGATCTGGCTCGTAACAGCAATCAAAATTACATCAGAGCGAAGTTGATTATAACTGTTGGAACTTACAACAACAGCCGGACGCTTTTTCTGGGTCGTTTGGTTTGTAAAGGGAAAAGGGACTAAAACCACATCTCCAAATTCATAGATTGTCATAGTCGGCATCTTCAAGATTGTCCCAAACCTTTGCAAAGGAAGGTTCTGCAAGTTTTGCCGCAGCATAATTCAAAGAATAGTCTTCAAGTCCTTCTGCTGAGAAACGTCTGGCTTTAGCAAACAGCAGAAAATCTAAAACCTCCTCAACAAGCTCATTGGGGGCTCGATCGATTTCTTTTACAAGTTTTTCTTGAGGTGTCATGGCCGCATTGGATTGTCTTAGCAAAAAAAACAAAACTACACCGCTCATTCTACATCTCAACCTCAATAAGGCTGAAGACAGAGAAGGCTCGGTGCAGTCTTAAAAGCTCAATCGAGCTAGTTCAATTATTCAGCAGTTGCAAGTTCAGTGCTGCCCCGTTCGCGGCGACGAGTCAGCGAATTAAACACCATCAGACCGATCGCCTTGATGAGATTCCCTTCTAGCTCCATAAACATTTTCATGTTTAGACCAAAAGCATCATTGGCTTCATCCACAATGCGATCCTGCGTGGCTTCATCCACCGCAAGGTCGTTCATTGCCTGACGATATTGGTTCTTAAACGCTTTCTCATCAGAAATTTGGTCGAAGGTATAGAAGGCAGTGCCTTCCCCCTCGTTTAAGTTCATGCCGCGCACTGCAATTCCTTTCAGAATTTGACCGCCGGAGAGATCGCCCAAGTAGCGCGTGTAAGAATGGGCGACGAGTAATTCCGGTGCGGTTTGACCGATCTCATGAATGCGTTTGACATAAGCTTGAGCGGCCACGGAGGGCTTAACTTGCTCCCGCCAGTTGGCTCCATAATAGAATGCCAAGTCAGATTCTAGACTGTGCTTGCGGTTGAGTTCTGAGAAGTAAATTTTAGATACAACCGGATGGTCTTTGCAGCGCTCCATTTCTTCTTCAATTGCAGAGTAGACGAAGTAAAGGTTTGCGACTAGCTTCCGGTAAGAGGTTTTCTCAACGGTTCCTTTCAAAAAGCATTTAATAAATCCTACATTTTCAGCCATCGTGTGGGATTTTTTGGTTCCCTCACGCAGCTTAACGGCTAAATTGCTGCTCATGCTAAACGTCCGTCCTAAAAAGCTAAGCGATTTTTGTAACAATTGATGAAGGATGCAAAATGCACCTAACTTGTTACACTAGACCGTTTCTGGATCCATTTTTATTACAAATTCTGAAGATTCCAGCATTGTTAATCGTCTTAATTCAGCAGGCTTAATGACCACCATGAATTCATCGCGTTCAACGGTTTTGATTACCGGAGCCTCCTCAGGAATTGGTAAGGCGACAGCGCTTTTGTTTCAGCAACGAGGTTGGAATGTGGCTGCAACGATGAGATCGCCCGATAAAGCTTCCGATCTGCAAGGGTTAGATCGTTTATTACCGCTTCAGTTAGATGTCACAGAGCCTGAATCCATTCAAAGTGCGATCGCCCAAACCCTGGAAGCCTTTGGTGGAATTGATGTGTTGGTGAATAACGCAGGTTATGGGCTAATGGGACCATTTGAAAATTGCGAACTGGAACAAATTCGTCGACAGTTTGACACTAACGTGTTTGGATTGATGGCGGTGAGTCAGTTCGTTTTGCCTCATTTCCGCGATCGCAAGCGTGGCACGCTGATTAATATTTCTTCGATTGGGGGACGGGTGACGTTTCCGCTTTATAGTCTGTACCACTCAACCAAGTGGGCCGTGGAAGGATTTTCAGAATCTCTCCACTACGAACTAGCCCCATTAAATATTCAGGTGAAGGTGGTGGAACCTGGCCCCATTAAAACGGACTTTTACGAGCGTTCAGCCGATCGCCAGCTCAAGTTAGACTCAGATTATCAAGCTTTTTACGAACGGGTAATGCCCAAGATGAATAAGGCCGGACAGTCTGGTTCTCCACCAGAGGCTGTGGCTGAGGTGATTTTCAAAGCCGCAACAGATAAGAGCGATCGTTTGCGTTATGCGGCGGGCAAGCAGGCGGGATTTCTGTTGACGTTACGCAAGCTCCTCCCAGAACCCTTATTTTATCAATTTATCCGGCAGATATTGATACGCTAAGTCCAATTCAATAACTTAACGCATGACCAAAGCCTCAAAAAAAGTAGGTGGACTAATACTCAGATCGTGAATGGTGAGTTGATTCTCTTGGATAATGCGTTTGCGCGGTTGGCAAAATTTGACCCGCGAATAAACGATCGCTGATTTTTCGGGTCTTAAGTCTTCAAGATACTCATCTTTGGAAGATTCTGCGGCCAATTGGTTCTCAAACGGTCCAAAGTAGTAAATACAAAGGGGATGAGTTGCACCCACTTCAATCCACCAATCTAAGCTGAGTTCATTGTTGCGTTCGTCTATTGATAAAGTCATGAGGGAAACCCCGCAAAATGCGATGTGCTGAGCAAATTCTTAATCTTGCCCTGACTCCTCACCGCTGAAATTGTTACAACCCAAGGTATCGCGCGAATTATTTATTCTGTTCCTTCGCAAGATAGCAATAAAAGATGAGGAAACGATGACGATGCGCTTAAAATTGCAACATAGAGAATGAGCGATCGCATTACTTTGCTTGCCAACTTAGCACACACACTAAGGATTGGGACATTTGAGTTACGCCATTGATTTTGGAACCAGCAACACCGTTGTTGCCCGATGGAATCCCGTCACCCAACAGGCCGAAACCCTTTCTTTGCCTGGGGTTAGTCTCCGAATGGGTCAAAACCCAGACTTAATACCCAGTTTGCTTTACGTCGAAGAGGCCCAAAAAGTACAGGTTCTGGTGGGGCAACAGGTCCGCGATCGCGGTCTAGATATTCAAAGCGACCCTCGGTTTTTCCGTGGGTTTAAGCGAGGGATTGGTACATCGGTTCAGGGCTTTTTGCCAGAACTAGACGGTCAACAAGTGCGGTTTGAAGATGCGGGGTGTTGGTTTTTAACCAGTCTGGTCAACCAGCTGAAGACCAGTTATCCAGATGCAGGGGATGCATTGGTTTTAACCGTTCCGGTGGATAGCTTTGAACCCTACCGTCAGTGGCTGGGCCAGATCTGCCAAACGCTTCAAGTCCAACAAGTCCGAATGCTGGATGAACCCACTGCTGCTGCTTTGGGTTATGGCAAATCTGAAGCGGATGTCATTTTGGTAATGGATTTTGGGGGTGGTACCCTGGACCTCTCCCTAGTCCAGCTCGATCGCGGTCGCGCCGCTCAAGCAAAACCGATGGGGTTCATCCTCAAGTGGGGCGAGAAGAACATGGCCGAGGCTACCACGCAGCGACCTAAAATGGCTCGGGTGCTGGCAAAAGCGGGTCAAAATTTAGGCGGCACCGATCTGGACCATTGGTTGGTCGATTATTTCAGTAAAACCCAAGCGTTACCCGTCACGCCCCTCACCTTGCGATTAGCGGAGCGTCTCAAGATCCAGCTTTCCTTACAGTCCAAGAGTTCGGAAGTTTATTTCAATGAAGAAACGTTTGATAGTTACGAACTCGCGCTAGAACGCTTTGAATTCGAGAAAATCCTTAAAGACCACCAGTTTTTTGAGCGTCTGGACAACAGCATGACCCAAGTACTCCAACAAGCCAGACGCCAAGGCATTACGGTCGAAAATATCGATGCAGTATTGCTCGTGGGTGGGACTAGCCTTATTCCATGCGTCCAAAACTGGGTGCAGCAGTACTTTGACCCGTCCAAAATTTCTAGCAGCCGTCCCTTTGAGGCGATCGCTCAAGGGGCGCTTCAAATCTTGCAAGGAGTTGAAGTCAAGGATTTTTTGTACCACAGCTATGGCATTCGCTACTGGGACCGTCGCGCCAACGCTCACAATTGGCACACACTCATCCAAACCGGACAACCCTACCCCATGACCGATCCAGTTGAGTTAGTTTTAGGTGCATCTAATGAGGGACAGCCCAGTATTGAGTTGATTGTGGGGGAACTGGGACAGGAACAGGCGGGACTGAAATTTACTTTGACGGAGATCGCCTAGTTACGCGTTCCCTGTCCGCAAGTCAAGCACAGGTTCAAGCCCTCAACGATCGCGAGGGGGCCAGAAGCATTGCAAAGCTCGACCCACCAGGATTTCCCGGAAGCGATCGCATTAAGGTATTGTTTCAAGTGGATGCAGGGCGATCGCTCAGAATTACAGTGGAAGATTTATTGACTCAAGAAACCCTCGTCACCGACCGAGTGGTTGCCCAACTCAATTAGAAAAATGTGGATGAAGGATAAAATCTCGAACTGTAAACTCCAGGAAACGTCTTTCCAAATATTTGTTGGGAAAACAGTTTTGTTGCCCTGATGTACAGTAGTAATTAAAATTACAGTCGCGATTACAGGTATATCCATTGCTGTTTTCTGTATGGTAACGTCCTCTCAAACAATCACGCTGAAAGATTTCCTCCAACGCTCTAATATTGAGGCTTCTCCTGCATGGGAGTTTATTCATGGGGAGTCCATTCAAAAAAATATGCCCACAATTGACCACAGCATTCTACAGAAGCGCCTTGTTGCAGCCATTGATGCCACTAATAGCGGCTATGAAGCGTTCCCAGAATTACGGTGCGTTTTACAACACAATTCAGTGGTCCCCGATATTGCAATCGTTCGATGCGATCGCCTACCCCCCAACAATCAACCCATTGAAGGTGCTCCAGATTGGCTGATTGAAATTCTCTCACCCGATCAAAGTACTACTAAGCTGATTGAAAAAATCCAGATTTGCCTTAATGAGGGCACGCAGCTTGGCTGGTTAATGGACTCTACAGAACAAGTCGTCATCGTGCTACGCCCCAGTCAATCGCTAGTCTTTCTACGGCAAGAAGATATGCTCCCCAGTTTAGAAAACATTCCCTTAGCATTGACAGTCGATCGGGTTTTCGGCTGGTTACAGCGCAAAGGTTGATCAAAGACGGCGATCGCATTAAGGTATTGTTTCAAGTGGATGCAGGGCGATCGCTCAGGATTACAGTGGAAGACCTATTGACGCAAGAAACCCTCGTCACTGACCGAGTGGTTGCCCAACTCAATTAGAAACATCAATTTCCTTAAAGTTCGGGCACTTTGCAATTGGCTGCCAAAGCAATCCTAAGAAATACCTGAGATCCACAAATTCCTCATTTTTTAGTGCCATGCTTAGTTAACACCGCCAGCGAACAATGTTGGGAAACACGCGCGCAAACGGATCTGTCGTCTTAATTTGGCTATTTTTCAAAAGGACAGGACGATGTTCCCAAAAAGAGTATTAATTATTGATGACGATACAGCAATCCGAATCGTTGTGAAGATCAGCCTCAGTAAGCTAGGGGGGTATGACGTTTTAGATGCCTCATCGGGACTGGAAGGATTGGCAATCGCCCTACAAGAACATCCCGATGCCATCATCCTAGATCTGGCGATGCCTAAAATGAATGGATTTGAAGTTCTACAACAACTCCAACAGAATCCACTCACTCAAACCATTCCAGTCGTACTACTAACTGCAAATGCAGACCAAGTCCAGCGAGGAGGGGTAGTCCCAATCGGCATAGTCGATACTATCGCAAAACCTTTTGATGCATTAACCTTACCGCATCAAGTTGCGGCTGCTTGTGGTTGGGCTTGAGATGAATGCGATCGCAGCTTTTTGCTCAGAAAATGCTGTCGTCTACGTGACATCCTCCAGGGCAATGATGAACCCAAACAGATAAGTCTTTCTTTACCAATACACCGCAAGCAAGACATTCCTGACTGGTACCGGATGCTGGAACCTTTGCGCCCTCGGATAGAGCGCGGGGCTTCTCGGCTAGGAGCTAAAACAAGAAAGGTCTCTATTATTACAATTCTAGCGGCATTCTTCTGATAGGCATTGCATAGACGCCCAAAACAACAATGCAAAAAAAGCATAGACATTATTCATGATTTTCATGAAAATTCACATTTTGTAGCAAAAAATACGAATTCAGTGTTGCATCACCAGTAATTTAGCTACATAGAGAAATAAATTTTGGCCTCATACGCTAAACGCCGCGATCTTTTGTGAAGTTCAAGCATTCTCTGAATACGCAAAAGATCGCTTCTTATATCCATTTGAATGAGGGTACGACCTTGACCAGCCTTGCTTTAGAAACCTCGGACAAACTCAATAAGTTTGAACGTATTAAAGCCGAAAAAGATGGCTTGGCAGTTGCAAGGGATCTACCTCACTTTGCCGAAATTGGCTGGGAATCTATTGAAGAGTCAGACCGAGACTATCGCCTGAAGTGGTTGGGCATCTTTTTTAGACCCGTGACTCCTGGCAAGTTTATGATGCGCTTGCGGTTGCCTAGTGGCGTTATATTTAGCGCTCAAATGCGAGTTTTGGCCGAGATTTTACAGCGCTACGGTAGTGAAGGCAGCGCCGATATCACAACGCGCCAAAATCTTCAGCTTCGCGGGATTCGCATTGAAGATGTGCCGGATATTTTCGATCGCTTGGCAAAGTCTGACCTCACCAGCATTCAGTCGGGGATGGACAATGTTCGCAATATTACGGGTTCTCCGGTTGCAGGGATTGACCCCGATGAATTGATGGATACCCGCGAACTCGTCCGTCAGGTCCAAGACACGATCACGAATAGTGGCAAGGGCAATCCCGAGTTTACGAACTTGCCTCGGAAGTTCAATATTGCGATCGCAGGCTGTCGGGACAACTCTGTTCATGCTGAGATTAACGATATTGCCTTTGTTCCAGCCTTTAGTGACGAGAAATTTGGGTTTAACGTGGTTGTGGGTGGATTTTTCTCAGCTAAACGCTGTGAGGCAGCTATTCCCCTTAATGCTTGGGTAGACCCGACTGAAGTGGTAGCAGTCTGTAAAGCCATTTTGTTGGTTTACCGAGATCATGGGTTACGGGCCAACCGTCAGAAGTCGCGGTTGATGTGGCTGATTGATGAAATGGGGATAGACCAGTTTAGGGCAGTCGTTGAGAAGCAACTTGGATTTACCCTGAAGACAGCAGCCCCCAAGGATGAAATTATTTGGGAAAAGCGCGACCACATTGGAACTTATGCCCAAAAGCAACCAGGGCTTAACTATCTGGGGTTGCATGTCCCCGTCGGTCGGTTGTTTGCGGAAGATATGTTTGAGCTAGCACGGCTAGCAGAAGTTTATGGTAGTGGTGAGATTCGCTTGACGGTCGAGCAAAACGCAATTCTTCCCAATGTTCCAGATTCCCGCATCGATACGTTATTGCAAGAGCCATTGCTCCAGAAATTTTCTACAAAGCCTTCCATTCTGTCGCGATCGCTGGTGTCCTGCACGGGAGCGCAATTCTGCAACTTTGCCTTAGTGGAAACCAAACAACGGGCGATCGCATTTACGAAAGAACTCGAACAAGAACTCGACCTATCGCGTCCGGTGCGAATGCACTGGAGGGATGTCCCAACTCCTGCGCTCAGCCGCAGGTGGCAGATATTGGCTTTATGGGAACGAAGGTCCGAAAAAATGGCAAAACCCTAGAAGGCGTCGATATCTATATGGGTGGCAAAGTGGGCAAAGATGCCCATCTGGGTACCTGTGTGCAGAAAGGAATCCCCTGCGAAGATCTCAAACCCGTAGTGCGAGATCTGCTGATTCAGCACTTTGGTGCAACGCTGAAGCCCGGTGTTGAGATCGCAGAGACAGCATTGCCTTTACAAGAGCGATCGCATCTGTCCCTGCGGTGGTCTCACCACCTGCATCAGTGCGGTTTGCCCAATCCGGCAAAACCATTGATTGCACCGAAGCGGACCTCATTCTTGAGGTTGCCGAGCAAGCAGGAATCAACCTGGATAGTAGTTGTCGCGCAGGATCTTGCGGGACCTGCAAGCAAAAACTACTAGAAGGTGTTGTGACCTACGAGGGAGAGCCACAAGCACTCAGTGCCGAGGAAAAAGCACAAGGTTATATCCTAGCCTGTAGTGCCCATCCCACAGGTTCTGTGGTTGTTGACTGTTAGTTTGGGGTCTGTATTTTCACTGAATTTTTCAGTGAAAAGCAGCGATCGACCTATAACTTTTTTGGAGAGGAGTCGCGGTTAATATCTATGTCCAACTTGTCTAGACGCAAATTTCTGATGACCGCAGGTGCTACCACGGCAACTGCTCTTTTGATTAATAGCTGCGGCGGATCTAAAACAACTTCTACATCTTCAGAGTCCTCACCCGCACCTGCGGCGAATACGGGCTCTGCTGATGCGCCAGAAGTTACCACGGCCAAGCTGGGCTTCATTGCCTTGACGGACTGCGCGCCGCTGATTATTGCTAAAGAGAAAGGCTTCTTTGAGAAGTACGGCATGAAGGATGTGGAAGTCAAGAAGCAAACCTCTTGGGCCACCACACGGGATAATTTGGAACTGGGCAGTGAAAAAGGCGGAATTGATGGAGCGCACATTCTGACTCCCATGCCTTATTTGATGACGGCAGGTAAAATTACCAAATCTCCGATTCCAATGTATATCCTTGCCCGCTTGAATACAGATGGGCAGGGTATTTCACTCTCAAATGAATACTTAGATCTCAAACTAGGTCCTAAGGCTCCAGCATTAAAAGTCAAGGTGGATGCAAAAAAGCAAGTGGCAAAAAATTTCAGTGCGCTGTGACCTTCCCTGGCGGAACCCATGACCTGTGGATGCGTTACTGGTTAGCAGCCAATGGCATCAATCCTGAAACAGATGTGGATGTTAAGGTTATTCCGCCCCCTCAAATGGTGGCAAACATGGAAACAAAGTCTATGGATGCTTTTTGTGTTGGGGAACCTTGGCCTCAAAGACTTGTGACCAAGAAGCTCGGTTACAACTCCCTTACAACAGGTGAGCTGTGGAAAGGACATCCTGAAAAGTCGTTCTCAATGCGCAAAGACTGGGTAGACAAACATCCAAAGGCGGCAAAAGCCATGTTAATGGCGGTTATGGAAGCTCAGATGTGGTGTGACAAGGATGAAAATAAGGCAGAGATGTGTGAAATTCTGTCTGCTGATAAGTACGTCAAAGCTCCAGCTAAAGATATTGTTGAGCGGACCAAAGGAAACTTTGACTTTGGAAATGGCCGAACCTTAAAGGACAGCCCTCTGCTCATGAAATTCTGGCGGGAAGAAGCTTCCTTCCCTTTCAAGAGTCACGATACCTGGTTCTTGGTTGAGAACATGCGTTGGGGCAAGTTACCCGCCTCCACAGATCTCAAAAAGCTAGTCTCTGAGGTCAATCGTTCTGATATGTGGAAAGAGGCTGCAAAAGCATTGGGGCAAGAAGCTGCGATTCCTAAAACAGATTCACGCGGTGTGGAAACCTTCTTTGACGGCGTCAAATTCGATCCAGAAAACCCGATGGCCTATCTCAAAGGTCTCAAAATCAAAAAAGCCTAAGGCTTAATCCTCCGGTCATGAGTCATTCAACTTCAACGGCGAAAAGCTCATGACTGGACATTTCAAACTCATTCTTCGATCGCAACTTTCAAGGATTTTTTTATGGCAAATCCCGCCCTGCGTCTTCCTTCACCCTCTCCTACCCTGTTAAGCAAATGGATGCCTTACATTATTCCACCCGTTCTCTGTACGGGTGTGGTGCTGATTATCTGGCAGGCTCTATGTTTGAGTCCAGAGACTAAAATGCCAGGGCCTTTGAAAGTGATTGCCCAGACGATGGAGTTGATCTTAAACCCTTTTGCAGAGGGCGGTATTGGCGTACAGCTTTTCACAAGCCTACAACGGGTAGCCCTTGGCTATGTGCTCGCTGCAATTGTAGGCGTTAGCATTGGCATGATTATTGGGGTGAATACTTTCCTGCGGCGGGGGTTCGATCCCATGATTCAGGTTTTGCGGACCATTCCACCTCTGGCTTGGCTTCCGATTGCCTTGGCAATTTTCCAAGATGGTCAGCCTGCCTCTCTATTCCTGATTTTTATTACTGCTATCTGGCCCATTGTGATTAATACTGCTGTTGGGGTGCAGCAAATTCCCAAGGACTATGACAATGTGGCTAAGGTTTTGCAGTTGTCTGGTCGCGAATACTTATTCAATATTTTGATTCCCTCTACCGTGCCCTATATCTTCACTGGATTGCGGATTGGGATTGGGTTGGCTTGGTTGGCGATTGTTGCAGCAGAAATGTTGGCCTCTGGTGCGGGTGGCATTGGGTTTTACATTTGGGATGCTTACAACGCTGGTAATGACAACGGGATGAGTCAAATTGTTTTAGCTGTCTTCTGCGTAGGTATTATTGGACTTCTGCTGGACCGATTGGTGGGTTATCTCGGTTCTCTGATTGTCTCTGAATCTTAGTTTGATTGTTGAAATTGGTTGTAAGCCATGTCTGCTTTTTTAGAAGTCGATCACGTCGATAAAGTGTTTACGGTGGGGAATGGCGGTACTTATATCGCCCTCAAGAATATTGCCTTAACTATTAAGCAAGGAGAGTTTGTTTCTCTCATCGGTCACTCGGGTTGCGGGAAGTCAACGCTCCTCAATATTATTGCGGGTTTGGACAACGCCTCAGTGGGGGGTGTTGTGTTGGATAGCCGCGAGATCGATCGCCCCGGTCCCGATCGCATGATGGTGTTTCAAAATTATTCGCTGCTGCCTTGGCTGACGGTCCGCCAAAATATTGGGCTAGCGGTCAACAAAGTGCTCAAGCATCTCCCTAAGGGCGAACGACGCGGCATTGTCGAGCACAATATTGACTTGGTGGGTCTGCGTCACGCAGCAGACAAAACCCCTAAGGAACTCTCCGGCGGGATGAAACAACGGGTCGCGATCGCCCGTGCCCTTTCCATTCGCCCCAAGGTGTTACTCTTGGACGAACCGTTTGGCGCGCTGGATGCGCTAACGCGCGGCAATTTGCAGCAGCAGTTGATGCAAATTTGTCAGGAAAGTCACGTCACCTGTGTGATGGTGACCCACGATGTAGATGAAGCGCTCCTCCTGTCCGATCGAGTGGTGATGCTGACCAATGGGCCAGAAGCCCATGTGGGTCAAATTTTGCAGGTTCCCATTCCTCGTCCCAGACAGCGCCTAGAAGTGGTGAAACATCCCAGCTACTATGGCCTACGCAACGAAATTGTTTACTTCCTCAACCAACAAAAACGCGACAAGAAACGCAAGCGCAAACAAACAATCGCGATCTCACGGCACGGTTTGGAAAAAGTCAATCTCGAAATTGGATTTTTGCCCCTGATTGATTCGGCTCCCTTAATCGTTGCCAAAGAAAAAGGCTTTTTTGCCAAGCACGGCCTTGAAGAAATTACCCTGAGTAAAGAACCGAGTTGGAGTGCGATCGCTGAAGGGGTTGGTAGCCGACGATTGGATGCAGCCCAAATGACTGCTGGGATGCCGCTCTCGTTAACCTTAGGATTCGGCGACCAAACACCAACCCCGATCGTGACAGCACTGATTATGTCGCGAAATGGGAACGCCATTACCTTTGGGAAGCAACTTTTGGAGCAAGGAGTGCGATCGCTAAAGGATCTCAAAACAGTCCTGGAGCAAGACCCCGATCTCCATCGTACGTTTGGTGTGGTCTATCCCACCTCCATGCATAATTTGATGCTCCGCTATTGGTTGGCCTCCGGGGGTATCGATCCCGACCACGATGTGAGTTTAAGTGTGATTCCTCCTACGCAATGGTAGCCAACCTCAGCGAAGGAAACATTGATGGCTACTGTGCGGGAGAACCGTGGAATTCCCGAGCCGTTCAAGAAGACTTAGGATACGTCATTGCCACGGACCTAGATATTTGGCCGGGTCATCCAGAGAAAGTATTAGGGGTGCGTGAAGATTGGAGCAACCAATATCCTGAGACTCACAATGCTTTGGTAAAGGCACTGCTAGAAGCCTGTGACTACTGCGACGAACGCCGCCATCGGGAAGAAATTCTGGAATGGCTCAGCCGACCTGAATATATTGGTCCCGTTGCATCTACCGCACGACCGGGGTTTATCGATCCCTACGATCGCGGAATGGGTGAAGCTCCTGAAGATCTCTGGCAGTATAATCGCTTTCACGTAGACAAATCCAATTGTCCCGGACGTGTAGAAGGATTGTGGGTTCTGACTCAATTGGCCCGTTGGGGTATGACGCCTTTCCCCAAGAATTGGATTGAAATTTTAGAACGCGTCCGCCGAGTAGATCTTTATGGCAGAGCGGCACGGGAGTTAGGATTCCCCGATACCGAACCCAACCGAAGTTCCTTCAAACTTTTTGATGGCAAAGTATTTAACCCTGACGATCCCATCGGCTATTTGAACAGCCTTGCCATCTGCCGCGATCTTCGGATTGAAGAAATTCTGATTGATGAAGTTGATAAACCTGTTATCAGAGCTGTAGCCTAATGCCCCTTCCTAACACCTTGCCTAAACCCATGCAATCTCTAACGACTTCTAGTAGATATACCGAGCAATCGCAAAATCGCGAACCGTTTTTGATTGTGGATCGAGTCTCCAAAACTTATGCCACACCCAAAGGGCCTTACACGGTATTGGAGGGGGTAGACCTTACCATTTTTGAAAGTGAGTTTGTCTGTCTGATCGGCCATTCCGGTTGTGGCAAATCAACGCTGCTGGATATGGTGTCTGGATTTCGCAAGCCGTCCACGGGTGAAGTTCGTCTCCAAGGTCGGCAGATAGCCCGACCAGGGCCAGATCGCATGGTGGTGTTTCAGAACTATGCCCTTCTCCCTTGGAAAACCGCGTTCGAAAATGTCTATCTCGGTGTCAATGCAGTCTATCCTGAAAAGTCCAAAAAAGAGAAGGCTGAAATCGTGCGATCGCACCTCGCTATGGTCGGTCTGGAAGAAGCCGCCAACAAGCGTCCCGGTCAACTCTCTGGTGGGATGAAACAGCGCGTCTCCATTGCTCGCGCGCTCTCCATTCGCCCTCAAGTCTTGATCTTGGACGAACCGTTTGGAGCCTTGGACGCTATCACCAAAGAAGAATTGCAAGAGGAACTGCTCAAAATTTGGGAAGAACACAAAATCACCGTACTCATGATCACTCACGATATTGATGAAGCCTTATTCTTGGCCGATCGCATTGTGATGATGACCAATGGTCCCGCTGCAAAAATTGGAGAAGTCATGAATGTGCCTTTCTCCCGCCCCCGCGAGCGCGCTCAACTTCTAGAAGATCCGCACTACTACACCTTACGAAATCACGCCCTTGACTATCTTTTCAGTGGAGCGGTTTCAAGCCACTAACCCTATTAACTATAATGCTTAGCAACTTACTCTCCTTTAACGGACGCTATCGCGTTCTTCATCTCACCTGGTTTGCATTTTTTCTGACCTTTGTGTGTTGGTTTGACTTTGCTCCTTTTGCAACCACAATTGGCAAAGAATTAAGCCTTGCACCAGACCAAGTTAAAACCCTTGCGATTTGCAACTTAGCACTCACCATTCCAGCCCGAATTATTATTGGAATGTTGCTGGATCGCTTTGGCCCCAGACGGACGTACTCCTACTTACTCATGTTTGCGTTGGCCCTTGTTTGGCCACTGCATTCTCTCAAAAC
>JAAURS010000326.1 GCA_012032135.1 Acaryochloridaceae cyanobacterium RU_4_10 | reverse complement strand
GAGATTGAGTATTTACAAAGGTATAGGTGTGCTCTTGGCTCAGCAAAAGAGACTCTAGTGCTTCCCTAGACATTTCCAGGAGAAGGGCACAGATCTCTTTTTCGCTCAAAATAGCCTCTTCAATCAGCAACGAGATGCCTTTGATATCTGGGCGTAGAGGACTGCTCAGATCTTTTGTAGGCTCCAGTGAAAGACGGATATGAGTTCGCACATCTGCTGTAAGGTCAGGAATGCGACGGCTCAGGCGTCTCAATTGACTATCTAAGCGATCGATCGGCTCAACGGATTGGGTAATGTACATCAATTGCCCAAAATCAACAAAAGCAAACCAGGATACGGACTCTCCCTTGATAATGAGACACCCGGTATGCATATCCTGAAGATACTGTTGAATAACTTGGCTTGGGTCCAAAGTTTGATGTATTATAGTTTCTGAGCTGAATGCAGACGGTTGCATTATGTAACTTCCCCCAGTTGGTACAGACATCGACCGCCAGCTTTAAGGCGTGTCCGAATAATTCGATCTAACTATAGACAAAAAGCTTTCAGTGTACTGTATTGACCACTGTATGTTCTCTGAAAAGATTGTCTTTTATTTAGTATTCCCTAGCCTTTTAATCATCAAACATCCGATCGGAAGATGCAATTAAAAACGTCCAAAAGCCTTGACTTGTCTTAAGAGAAAATTTAGAGGACAATCTCTAGCTAACTAGACTGTTGAAGGGCAACATTGGCCATGTCTGCCACTTGGGACATTGGATCGTGGCGTAAGGTTTCCAAGAGTGCGTGAGCCTCAGAACCACCAATATTCCCCAGTGCTTGGGCAACACGGTACCGCAATTGCCAATCTTCATGGGTCACAAACGGCTGAATTAAGGCGATCGCTTTGGCATCTCTAAGTTCTCCTAAGGAGCCAATGGCAGAACCTTGAACTAACGGCTCTGAAGATGCTAGGGCTTCTATTAACAAATCAAAACTGCGCGGGTCGCCCAATTCCCCTAAGGTTGACACAATGCTCATCTGGAGCAGCCAATCTTGAGTTTGATGAAATCGGGCATCCAGATCTGGGTAAGCTTCAGTCAGTTTTAAAGCTCCAATGGAATCAGCGGCAGCAGCCTGCACGTCAATTTCTGAGTCGTAATAAAGACAATTGCGTAAGATTTTCAGGGATTGCTCTAAATCTTGATGGCCCAAAACACTCAGTTGGCTCACCGCCGCATAGCGCACCCGTGGGTTGTCATCATTGAGGGGATATCGGAGCATCTCAAAGGCAACATCGGCAGGGATGGAACGCAGTTGATTCACTGCCGAGAGGCGATCGCTCAAGTTGCCAGATTGCAAGGATTGGGCGATGGTTTCAGGATTGATGCTCATAGATCGTTATTGTCAAGAACCACACATACAGATCATCCTAGGCGATCGCGGTTCCCTCATCCTAAAACCGATAGGATTCACAACATAAACTGTTGGGGGGTGAGGACTGTTACATTAAGAAATATTTGAGTTCCTCAACCCAATCTTATGGAAACAACCCCTTCTCAATCTCCATCACCAGACCCCAAAGACAGTTATGTCAAACTCGCCATGCGGAACATGGTGCGAAAATCGGGTCAATCTCTCGTGCATTTTAGTCTAACCACCGTCGGACTCTTAGCAGTACTTGTAGGTCTTGCCTATCTCACTCGTTAAAGACGGTCAATACACAATGATTGAGGTCGATTTAACCCTACAAACCCCTGATGACCGAGATATTGCTGGGTTGTCAGAGCAACAATGGCAAACCTGGTTTGAACAATGGCTGAGGTTGCTTGACCCAGACCTATCCCCCATCCAAGCTTATGAGTTAAGTCTTTTGTTGACCACAGACGACCAAATCCAGAGCTTTAACGCCACCTACCGCCACCAGGATTCCCCTACCGATGTCCTAGCCTTTGCACTCTTGGATCGAGAGGAGTTTGTCACTCCGGCACGGGCAGGGGAACCCACCAATCTGGGAGATCTGATCGTCTCCATAGAGACTGCGGCACGTCAAGCCACGGAACGAGGGCACGAACTGAAGGTAGAGCTGGCGTGGCTTGCCTGCCACGGATTACTGCATCTCTTGGGTTGGGACCACCCTACAACGGAAAGACTGAACCAAATGCTGACGAAACAAGTCCAATTGATGACCGTCATTGGTCTAACACCCCCTGCTTGGTCTGCCGAAGATTTAGGGTATCTTTAGCTTGCCCACTTGAGACATAATTGCATAAAGTAAGCTATCGCTTTGCGGCATGTAATGGAGTAACAAGTAGATTGGGGGAATGCTAAGTTGACTGACAATGTTGGTATGAGTCTTATACGGATGTACTCTAATGCCTGAAAAGTTATTGTTTTCATCTACAAATAACCCAACCCGCACTGAAAAGCGACAAACGGGTCGCCAACATTCATTTGCCATTGCCCAAAATCTCTGGGTGAGTTTTCAATACGCGGGGACGGGTCTCAAGTATGCTTTTCTCACTCAGCGTAATTTTCGGATCCATACGGTCATCGGATCCATTGCCATTAGTTTGGGGGTGTTTTTACGCATCAGTCTGCCAGAATTAGCGTTGATTGGTCTCACAATTGGATTGGTGCTCACCCTAGAGCTATTGAATACAGCCATTGAAGCGGTGGTGGATTTGGTGGTAGACACGCAATACCACGAGCTAGCAAAGATTGCGAAGGACTGTGCGGCGGCGGCAGTACTTGTTTCTACCCTGGCATCTGTGGGCGTTGCAGGTTGTCTGTTGTTTCCACCCCTTTTGAAATTCCTGATGTATGGAACAACTACGATCTGAGGGGGTTCCGCTTACGTTGAAGATCTATGACTCTGTGACATGAGGAGCGATCGCCTTGATTATCGTCATCGATAATTACGATAGTTTTACTTACAATTTGGTTCAGTATTTAGGCGAATTAGGCCAACGGTTTTCTGTAGCCTCAGATTTGCAGGTCTACCGCAACGATCGAATTTCGATTGACGAGATTCGATCGCTAGCCCCCCGATGCCATTGTGATTTCGCCGGGACCAGGTCGGCCTGAAGATGCTGGAATTTCTCTGGATGTCATTCGAGATCTGGGACCGACGGTGCCTATTTTGGGCGTCTGTTTGGGGCATCAGAGTATTGGGCAAGTGTTTGGCGGCAAGGTGATTGCAGCCCCAGAACTGATGCACGGGAAAACATCGCCCATTTTTCATGCCAATGTGGGGGTATTTGAAAATTTGGATAACCCATTTACGGCCACTCGTTACCACAGTTTGATCGTGGAACGGTCCACCTGTCCTGAGGTATTGGAGATTACCGCTTGGACAGCAGACAACATCATTATGGGTGTACGGCATCGCCACTATCCTCATATTCAGGGGGTTCAGTTTCATCCTGAAAGCATTTTGACTGAGTCTGGCAAACCACTCCTCCAAAATTTCCTGACTCAGTTGGCGATCGCAGTTTAAGCACAAAGCAACCCCAGGGAACTGTGAATCAGTCTGGGAGTCTTTTGGAAAGGGACTCCCTCAAAGTGCCGTTCGCAGGTACACTTACACTAGATTTCGGTCCGCCGCTATTTTGTGTGTGGATGGCGATCACGTTCCAGCATGTTTGTGATTTGCAATATAAGGAATAGGCATGAACATCAGACGGCGGCAGTTTTTACGCTATGTACAAGGTGGCCTGATTGCCAGTCTTGGCACCAGCTTAGTGGGTCACTGGCAAACGTCTGGGGCGGATGCTGCCGGATCTTTATCCATTCAATCTTTGGGCCATACCTGTTTTTTGATTAGCGGCAGTGGTGTCAGGGTTTTGGTCAACCCGTTTCGTCCCATTGGCTGCACCGCTAAATATTCTGCGCCAAAGGTCTCTGCGGATTTGGTGATCATTAGCAGTCGCCAGTTGGATGAAGGGGTGGTGGAAGGGTTACCAGGGAAACCTAAGCTGTTGTTTGAAGCAGGTCCCTACAAAACCAACGGACTTCAGTTTCAAGGGATTCGCACGCTCCACGATCGCGTGAATGGTTTCCGCTTTGGAACTAATGTAGCTTGGCAATGGAAACAGGGCGGTCTCAAGTTATTGCATCTGGGGGGAATTGCATCTCCCATCAGCATCGAACAAAAGATTTTGATGGGCTCGCCGGATGTGGTGTTTATTCCAGTGGGCGGGGGTGATGAAACCTATACCGCTGAAGAAGCAAAAGCTGCGATCGCGCTCCTTCAACCCCGCTTAGTGATTCCCACCCACTACCGAACTGGGGCCGCAAATCCTTCTGTTTGCGACCTAGATCCGGTGGATAATTTCTTGAAGGTCATGGCAGGAAATAGCATTCGGAAAGGGGGTTCATCGCTGAGTTTGAGTGCTGGGAGTTTGCCTGGGAAAGGCCCAGTCATTCAGGTGATGGGGTAATGTGCTGAGTCGCAGGTGCTGAAAACCTAAACCTTTCAGAACCACAGGTCCCGCATCTATAATGAAAACTCGATCTGTTGTTTCAAAAAGCCCCTGCGGACGAAATGTCTACCGAACTGCAAACAGAAATTGCCCAAGCCGTTGAGCATCGACGTAATTTCGCCATTATTTCTCACCCAGATGCAGGGAAAACCACCCTCACAGAAAAACTGTTGCTTTACGGTGGAGCCATTCATGAAGCAGGAGCTGTCAAAGCGCGTCGCGCCCAACGTCACGCCACCTCCGACTGGATGGAAATGGAACAACAACGGGGTATTTCTATTACCTCTACGGTCCTTCAATTTGACTACAACGGAGCCCAAATCAACCTCCTGGATACCCCCGGCCACCAAGATTTCAGCGAAGACACCTATCGAACCTTAGCGGCTGCGGACAATGCGGTGATGCTGATTGATGCCGCTAAAGGGCTAGAGCCCCAAACCCGCAAACTATTTGAAGTTTGTCAACTCCGAGCGCTACCCATCTTCACCTTCGTCAACAAACTCGATCGCCCTGGCCGCGA
>JAAURS010000325.1 GCA_012032135.1 Acaryochloridaceae cyanobacterium RU_4_10 | reverse complement strand
AATCGGGTCTGGGGGGGGGTTCTGGATTTGGATTTTATGTCTGATTCCTCAATGGGGAGTTGGAATTACTGTCTTTTATGCTTTGCTTTCCGCTGTCAAGGGAAATGAATGGGCCTGGAAAAGCCGCCGATGGGACAGTGTGGCAGCTTTTAAGAAACATCAGTTGGCTTGGGCGATCGCGGGGTTTGTCTTTTTGGGGCTGTATGATTTTTGCAACACTGTCTAAAAAGGGGTGAGATCGTGGTGATTCAGTTGCATCGATGGCAGGCATTTGTATTCAGAACGAGCTGTATTGTCCTAGTGCTGTTGGCTATTTGGGGTTTGGGATCGGGACTTGCGGTTGCCGCCGTACCTTTAGCCAAACAACCGCCCACGGAAATTACCATCAGTCTGGGCACTGAAGCAGGGGACCTCAAGTTTGTGCCCGATCGTCTTCAGTTTAAGGCCGGGAAACGCTATAAGTTGGTCCTCAGCAATCCTAGTCCCCTCAAACATTACTTCACGGCCAAAGACTTTGCGGACGCTATCTGGTCCCAAAAAGTGGATGCTGGCAATGTAGAAGTCAAAGGCGCAATTCACGAATTAGAACTGCGCTCCGGCACCAAAGCAGATTGGGTTTTCATCCCCGCACGCGCTGGAACCTATGAACTACGCTGCACAGTTCCAGGCCATGCTGAAGCAGGAATGATTGGCACCATTGACATTACGGGTTAATTTTCTTGCGTATCGAAAATCTCCTATCCCAAAATTAACCTCCTGAGAAATAAGATTGAACAATTTATTGAGCGTTGTGAACGTATATCAGGGAGGGAGCAATAATGGAGATAAATGAATTGCCAGGATCGGAGGTGGTCTTACCTGGACTGGAAGATCTTCTTCAGGGTAGAAATAAGACAATTGGGTCACTATTAATCGCGATCGCATCCGTCCGCTTAACCGAAGCAGGTTTGGATATTCCGAAGGAGCCTCTAGTCTCAGAGCCAGAACTAGCTTTGTATTCTCATCTTCAAAACGAACGCGATGATGCTTATTCCTACTACAATGCTTTATTAAATAGCCTCAATAGCTTTTGTGCTGCACTTGAACTGAAGTCTAAATATCAATAAGGGGCGATCGTTTCGAACCCAGAGTTTGCCTTGCTTTGTGCAATTGAGATTCAAAGCTTAAAAAAGAAATGGATTTCCATGGAAACACCTAATTAGTATGATTAGCTGGAAATTCATTCACCTAAACATGATAGAAAAATGTTTAAAACAGTTGATCACGCGTTACATTCTGGTGTATCGAAAGGAATGAGCTAATGAGACCCATCGCTGTAGGAGTCAAAAAGTTAAATATGTTACTATCCAAACACTATTTTACTTTAACAGTAGCAACAGTTGTAACAGGCTTTTCAGCAGGTTTTCCCAAAGTTGCAAATGCTCAGATGGGGGGAGCTTACAGTCCTGCTACCAGTCCTTATAATTTCCCCGCTCCTCCTGCCATCAACTACCAAAAACCCGAACAAATTAGCCCTAATCGTTATGGTCCAAACGGTTCTGACCCCGCACCTCGGTTTCGATCTCCTAAGCGCGTCCCTACTCCATCTGGCACGTATCGTCTAGATAGTAAGGATCTGTTTACTTTTACAAATCAGGAAGATCCCAAACTTGCGACTGGTCAGTATGCAAATTTTGGCGGGACATTTTCAGGGAAATATACATTACCTTTTTGGGCTAGTTTGGGGATTCCCATCAAAGGAACTTTGAACCTTACTCAAAAGGGCAATCAGGTCGCTGGAACCCTTGTCACTGGAACGGACAGAGAGGCGGTGCTACAGGGGGCTGTGCAGGGTTCACAATTCGTTGGCAAATTGATTTTTAATGATAGCTGCGCAGGCGAAGGATCTATGATTGGAGACCTGTCGCCCACAGGTGATTTAATGACTGGTAAATACAAAGTATCTGATTGTAATGGTAAATATTCAGGCCGCTATAAATTAAAGCGGCTCTGATTCAGATTTGCTTTATCTGGACAGATGAAAACAATGCGGATCGAGTTGCAATCATTCCGATCGATCCGATTGGCCATCCGATTCCGATTCCTCGGGTTTGGGGGGCTTAGGCTCATAGCGCCCATAGATGAGGGCCATGTTGCGGAGACGATCGCGATACTCCGTGCCCAATGCTTCTGCTCGATACCGCCAGCGCCAGTTTCCTTCAGAAGTCCCCGGCAGATTCATCCGAGCATTGGTACCCAGACTGCACACATCCTGAAGGGGCACAATGGCTTGATTGGCCACGGAACTCATCGCCAACCGAATCATATCCCACGCCACCCCGTCCGCTCCCGAACAGCCCAGGTATTGATGAAAGCGATCGCGTTCGTAATCTGAAGCTGAGTCATGCCAGCCAATCGTCGTGTCGTTATCGTGGGTACCCGTATAAACGACGCTATTGGGCGCGATGTGAAAGGGTAAGAACGGATTGTTTGCATCGCTGCCAAAGGCAAAATGCAGAATTTTCATGCCTGGAAATCCAAACCGATGCCGCAATTCAAGCACAGAGGGACCGATATCTCCTAAATCCTCGGCAATGATGGGTAAACTCCCCAAAGCGTCCCGTACGGCAATAAAAAATTTATCCTTGGGACCTTCGATCCACGTTCCATTCTCAGCCGTTTCCTCCTCTGCGGGAACAGACCAATAGGTATCAAACGCTCGAAAGTGATCCAGCCGCATCAAGTCAACTAAGTCCAAACATTCCCGAAATCGCGCGATCCACCACGCAAAGTCAGTCTTTTCTAACGCATCCCAGTCATAAAGTGGATTGCCCCAGCGCTGTCCTGTCTCTGCAAAATAGTCCGGTGGAACCCCTGCCACACAGATAGGCTCTTTATTTTCATCCAGTTGAAACAGAGTTGGATTGGCCCACACATCCGCACTGTTTTGAGAGACATAAATCGGAATATCGCCAAAAACCTGAATATCATTTGTGTTGGCGTAGTCCTTGAGGGCTTTCCATTGGCGGAAAAATTCAAATTGCAAGAATTTCTGGTCGCCAATTTGTTCTGCTAGTTCCAGTCTGGCCTGAGCTAATGCGTCGGAGTGGCGATCGCGCAACTCAGTGGGCCATTCAGTCCACATATCCCCAGGCTGGGAGTCCAGAAGGGCCATAAACAGCGTATAGTCTTCCAACCAATGGGCTTTGGCCTGACAGAATGCATCAAACTGCGATCGCACGGCGGATGAAGCACGTTCTTTAAACCCAAGACTGGCCTTTTTGAGCAGAGGCATTTTCCAGGCCATCACCGATCGAATTCAACAAAATCGGGGTCAAAGTCAGGACATCCACACAGATCTGAAGCGTTGAGGAAGCCTTGTTCGACTAAATCGTCCAAACTAATCAGCAGCGGATTGCCAGCCATTGCCGAAAAACACATGTAGGGAGAATTTCCAAAACCCGTAGGGCCTAGGGGCAAAATCTGCCAAATCTGTTGACCGCTTTGAGCCAAAAAATCAATAAATTGACGAGCCCGATTGCCCAAATCGCCGATTCCGTAGGGACCAGGGAAACTTGTCGGATGCAGCAGAATTCCGCTAGTTCTTGGAAAAGGCATAGCCTGAGGATTCCTTTAAAAAATTTCGAGTTAGCACTCTTAAAAGTTTACAGTGTGGTCTGGAGAAAAGTCAGAATCCTTTCTGCCGTGACTGGGGCCAATAAAACCCCATTACGATAATGCCCCGCTGCGATCGAAACATTCTGATAACCTGGCAACTGTTCGATGACGGGCGCGGCCCGTTCGTGCGGTCTGGGGCGCAAACCCTGCCAGGTACGAATGACCTCAGCCCCAACCAGCGGCGGGTAAAGAGCGATCGCCCTCAACCTAACTCGCTCCAAGTCCTCAGGATTGGGGTTGATCGAAACATCGGTCTCAGACTGTGGATACTCGACCGTTGCCCCCACCCACACTTCGCGATCGTTCAGCGGCACTAGATGAACATCCCCTTCTGTTATCACGGGGCTATCGGGTCGAATGGGTTTAGGGCATCGCAAATGAAGCGCTTGGCCTAAGACCGGAAAGATCGGGATCGGTTGGTTTAAAGTCTGGGTTAAGGGCATAGAACCTAACCCTGCGGCAACTACAATCCAATCTACAGGCACATCATTTTGAGACGTACACAAATGCGTGACTTGATGGTGGTTATCTAAACCCCGCGATCGAAATCCTGACACTGGGGTGTTGAAATGAAATTTCGCTCCATTTTGGACTGCACCTTGCACTAAAGCTTGAGTCAACACGGCTGGGTTGAGCTGCCGATCCTGGGGAGAAAACACCGCCCCCACAACGGATTCATTCCCTTCAAGGGAACGAGCTGAGGCCAATTCGGGAAACCGTTCTAGCAATTGCACGTCGGACCAAATCTCCAGCCGAAATCCTTTGCTTTGACGCACGGCTTGCGTGGTGTACCAGCGATCGAGTTCTGCCCGATCAAAAAACACCTGTAAAATTCCTTGACGGTTATACGCAATATCAATCCCAGTCCGTTCGACCAACTCTGGAATCAGTTCTTCAAACAGCGTCAAGCTCTCTAGACGAAGTTTGATATGTCTGCCTTTCAACTTGGCACAACTCACCGCCATCAAGACCCCCAGTGCAGCACCCGTCGCATCCAGTCGATCGGGTTTGCGTCCGTCATAGACGAGTACTTCCATCCCTGGAATTTTGCTGAGACGATAGGCGATCGTAGCCCCTACCACCCCACAGCCCACAATGCCAACCCTCACAGACTTTGCTCCCACATTAAATCCACCGAATCCCAAATTCAGGCACTAGAGCTGTTCTTCCATTGTTACAGCTTCTTACCCATGATTTTGAATACTAGTAGTCCACCAAAGGAACTCTGCCTAGTTCAAGGATGTAAGAACAGGGTATAAGTTTTCTAGCTTAATACGTGCATCTGTACTTAAAAAGCACCAATTTACGGTGGCTTTTTGGTCATTAC
>JAAURS010000324.1 GCA_012032135.1 Acaryochloridaceae cyanobacterium RU_4_10 | reverse complement strand
CGGACGGTCCTCCTTCGATATTTTGATCGATCAGTTCAAGAACATCATGCTCTTGATGCTGATTGCGGTGGCCATTATTTCAGCAGGTTTGGATATTCACGCAGGGATGTCGTCTGGGCAATTTGTATTCCCAAAGGATGCTGTAGCAATTTTTGCAGTGGTCTTGCTCAATGGCATTCTGGGGTATGTGCAAGAGAGCGGTGCAGAAAAAGCATTAGCAGCACTAAAGACCTTAGCCTCTTCAAAGGTTCGGGTGTTGCGGGATGGAAACCCCCTGGAAATTGACGCGAAGGAGCTGGTTCCAGGCGATATTATTCTGCTGGAAGCAGGGGTTAAGGTCCCTGCCGATGGACGCATTTTAGAAGAATCCAACCTTCAAGTCCGCGAAGCCGCCCTCACCGGGGAAGCCCATGCAGCAGAGAAAGAAGCCCCGATCCTCTTACCAGAAGATGCTCCGTTGGGAGATCGCATTAACTTAGTCTTTTCTGGGACGGAAGTGGTTCAGGGACGAGGCACGGTATTGGTTACTGGAACGGGAATGCAGACGGAGTTGGGCAAAATTGCATCAGCGCTGCAATCCGTTGAAGCAGAACCGACTCCCCTACAAAACCGCATGACCCAGTTGGGGAATGCTTTGGTGACTGGGTCTCTGGTTTTAGTGGCGATCGTGATTGTAGGCGGGACCCTTTACGATCGCTCGTTATTTGCGCAATTGGTTGAAGTGTCTTTGAGTATGGCGGTGGCGGTGGTGCCCGAGGGGTTGCCTGCCGTGATTACCGTGACCTTGGCCTTAGGAACTCAGCGGATGGTCAAGCGCAATGCACTCATCCGTAAATTGTTTGCGGTGGAAACCTTGGGGTCGGTTACCACGATTTGCTCCGATAAGACGGGAACCTTGACCCAAAACAAAATGGTGGTTCAGGCGGTCAATACCCTGAATGATACCCTGCGGGTTAGTGGAGAAGGCTATAGTCCTGAGGGTGAATTCCTGAATACTGATGGTTCGGTGTTACCTGGAGATCGACCGGAGCTGCGATCGCTGATGATGGCCTGTGTGCTTTGCAATGATTCGGTTTTACAAAAGGAACAGGGAGAGTGGACTATTTTAGGCGACCCAACCGAGGGTTCTCTGTTGGTTGTAGCTGGAAAGGCTGGTTTGCAAAAAGACGAACAGGAGTTCAAGTTTCCTCGGGTTGGGGAATTTCCCTTCTCCTCTGAACGCAAACGGATGAGTGTGATTGTCCAAGACAAAGAAAATGCCTCATCCTGGCAAATGTTTACCAAGGGATCTCCAGAATTGACTTTAGAGCGCTGTACTCATGTTCAAAACGGTCGTCAGACCCAAGCCTTAACGCCGGAACTGCGCCAACGCATTCTAGATGAAAACAATCGATTGGCCAGTCAAGGATTGCGAGTCCTAGGGTTTGCCCAAAAATCCCTCAATGAGTTGCCTGGAGAACGTTCAGAAGATCGATCCGAGCAAGGGTTGACCTGGGTGGGTCTGGTTGGGATGTTAGATGCACCCCGTCCTGAAGTCCGCACTGCTGTTGCTAAGTGTCGAGAGGCGGGAATTCGTCCGGTCATGATTACGGGGGACCATCAACTGACAGCCCAAGCGATCGCCCAGGACTTGGGGATTGCCAACGTGGGCGATCGTTGTTTGACGGGGCAACAGTTACAAGCGATGAGCAAGGCTGACTTGGAAGGTTCTGTGGCTGACGTGAACGTGTATGCACGGGTGTCTCCAGAACATAAGCTGCGGATTGTTCAGGCGTTGCAACATCAAGGCCATGTGGTGGCGATGACGGGGGATGGCGTCAATGATGCCCCTGCCCTCAAACAATCCGATATTGGTGTGGCTATGGGCATCACCGGAACCGATGTGAGCAAAGAAGCCAGTGACATGGTGCTTCTAGACGATAACTTTGCCACGATTGTCTCGGCGGTGGAAGAAGGCCGAGTAGTGTATTCCAATATTCGGCGGTTTATCCGGTACATCCTGGGCAGTAACATTGGCGAAGTAATTACCATTGCCGCCGCACCTTTACTGGGATTGGGAGGAGTTCCGCTCTCTCCGCTCCAAATTCTGTGGATGAACCTAGTCACAGATGGATTGCCTGCGTTGGCCCTAGCCGTTGAACCCGGACGGGCGATCGCAATGCAGCAACCGCCCAAAGACCCCAATGAAAACATTTTTGCGCGGGGGCTGGGGCTGTATATGATTCGGATTGGCTTGGTTTTGGCGATCGTCTCGATTGGATTGATGGTGTGGGCCTATGACTATACCCCTAAACACACAGAGGGCGGTTTAGACCCAGAGCGTTGGAAAACAATGGTATTTACAACGCTCTGTTTGGCGCAAATGGGTCATGCTTTAGCCATCCGATCGAGTTCAAAACTCTTTATTCAATTGAATCCCTTCTCCAATCCCTACCTACTGGGTTCGGTGGTGGTGACCTCTATTTTGCAGTTGGTGTTAATTTATCTAGAACCCTTACAAAACTTTTTTGGCACCCATGCCCTTTCCATGCCCGAGCTTGGGGTTTGCATTGGCGCTAGTGCGTTGATTTTCGTTTGGATTGAGGTTGAGAAATTGTTCATTCGTTGGCGAACGGGCGGAACAAATATTGAATAAATCGCACGTCACGACGGACTTTCTCTATCGATATCCACCACTCCTTCAGGGCACTTTACTCAAACGATACAAGCGCTTTTTGCTGATATCGAACTAGACAGCGGCGACATCATTACAGCTCATTGTCCCAATACAGGTCCAATGACGAGCATTTCAACTGTGGGCAGTCCAGTTCGAGTTTCCCTGAGCACCAATCCTAAGCGCAAATTGGCCTATACCTGGGAATTGATTGAGGTGTATGACAATGCTCCTACCTGGGTGGGAGTCAATACTGCCATGCCCAATCAGGTCACCAAGCTCTTTTTAGAGAATCGGTTACTACCCGAACTAGGTATTTACGACACGATTCGCTGCGAAGTCTGTTATGGCCAAGAGAAGAGCCGAGTGGATTTTGTTCTGGAAGGAACGTCTAAACCCATTTATGTGGAGGTTAAAAGCACCACATGGTGTAATGGGAAACGGGCTTTGTTTCCAGACACTGTTACGACGCGCGGCCAAAAACACATTAGGGAATTGAAGGGGATGTTGCCGGAGGCTAGGGTTTGTATGCTGTATTTCATTAATCGGGGGGACTGTACGGAGTTTGCCCCCGGAGATAGTGCAGACCCTACCTATGGAAAACTGCTGCGCGATGCGGTTGAGGCTGGGCTGGAAGTTTATCCCTGTCGTTTTAATATTTCACCGGAGGGGGTTCAGTATCTGGGCTTGGCCGAGTTAAAGCTACACTGCTAGTTAAGATTACGATCGCAAAATCAGCAAGTGCTTCTGCTGTCAACTCTCCAATGAATATTAGTGAAGAGCATTGATTTTGTCGAGTATAATTTTCACGGCATCTATAATAACATCGGGTCGATCTATCCATACAAAATGACCACTTTTACTTGCCTCCATTTGAAGACAATCGGTCGATAAATTACACAACTCTACGTGCATTTTTTCCCGCAGGTGATTGGCACTTTTTAGAGGAATAAAGAGAGTCCAAAAAGAAGGCTTGAAGAATGAACTGGCTTTAATGCTAACGATAGGCATCGTACCAAAATGTTTGGCGATACTAACCTGACGCGCACTTTTGTCTAAATTCATCATCTCTCGACCCATCGTCAGCCAGTGTTTGGGACGACAAAAAGAACGTTTTACCCAGTCACGAGACTCTTGGGGAAAGCGATTTAGTTCGGGCTTTAATAACTCAAACATTCCAAAAACTTTTAGTAGACGGACAATCCCCAACATTGAGCCTAGAACAGACATCGCGAAACCGGAGATAAAGAAGAGCTTTAAAGCTTTTAACAAAAAGGACATCTCGAGCATTCCTGTCTCGTGAAGCCCATCTGTGAGTACAATACCCACAACTTTTTGAGGAAACAAATGAGCGTACAGCCGCACATTGTAGCTGCCAAACGAGTTGCCTACTAAGATGTAGGGGGGTTCGATTCCCGCTCGAACCAGTAGAGTGTCTAACTCCTTCACAATTTGTTGGCTGTTTCGAGGATACGGACTGCAATCGCTCCATCCATACCCAGCTCGATCGCAGATAAATACTCGTGCTAATTTTGATAATTCCTCAATCAGAAAATAGCCCTCTACTCCTCCTAAGCTATGGTCTAGGATGATAGTTGGGCTAGCTTCTCCTGCAACATAAAAATGTAACTTACATTGACCTACATCAATCAATTGACCAGGGGGTGGTTGTCGATTTTCTGTCCCACTAGCGATCGTTTGGTAGAATGTTGTAACAACTATCAGAAGAAACTGGATTGAGATTGGCACGATTACCTACTTTTGCTAACTGACTCTAGCTTCAAGATCGCACAGTTATCTACCATATTATCCTGCACGGTCCGATTCCAGCTCTTGCCCTGCTAGACGCACTGATTATTCATCGGCAAACCTATCAACCTGAAGCGTGAATTCCGGCAAAACGGTTTCGCCCGAGAGCTGTGTGGGAAGAGTTCTAACTTCCTTATCAGGAGAGCGATCGCCCCCACCAAGCAACTTAAAGATTGTCGAAGAGCTAAAATCTATTGTCAGAGGGAAGGTTAGTGTTGTCATTGCATTCGCTGCCATAACATCAGTGCCCGATCGCGTTCAGAATTCAGGCATACTCTATTATAGCGATCGCCTCTTCAGATAACCCAGAAGTAAAGCAGGAGTCGCAAACACCAACGAAAACTATAGAACCCACCAATACTACCTTACAATCAGTTCGAGATGAGGAGCGACCATGAGTTAGTGTCATGAATTTTTCGCCACAGTTTAGGCATCGCTGAAATAGGCTGTCAGGAATGACAATAGTGTATTTCAGGCCGTTGATGATGACTAACCAATTGCGTGAACAGCAAATTCTGCGCGTCA
>JAAURS010000323.1 GCA_012032135.1 Acaryochloridaceae cyanobacterium RU_4_10 | reverse complement strand
TTTGAAAAGTCGAAAAATTAGATCATCCCTGCATTCGATCCCCCCTAACCCCCCTTAAAAGGGGGGAATTAACTCAAAGTCCCCCTTTTTAAGGGGGATTTAGGGTGATCTACGAGAGTACAGAGATACATCCAGAACTTTTCAAACTGCTTCTGTAGGGGCGAACGGCTGTTCGCCTCTACTCACAATTGTTGGGAGCAGAGTAGACAGAAGTCGGATCTTTTTATATTCAGGTTGTCATTCAATAAAAGGCAAGCAGAAAACTATATCTATATTGACTATGATTGCCAGTTCGCTTATTGATGCTAGTCTAACCACGCAAAGCCTGGTCTTTCGTCCGGGAGGACCATCGGTCTCTTTTGGCGTTTCGGTGACAAATCGTAGCGATCGCTTTGCTTCATTTCAGTTAGAAATCCTTGCCGCAGGGGCCAGCGAGCAGGCCAACTGGTATCACCTCTCACCGGATGTCTCTACCGCTAAGTCCCCTGGAGATCGTACCGATTTTCGGGTTGAAATTTTACACACACCCATTCCAGATTTTGTTGGGACTGTCAATTTGATGGTTCGGGTATCCTCGCCCCAACTCTCAGAAGAACGGCGCTTAATGCTGCGGTTGACGTTAGAACCCAGTGGCGAATCAGACTTACTGCGTGTGGGACTACCTGTAAAACGGCTCCAAGCCTATCCCCGTAATATTGTTGAGATTCCAGTCACCGTTAAAAACTTGGGAGCGCAACCCTCAGAAGTGCGTTTGCAGTGTAAAGAACTAGAGGCGACTTGGCTAGTGGGGAGTGCTGAGCGACGCATAGCCGTTCCTGCCTACAGCGAAACAACGGCAAACTTTCAATGTCAGCCCCCCAGTGCCGATCGGGTTCCCAGCCGCGACTACCCCTTTGTCATTGAGGCTAAAAATCGAGAGGGTTCTACCATTGAGGCGGAAGGAATTTTAGAGATCCTACCCGTTGGGTTCATACAGTTTGAAGCACAGCCTCAACAGCAAAGCATTCCAGCCAAAAGACCTTGGTTGCCCAATTGGCGATCGCGGGATGCTTCCTTTCAACTGATGTTCAAGAACAATAGTAATCTTTTACAAACCGTCGATTTGGAAGTGCGAGGTGCAGACGCTCAGCGATGCAAAATTCAAATCGATCCCGAACAAGCAGACCTACCCTTAGGTGAAATCACACCTGTAAACCTCAACATTTCCCCCCGCCGTCCTTGGATTGGATGGTCGCGCAAACTGAATTTTGAGGTAAAGCCCTGGCTTTCAGATCCCAGATTGGGAAGTAGCGATCCGGCAACTCAAATTTTGTTCTTAAAGGTTTTTCCTATCATCCCTCTGTGGTTGTTGCTTGCATTGATTTCAGCGATCGCTGCGGTGGTGTTTAGACCCATCCCCGTCTCCCATATGGCTGGGGTCAATGCCGTAAAACTCAGCGGCACGAGCGGCAGATCTCCGCTCGTTGTCAGTGCTTCAGACGACTGTTCGGCTCGTAGCTGGGGCGTGACCGAGAGTGGAGATCTCAACCCTCAAGGAGCATTAAGCAAAGGGGCATTAGCCAAAACCTGTACCTCTATTCAACCTAGCTCTACCAAGGGACTTCTAGCCGTTACGCAACAAGCGATTCGGTCTTTGGCCTTGATTCCAGTCCAAAACAACCAAGTGTTTGCGGGTCTAGAGAATGGAACCATTCAGTCCTGGGATATTAACACGGGCAAGCCGCTATACACCCTCCGCGACCCGAAGGATCGGACCAGCGATCGCAATTTGGACTTATTGTTTACCCGTAACTCGCTCACTCTGTATAGCAGTTATGGCAGTGGAACCATTCGGAGTTGGCAAAGGCCAAGGGACATTCGCTTTGAATCAAAACCTGTGAAAGTCTTGACACTCCCCGATCGTTTTACCTTTCAAGCTTGGTCCTTAGCCCTCAGCCCGGATGAAAAAACACTGGTTAGTGCCGGACAGTTTAAGCGGTTAGTGCTGTGGGATGTCTCCAAATCCAAACCTTCTCCCCAGCAACTGAAACTATCAAATCCGACTCAAAATCGTGGAGATAATGACTTCTTCTGGTCTGTGAACTTTGCACCAAATGCTCCCATCTTGGCAGCAGCCGATTCTGATGGATATGTCACCTTCTGGGACTTAGACAAATGCAACAAAATAACCCCATCAAAGCAGCCAGTCACCGATCGGCTGCCACAGATCGGCTGCGCGCAACGGTCTAGATGGAAGGTTTCCGAAACGTCAGTTCGCAAGATCCTCTTTACCCCCGATCGACGATGGTTGGTGAGTGCAGGCGATGACGGGCAGATTACAGCATGGTCCCTGACCGCCAAAACCACCCTAGACCCGGCCCAAAAACCGAAGCGAATTGCTACACTCCCCAATCGGGTCACTTCTTTAGACTTGATTACCAACAACCAGGGAATTTGGATCGCCAGCGGATCTGATGACGCTCAAGTCCGTCTCCATCGATTTAATCCAGATGAATAAGACCCATTTCCGATATTAAAGAAGCTATGAACACGATCGATACTCTTACTCCCCTTAAAGCGATTCTCACCCCTCCCTCCCATCTAGAGAGTTCTCCAGGAGAAATCGTCACCCTCCACGTCAGCCTGATTAATCAAGGCGATCGCGGAGCAGCCATTGATGTGTTTATTGAGCCGATTGCTCCAACGCCCGAAGAATGGTGTCCACCTGCAAAAAACGGGTAGCTCTCGATCCCTATCAAGGTTGCGAAATAAGCCTACCCTTCGATCTTCCTAGAGATGCTTTACCAGGAAGCTATCCCTACACAGTCGTTATAGATGCACCCGAACATTATCCAGAAGATACCCCCCTTCAATATCCAGGCCAACTTGAAGTTACGCTCAAGGAGCAACCCGTTGTCCAATTTGAAGCACCATCCTTTTCCCTCAGTCCAACAACTAGCCCAGAATCCCCCTTATGGGTTCAGCCCAGTCAAACCCAACAATTGTTGGTCAAGGTTCATAACCGCACAAGACGAGTCGATCGCTTCCGTCTCAATTGTCCCGACCTGAATGAAAACTGGTATACCGTTCAATATCCTCGCACCGATCTTAGAGAGCTAGGAATACTGTCTGACGCCGATGGCCTAGAGCTAAATCCTGACGCTCAGAGCGACATCATTGTTAAATTCCATTACCCAATGGATATGCCAGCAGGGCTCTACTCTCCTACCCTACAGCTTTTGTCTGACAACACGCCGGAACTGGTTTTACTCAATCTGGTGTATGTGGAAGTCAAACCAAAACTACAACTAGGTGTCGAATTGGAGACCATTCTCGGGAAAGTCAGCTACCGTCCCGGCCAGTATCGGCTCAAACTGACCAATCATGGAAATTCGATCCGAGAAGTCGCTGTAGGTGCTCATAGCCGAGATGAACGGGAGTGGTGCAACTATATTTGCGATCCGTCTTCTGTCCGTCTGCTCATTGACGAAACCACAGATATTAGTCTAGAAGTCCATCCCCAGCGCAAATGGTGGCGGCGTCCCCTGTTTGGGAATGGTTTAGAGCTACCTTTTCAAGTGGATCTCCAAGATTTGCAATCACTCCCGACACCCGAAAAGTTGCCGACGGGACTGCTAGTCTTGAAAGCCCGTCCTTGGTGGCAGCTTCTGCTATTACTACTAGCAGGCATAGGTACTCTGTCTGGAATCGGCTTTTTGATTTGGTTCGCGTTCTTCAAACCCTCACCTCCTCCCGTTGTAGGAGAATTCAAGACGGATAGCAGTAAGTATATAGAGGGGGATAGAGTACGTTTGAGCTGGAACGTTGAGAATGCGGAACAGGTCGAGCAGCTTACGATCGCCTCAACTAAAGACCAAACTGCAAGCAAACCGCAATCCTATGATTTTCGCAAAGGATTGCCGACCGAACTCAGTCGTTTTTGCCAGATGCGCGATCGCTATCTAACCTGTACCAATATCGATACGGGTGCTCGCCTGCCAGGGAAGTACACCTTTCAACTCCAGATTAAGCCAAAATCAACGGATCGGAGTATTCAGCAACAACTGAACGTTGAAATTCAACCCAAACCACTCCCGCAAGTTGTGAGCCTTGTCTCTAAACAGTCCCAAATCCAAAAAGGGAAACTTCTGACTCTGGGTTGGAAACTCAATAATTTTAGCCAACTTGACCAGCTTCAGGTGATGGGCCAGTTCAAAGGAGGTACCCCTATACCTCTCAAGATTTACGACTTTAAACAGCAGATTCCCCCCGCGCTAACAAAGCACTGTAAGCCTCCCATCAACGAGACCTTGACTTGCTCAAACGTGAATCTAGGACTCCCAGCTAAACCTGGCGACTATGCCATTAGTCTTCAACCTATTTCTAAGAACGGTCAACAAGCATCGCCCTCCAAACCCGTTCGAGTTCAGGTGAAGGCATCTGTACCCAAAATCTTGGCCTTCACTCTCAATGGTGTGAGTTCGCAGACTAATCCCTCTTTTTTCCTGAAATCAGGGCAAGTGATGAATCTCAACTGGCAGGTCCAGGGGGATGATGTCAAGGTCAAACTCGAACCGTTGGGCGATGTGCCAGCGAGTGCTTCTAGGATATTAAAGGCGACCAAAAATTTGTCTCAAATTACCCTCACGGCTCAAAACGAACAAGGTCAATCGGTTCAGCGCGCATTTTTGGTTCAGGTAGATACGCCACAGAAGCAAACGCATCCTCTAGGTGCGGAGTTTAAGGGGATTCCCGAACTTAAAAGGCACCCCTTCCAGCGATCGACCCGTTAGAAACCACCTCACAGCAAAGCCTCCGTATAGAAGTATGGAGGCTTTGCTTTTGACAACAGTACTTTTTAGCTTGAAGAAGTCCTTAGAGGATGTCTGAAAAGTTTTGAATATGACTCTACACTCTTGTGGATCCCCCTTGTATCTTAAAAGGAGAGCGGTAGACCGATATCCCCCTGGTTGAAAAACCGAGATTTAGTCTAGGTCGCCGCTTCCTCATCAATCAAAACTCGAAAAATCGCCAGGGTCTTGAAC
>JAAURS010000322.1 GCA_012032135.1 Acaryochloridaceae cyanobacterium RU_4_10 | reverse complement strand
GCGTAATGACCAAAAAGCCACCGTAAATTGGTGCTTTTTAAGTACAGATGCACGTATTAAGCTAGAAAACTTATACCCTGTTCTTACATCCTTGAACTAGGCAGAGTTCCTTTGGTGGACTACTAGGTGCATAGGGTCGCTGTTGCAAATGTCTTCGAGGACGCTCCATTCGTCGCCGCCTAGTAGGCTTTGTTCGGCTCCGGGGCGAGGGTCGCGGAAGATTTGGCCTGTGGCTTCGCGGTAGTGAGACATTGAATTTGTGAGGAGAGAAATTTAGACAATTTTCCAAGCTTCTCTATGCCACCTTAAAGCTTCTTGGCTCGGATAAGCATCTTCTTGAATTGGGAGAGAAATACGTTCTCCATGAAAATTGTACATTGACATACTTGCTTCTGGTGGTTCTTCCGTAAAGCGATTATGAGGCACAATAACTTGATAATCTTGGTCAATTCCAAACCAACCACGATCGAAAGCCCAGTGGTGATTCTTACAAAGGGCTAAGCCGTTAGTATAATGATCGTCTCTAAATTTTGAGAATGGTTTGATGTGTGCACCATCAACAATATTTTCACCAAACATGCTCACTATCCTCAGCTTGCAGAATGTGCAACGTTGGTCATAGAGAATAAGAAGATTTTTACGAAAAGCTGCATCACGAACTTCATTAACAAGTTCGTCCTTCACATCCTCAACAGAATAAATTGCTCCTCCACTTTCTTTAAGTCTTAAGCGGAGCTGTTCAAACGAATGTATTTGCAAAAGCTCTTTAACTTTTTCAAATTCACCTGGAAACCACTGATCAATTATTGTGCTAATCAATGTTGTGCGATAGATTCTATTTTGAAGAATCTCAAATAGTTCAAGATCAAAATAGCCATATAAAACATTGTCTTTAAGCTTTTTAAGCGTATTAAGTCTACCTCCAGATCGCAAAACTTCTTCATGCCCAGGCTTGGGTTCTAAATGCCAGAATGCATCATCTTTTTTACTCATGTGATAAAAAGGCTGTGCTAAATCTGCCTGATAATAGCCGTTACTCAGGCGATCGCGATACTTTATAAAAATTGAGATGAGTTCGGGAGAAATCGCGAAGCAATTATCTATGACAATATCCTGTTCTACCAATTCAATAAGAGACAAAAGTAAGAGAGGTTGATAAGGAGCTTGACCACCAACTTTATTGACTCGAAGTTTGTGAATTTGTCTGATATAGTGGCTTAGATCTTTTGACATTGCTTCACCCTCGATCTAAAATCTTTCGTGAGACTTTCATATCGATCTTGTTTATGCTTGAACCATCTGGCCACCAATATTTTAGTAAGACTATCTCTTGAAATAGAATTTCTTAGTAGTTCAAATAACGCATCATCTATATAAGCGTACTTAATAGCTTGTTTAACTTCAACAAAGTTTGATAATTTAATTTTTGATGTGACAACCTTTCTGAAACCTGGATTAGGGATATGATGCCAGAACCCATCGCCTCGAAGATAAAAAAAAGGACGAAATGTTTCTGAGCGATGCTTTTCCGAGCCTAAATAGCACCAATTTTCTTGAAATCTGTCGATTAATTCTTTTTCTAAATAAATTTTGTTTTCTTGTAGATTATTTGAATCTATAAGTTGAATAACAGACAATAGCAAGATTGGCTTATGAGGAGCCATGCCATGTGACCTATCTACCCTAAGTCTTTGAAATTTATTGCTGTAATATATTAGCAGCTCATAATTTATATAGCTTGTATTATTATGTTTTTCTTCAGATATCATTGTAAAATTTAATGAAATCCATATTTTGAGTTTCTCGATTTACAAATTATGTTTCTCAGTATTCAATAGTAATAAAATTTGATCTAGGTAATCTATAGATCCTATAAATTTTTGACTTAAAATCTCAAATCCACCATTGGCATACTCTTGAAAAATTTCTATGCGTTGTCGATCGCGATCTTCATTGTCTAGCAAAATTTTAGGATCGCGAGTTTCATTTAATGCAATTAAATCAATAATTTGTCTGTTCTTGAATTGATCTTGTGGAACTTGATCTGGATCCTTAATTGAAATCTCTGTGAGTGGGAGACGCTTACTTTGATGAAATCCTAAAATTGCTGCAAAGGCAATTACTTCTGCATAAGTCTGAAAAGGCCCATTCATATCGCTCCCATCCTTCAGCGCCTTCACCAACTCAGCCTTATCCTTCGCAATCTTAACCCTAGCGTCCGCCATGCCAACCCCTTGCTCCACAACAAACCAGCAAAAGCCTAAATATTGCCCAAACAAACACCTTACCTGAAAAACAAGAATACCCGAAAAAATCCCCTCACGTCACTAAAAATTGAGGATATTTTCCTGAAAACCTTGCCATCTCTTACATTCTCTAGAATTGAATCATATTTTTTACCTTGCCATCAAGGTAATCAACGACCAAACTTTTCAATCAACACATCGCGGGAATCCGTCAACAGTGAAGGTATAAACTCAGAAGGTGGCTTGTCTGCTAAAGACTCAACCACCTTCAGCAAACCCTGATCTAAATCATTAAACCTGTTGCTTAAAACCGCAGCAACAAGTTCTTTTTGGATTTCCTGGCGTCCCTCCTGACGCCCTTCCTCCACAACCTCTTGATAAACCCGTGTATTTTTCAACTCGCTTAGCCCTAACATCGCCTCAATCTCCTCTCGGCTCAAATGGGAAAATCTTTATGCGGAAGGTGTAAAGGTTTGTAACAGCCAGCGGTTTACCGTCCCGTCATCCTCCGTTTGTCCCCGACGTAGCGCCTCTTCCACCACATCTATCAACAACCCTGACAAAACCCTGGATTCGCGAATTTGACCGCTGCGACCCTCAGAAACCTCAAAGGCGATGACCTTGCTGTTCCCAACATCCACAACCCAATATTCTTGAACCCCCAAACGCTCGTAAAGCAAACGTTTCTGGCCTAAATCATCATTCAGAGAAGACGCTGATATCTCAATAACTAAATTAGGCGGCCCATATTGAGTCACATCAACAGGTGCGCTCGTTTTGGGTGGAAACGTGAATTCCGCACCCGTGTAAAACGCTAAATCTGGCTGACATTCCTGTAGCTCTGGTTTTCTGAAACTGCCATTGGTAAACCCCTTAATTCTGATATTTTTTACCGTTGCATAAAGACTGACAACCTGCGAAAGGATTGTATTGTCCTGACTGTGGCCCGACCCAATGGGCATCGCTTCTATCCTCGCGTAACCGTGATCGAAATAAAACCTCCTCTGTTCATGACTTGGGTTGTCAGCCAGCTCAAGAAAGCTGCCCAAGTTGTGGGAACCCATGTCTCGGTCAATAAATTTGTGGAACCGAAGGGGCACTAACCATTCCGACTCACCTCCAAAATCTCGGTGTACTCGAACTCATTCGGACTTTGTCTAACTAAAGGATAACGCTGCCCAAAACAGTCAATGTCATCGGTTTCCAAGTCCGGTTTAGGCGAATTGTAAGTCAACACATACACCTTCCCAATGCGCGACAGCATCTCCTCTTCCACCTCTCCGCGCCATTGAGTTTGGGTGGCCATCACAATCACCTGATCCGCTAACGCAGGTAGCAGCTTAGCCACCTGCCGCCGATAAATCTCGTCCAAACTGCCAAAGGGCGAATCCATCACGATCGGGAACGTGCTGCTGTCAGGACCCATCACCAGCCCCGCCTGACTCCACTCCCGCACCCGCTCAATAATGCTGCCAATAAATGCCAAGCTCAGAATCTGATTTTCGCCCGTAGATGCACCCACAATAGAGTCTTGCCCCTCTACATCTTCTACAAGAATCAGTTCATATTTGTCGCTCAGGCGCGGCAGGTAAGGCTTAAACGAAATTTCAGCGTAGAGTTTGGCAATTTGCTCCTCTAGCTGTTCGCGGAACAAAACATCCTGATTGGCCTTGAGCTGCCTGAGCCGCTCGATCGCATCTTGAGCCGCATCAATCCGTCGCTGAGCTAGACGCTGTTTGCCTTGGTTAAGCTTGCGATCCTTAATCTGCTTGGCAAACTGCTTGACATCAGCCTCTCGTCGCGCTTGCTTTTCCTGACATTGACCCTTCTCTAGCGTTAGGCTCTCCACCTTCTGCTCCACCGCATCTAGGCGCTGCTGCAATAGTCGAATGTCTTCCCGTGGACTTTGGCGCAGTTGTTCGCTGATGGCATCTAGTTCTCGGTCAATCTGGGCCAGTCGCTGCTTGGTTTGTAGAATGGTGGCTTGGGCTTGATCCACCTCACGCCAAAAGTCTTCCGTCTGACGTTCAAGCTCATTGACTTGAGCATCGACTCGGTAGGTTGCTGCTTCCACTTCAGCCAGTCCCGCTTTTTGGAGCCATGCCTTCACCGCCTCCCGATGGGTTGTGCCCTCATGGAGTTCGGCTCCGCAGATACAGCGCTGCCGATCCAACAGATCTTCGACAAAGGTTTGCTTGATGTCCGCTGGAAGCTCGCCCCGCTGCTCTCGTTCTTTGATAATGGCCCGAAACTGCTCGGCAATGGGTGGTAAAAAGACCGTATAGCCACGGGTCGAAATGGCCCGCTTCAGGGTTTTCTTGCACTCCTGAAGGCGATCACGCAGTTCCCGCTCCTGTTCTTGCAGCAGATCTCGCTGACGCTGAAATTGCTCTACTTCACTTAATTCCAGCAGCTTTTGAGCATATTGTTGCTTTAGCTGCACCTGGGCGCTCAATTCTTGGTCAATTTCCAACAGACGGGCGTGAATTTGCTCTACGTCTTGTTCGGATTGTTTCTTTTGAGCTAGCAACTGTTTAGTCTCTGCATCCCCAATGCCGCCTAGCTCTTCCTCTAGGGTTCTGCGCGCCTGGTTTAGATGCTTTAGGGCACGGTCAATGCTTTCTACTCCCAGCAGCTTTTTGGTGGCTTCCGCGATTTCAGACCGTTTGTCCGATCGCCAGATTTGCTCGATCCGTTCCCCGTCAAAGAAAAAATAACTGATGTAAAAAGCGAACGTGAACAAACAATGCCTGCATGGTATCGAGTTCGCAGGCTAATTTCAGAAAGGGGATCAGGGTGCCGTTCAGCCAGG
>JAAURS010000321.1 GCA_012032135.1 Acaryochloridaceae cyanobacterium RU_4_10 | reverse complement strand
TGAAAAATAGTACTACAGATAGATCCCCCCTGACCCCCCTTAAAAAGGGGGACTAAGGCCATTCCCCCCTTTTTAAGGGGGATTTAGGGGGAGTCTGTATGGTGTAGCCATGACAAGTAGATTTGGTATTACTGGTTCAGTAACATTGAGCTTCGCTAAATTTGGACTATAACAGATATGATGAGCTAATGGATTGGGAAAGTCTGAAGTGCATCGATTGGATTCAAAGACACAAAAAATCCGCACCGACCAGGGTTGGCCGAGCGGTTGAGGCAGCGAACTCATAATTCGCGCTAGGCAGGTTCAACTCCTGCACCCTGGATTTTTGTTTTATCCTTAAGTTTTTAAGAGCCTTTTGGATAAAAGGAACCAACTTCAACACTATTTCTGCATTTCTAGCAGAGAGGTACCGTATTGGTTGGGAAGATCTTGGGTCCGCATCATGGGTTGGTCTTCGGTTTGTTGTTTCATGATGTCTTTATAGACAGTCTCAAAATCTTGCGATCGCTTAGCGACACGCGCTTCGGCCCGCTTAATAAAAAACAAATCGATGGCGTCATTGCCAATAGAAGCATCTGTCCAAAACTTGTCGGTTCCAGAGACCCGGTCGACGGCTTCTCCCACACTGTACTGTTTGAGGGGGGCATTATCTTTTTGAGGTTCTTGGGCAACGACAGGAACGCAAACTAGCACCCCTACGGAAAGCAACCCCCAAAAAAATGGCCGTCTTGCCCGTTTGAAAGACATATATGACATCCTTTAAGTTAATCTGATAGATCCTATCTTACCCATTTCACCAAACGGATAAGACATTTTCAAAGATAGGTCGGTCCAACCTTCATTGCTTCACAATAATGACCCCATCTATTCCCTTCAATCTGACAACAGCGAGTTTGCCTGAGGTCAAACAGGTTTTGTTGGATTTACTTTGCACCAAGGCGTATAAAGTCGGTGACTTTACGCTGTCTTCAGGTCAAAAAAGTTCTTATTACATCAATGGTAAGTTGGTAACCCTAGATCCGATGGGTGCTGTGGCGATCGGCCGTTTGATGTTAGCGGAGTTGCCCCCTGAGGTGGCAGGCGTGGCAGGGTTAACTTTAGGTGCAGATCCGATGGTGAGTGCCATCAGTGTGGTTTCGGTGTATGAAGGTCGGCCTCTTCCGGCCTTGATTATTCGTAAGGAGGCTAAAGGCCACGGTACCCAGGCATATATTGAGGGACCTGAGTTCCCGTCCGGCAGTTCCATTGTTGTGATTGAAGATGTGGTGACAACGGGACAGTCTGCGCTAAAAGCGGTGTTGCGGCTTCAGGATGCGGGTTATACCGTCGATTCTATTTTGGCCTTGGTGGATCGGGAGCAGGGGGGAGCCAAAACCTATGCAGACCTTGGGCTGAGGTTCAACGCGTTATTTACGATTGCCGACCTCCAAGCACGATGGGAAGCTTTACAAGGTTGAGAAGGTTTAGGCGAGTAGAGGGTTAATGGGACATAATATCAAGCATGACCCATTTAGAGCATTACTACCGGGTATTAGACCTTCAGCCTGGCGCGTCTTGGGCAGAGATTAACCAGGCTTATAAGGATCTGGTTTTTATTTGGCACCCCGATCGCATCCCAAGGGACAACGAGCGGCTCCATCAAAAGGCACTACTGAAACTTCAGGAGATTAATGCGGCGCGAGCAGAATTGCGAGCGCACCACCACAGCAATGGCAACGCGCAGTCAACCAAAAGCTCGGCGAGCGCACCTCCCCCTCAATCTAAGCCCTCTACACCCCCTAAAACTTACACTCAGACCAAGTCCTACACTCAGGCCAAGTCTTACACTCAAACCAAGTCCTACACTCAGGCCAAGTCTTACACTCAATCTAAAGCCAGCGCACAACCCAAACCACCTCCTGCGGCTTCGACTAAAACCCAATCTGCCTATACACCGCCATCCAATCCCTCACCACCGCCGCGTCCGCCCCAATCTACCCATCAAAGGCCCAATTCAAAGGATTGGAGTCAAGTTGACCTCAGGGGTGCAGATTTGCGGGAGAAGGATTTGGCAGGACGCAATCTCAGTCATGCGGATTTAACGGAAGCAAATCTTCAAGATTCGTTTCTGCACAATATTGATTTATCTAATGCAATTCTCTTCAAAGCCAACTTATTTCGAGCCAATCTTCTAGGGGCTAATTTAAGCCATGCGGACCTGCGAGAGGTGAATTTGGTGGGTGCAGACCTCAGTGGTGCAGACCTCAGCCATGCCAACCTGACGGGGGCCAAAATGGGCACGGCAGATCGATTGATGGTCAAATTGACGGGGGCCATCCTGGTGGGAACCATCTTGCCCAATGGTTCCGTACACCAGTAGCCCTAAGTGAAATCTAAGCTGACTGACGGGTAATCAATTCCCACAGGAAAATGGCAATGATAGCTCCAACTACGGCAATCACAATGCCGATGAAGTTTAACCCCGCAGAGGCTAAAGCAAACTTTCCAGTTGTGATCAGACCATGGAGCGTTCCACCAATGAAAGCTCCTACAACCCCCAAAATCATGGTCTTAAAGAAGCCACCGCCTTGCTCTCCGGGATAGATCAATTTGGCGATCGCCCCTGCGATGAGACCTAAAACAATCCAAGCAAGAATATTAAGCATAAAAATCGTCTCCTGGATAATGAGATTTAGTGATGTAGCTTGCAATCCCCCTTCAATAGACTCTTAACCTTGCTCCAGTTTGAGCAAATTTTCAATTCGGGCTTCTGTTGATGGATGGGTGGCAAACAAATTTGCCAAGAATTGTCCGGGTCCACCATTGATAATCAACAAAGGCGAAAAGGCTGGGTTACCCCCTAAAGAAACTTCCTGTGCCCCTGCTTCCAGTTTTTGTAGCGCACTGATTAAGGCTCGAGGATGTCCCGTCAACTGGGCAGAACCCGTATCGGCGGCAAATTCCCTAGTCCGAGAAATACCCATTTGGATGACGGTGGCGGCTAAAGGGGCCAGAAAGATGGCCAGCAACATTCCTAAGGGGTTGCCGCCACCCTGACGTTCGTCGCGGGAACCGCCACTGAACCACAGACTGTATTGCAGAATTTGTGCCAGGTATGAAATTGCCCCAGCGATGGTGGCCGCAACAGCCTGGGTGAGGGTGTCGCGGTTTTTACATGGCTCAGTTCATGGGCAATCACTGCCTCCAGCTCATCAGGGGCCAGGAGGTTAACAATTCCCTCCGTGACCGCAACAGCAGCATGGGCCGGATCTCGTCCCGTAGCAAAGGCATTGGCTGCGGGACTGGGCACCACAAAAATCTGCGGCATGGGGATTTCAGCGCGATCGCTGATTTTCTGAACCATTTTGAACAGGTCAGGTGCTTCCATTTCGCTGAGAGGCTGGGCACGGTAGGCCGCTAGCGCAATTTTGTCGGATTGGTACCAAGACACCAAGTTTGAAATGGCCGCAATCGCCAGCCCAATGAGCGCGCCACTGGATCCGCCTAGGCCATAGCCGATCGCAACCAACAATCCACTAAGGAGACTGAGTAACCCTAAAGTCTTAAATTGATTCATGTTCATTCTCCAAGGATCAGACGGCAGGTTGCGGAACCAAACGGGGTTGTGGGGAGGGGAGCATGGGTGCTTTGGGCGCAGGAGCGACGGGCAGTTTGGCAGAAGCTGTGGTAGGTGCGCCCTTCAATTTTGCCAGTCCTTGCAAATCAAATTTTTGGAGCCAAGCCACCCGATCTGCTTGAACAAAGGCAGGGTCGCGGGACAAGACTTTGACCTGATAGCGGCCATTTACCAAAATCCCCGTTGCGGTGGTTCCTTGTTCGACGGAGGGATAGTTACCCACTTTACTGGTGCTGGATTGATATTTGGCAGCCGACCCAGGAACATTGAGGGTATCGCTGATGGACAGCATGGCAAGGGTTTTACCCTCTTGAGTCACTTTATACTCCGCAAATCCCTTTTTCTCTTGGGCAGGAATAACGTCATAGCCCTTTGCAACGGGAAAAAATTGGTTGAACGTTGCGCCTTGTTCTGAGGACTTCACTACAGCGGCGGGAGCACCTCTGCGACTGGTTTCTTGTTGAACTTTTGCGTAGGGGGAGGGGGCTTTGCTACACGCCGTGACTGTTAAAAAGACACACAGTAAAAGAGGAATAAGGGCTTTACGCCAGTGAGAAGGAATAGTGGGCATGGCTCAATAACTCCTGTAAAAACAAGAAAATAGGGATGGCTCATGGCTCTGAAGAGATGTGTACGGGTAACGATCGCGCTAATCTGAGCCACTCACCGTTCTGAGCGATGTAGCCTAGGTCTGCCACATAAGCGCGATCGCTGATGGGAATGACGACATGACAATCTTGAGCTTGTTCGTCGCATTCGTAGGATTGGAGATCGGTTGAAAACGGATGGTCGTTCTCTAGGTGTTCGGCGTCGTACACTCTGAGCGTTAAATTTTCTCCCCCTTGCTGTCTCAGCGTTGCTTTATGGGCTTCAGAAACTTCCCAATAAGCGTAGGCTTCTTGCCCATTGCGCGGGACCAAAATCATTCGATCCTGATGCGTTTCCCGTAAAACAGTTTGTTCTTGAGGGGGGTCCCGCAATAGCGTTTGTTCCTGAGGTGTTTCGCGCAATGCGGTGCGCTCCTCTTGCGGTGCGCGTAATGCGGTGCGCTCTCCATCCAGCATTGATTTAGCTTTTTCCCCCAGATCGGCAACTGCTTCAGTCCCGCTGGCCGCAGCGCCACTTACCATTGCCGCAGCGCCACCTGCAACGGCTGCGGCTCCCCCTGCGATCGCCGCACCCATGGTCCCAATCCCAGTCCCAATTCCAGCCCCAATGTCAGGAAGCTTCATCCCCTCGCCAGCGGGTTCGCAGGCTGGAACCTTCACCGGAGCCGAACGAGCTAACTTTAACCAGCGACCGTTGGGGTAGAGGTAGCCCAATTCAGCAATATATTCTCGGTTGTCTACGGGAATCGGAATATGTAAGTCTTGGTCTCGATCGTTGCAATCGAATTGATTGACGCTCTGGGGCGTTTGACGGTCCATATCACGGTCCATATCAATGCCACTGACATCGTAGAGTCGAAGGGTGAGTTTTCGGCCTTCATCCCGGTGTCGTTCTGCTTTGT
>JAAURS010000320.1 GCA_012032135.1 Acaryochloridaceae cyanobacterium RU_4_10 | reverse complement strand
TGGAGATTGGGCAGCGTCTACTGTTGTAGTGCAACAGGAACAGCCCGTTACAACAGATGATTTTTCCTTTCTCCGGGAGCACAGGAAGCTGCGGAGCAATTATTGCCAATTGCAGATTTTTCAAAAATGCTACCCGATGACTTTGCCGTGGTCCGAGAATATCTCAAGCGGCGATCGCTGATGCATAGTGAGGCAAGGGAAGAGACCAGCCGACGGTTGGCCCGTCAGGTCAAAGCGGTATTGTCAATTGCCCAACTCCCCTTTGACATGGCCCCCGATCTATTCTTAGAGTCCGTCTATTTGGCCTATCAGAAAGACGCCCATTGAGATGGAAATGGTTGCACAGCAAACAGACACAACTCCGATCGATCCCGTATGATTGGGTGAGGCAGGCTGCTTTTAGGTGAAACGATCGGTATGGCCCAAATGCCCTTTCGGCTCAATGGCAGTATCAAATCAGGCGAATGGATTGAAAGCAATAACGTGATTCGCCTGAATCCCAGTCAATGTTTTAACCCAACCTGTTTAGCGTCAAATCCAGGAAGCCTGGATAGTTGTCAGCGTTGCGGGTCCGCCTTGCAGTTGGCAGGACGTTACAGAGCAGCCCATACCATTGGCTCTGGAGGATTTTCCTCTACCTTCAAAGCCATTGACGAACATCGTCTCAATACCCCTTGCGTCATCAAGCAATTTTTGCCCCAACAGCAAGACGATCCCACTCACCAAAAAGCCGTTGACTTGTTCAGACAAGAAGCCGTCTTGCTCAGGGATTTAGGCCATCACCCGCAAATCCCAGATCTGATGGCTTTTTTAGAACAGGATGGACGTCTTTATATTGTCCAAGAATATATCCAAGGCTTGAACCTACTGCAATCGTTCCGCCAGCGCGGCAGATTTGATGAAGACGATATCGAGCAGATGTTGAAGTCATTATTGCCCGTGCTGCAATTCATTCACAACCATCAGGTCATTCACCGAGATATTAAGCCCAGCAATATTGTCTGTAAATCTGATGGAACCCTTGTATTAATAGATTTTGGGAGTTCTCATCAGTCCTATACTCAGCTCTTCGATCGACGCACGCCCAGAACCGCAACGCCTGGCTATGCTTCACCAGAACAAATGCAAGGTCAAGCCTATCCGGCCAGCGATCTCTTTAGTTTGGGGTTAACGTGTTTTCGCTTGTTGACGGGGTGCTTTCCCGACGATCGAGGTATTGACCCCTTATTCAACGAGTCTCAGCAGTGGTGCTGGCAGCCTCACGCCCAGTCCTTAAGCCCCAAGTTTAGGGCGGTGTTTGAGCGACTGCTCCAGACCGATTTGAAACATCGCTATGCATCAGCTCAGGAGGTGTTAGAAGACCTCGCAATATCTCAAAATAGTCTTCCTAATCCCTCTCATGCATCGTTTCAGACCCGTACAGGACCAGATTATGCCTATCTCGAAGGTTTGTTAGCAGAGCACCGCTATCAAGACGCAGACAGTGAAACCTGGCGATTGTTGCTGGAGATGACTCATCGGACAGAGGAAGGTGCTCTCAGTCTCACAGCCATTGAGGCTCTATCCCCCTTAGATTTATTGGCCTTAGATGACTTGTGGGTGACTTACAGTCAAGGTCGATTTGGTTTGCGAGTGCAGCATCAGTGCTATCAAGCCTTAGGCGGAACGGCAACCTTTGATTTTGCCCTTTGGCACACCTTTGCAGAACAAGTGGGTTGGTGCCGAGATCGCCATTGGTTGAATTATGCGGAACTGACCTTTGACCTCACAGCACCGATGGGACATTTGCCCACCTGCTGTATGAATGTTTTAAACCGACAAGGTTCTGAGTTAGGGGTTTGTGGTTGGTGGCGATTGGGTTTTGTTGCCTTGATGGAACGGTTGCAGACAGTATGAATTTTTTTGAAGTTTGGGGCATAAGGAGCGCTACAGTGTTAGAAAACTGATGCTCAACGACCGACAGACCCCCAGAACTCTTATCGAAATAGGCGATCGCAATGAATCAGTCTTCAGGCCCTGAATCAAACTCAACCCCTCCGATTGCCCCCTTAAAACCAGACGCCAGAGAGATTTCAAAGGTAGACCGCTTTTTGGAGAACAGACAGAAAAGGAATGCCGATCCTAAACCTGAAAAACTTGCAGAAATTCCTGCGCAGGCACTTCGACAAGCTGAAAGCTGGGGACTTTCTACCAAAGTCACTTTAGCGGCAATCGCCTTTTCCGCAATACCTCTATTGATTGTGGGTTTTATTCTTTACGGCTGGGGACAGTCTTTCAAACCAAGCTCCAATAAATCTGTCGCCGCCACAGAAGTTCAGCAGTATAGTTCCAATTTAGGGTTGGGAGCCGCAGGATTGGCAATCGCTTCGGGGGGAATCGCGGCATTGTTAGTCCGTCGCTCCCTTCGGCCCATACTGAAGGCATCCAATACGTCCAATACCCTGGTCAATCGTTTGCGTCGGGAGGATGTTGCGCCTCGTACCCGCGTGGAAGGCAAAGACGAACTCGTTGCACTTGAAACTAACTTACAGCTTGTGGCAGAGCAATTCCCCCAGCTACTAGCCAATCAAGAAGCTGAAGCCGAACGCGCCCGCATTGTCATCAATATTACCCGTCGCCTGCGGGAATCCCTTTCAGAAGAGGAAGTGTTGCGCGTTGCGGCTGAGGAAATCCGCAAAGTCTTTCGGAGCGATCGCGTGGCCTTTTTCCGGTTTGATTCTGCGGAAGATGGAACCATCGTAGAAGAGTCTGTGGCCCCTGGCTGGCCTAAAATGTTATGGACGACCCTTGCAGACCCCTGTTTAGCAGACTACCTCGAACAATACCGCAATGGCCGCGTCAGAGTAATTGACGATATTCATAACGCCGGACTCAACGACTGTCACATCGGCCTTTTAGAAAGATTTGCAGTGAAGGCCAATCTGATTGCACCCATTGTGAAAGACGATCGGCTCTTTGGGTTGATGATTGCCAATCAATGTTCTGGCCCTCGCTTTTGGCAGCAGACCGATATCGATTTATTTACGCAATTATCCGCTCAGGTGGGCTTTGCGCTGGAGCATTCTAGATTGCTAGAACAAATTGACTCCAAAGCAACCCAGTCTCATATTTTTATCGAGCTGGCACGACGCATTCGCGCTTCCCTTAATGAAGAAGATATCCTCAAAACGACCGTCGAAGAAATTCGCAAAATCCTAGCCACCGATCGCGTGGTGGTCTATAGCTTTGACCCCAACTGGTACGGTACTGTCGTGGCTGAATCCGTGGTTCCAGGATTTCCTAAGGCATTGTGGGCCAAGATTAAAGACCCTTGCTTTGCTGAGGGGTATGTGGAGCAGTATCAAGGAGGGCGAGTTCAAGCCACTCCTAATATCTATGAAGCTGGGATGACAGCTTGTCACCTGAAGCAATTAGAACCTTTTGCAGTGAAAGCGAATTTGGTTGCGCCCATTCTCAAGGATGACCACCTTTTTGCATTGCTGATTGCCCATGAATGTTCTAGGCCCCGCAATTGGCAACAATCAGAAATTGATTTATTTGCTCAATTAGCAACTCAGGTTGGATTTGCCTTGGACCATGCCAGAGTACTGGCCCAGGTTGATACCAGAGTAGAGCAATCTCAAGTTTTAATTGAAATTTCTCGACATATCCGCGAATACCTCAACGAGGAAGATATTCTCAAAACGACGGTAGAACAAGTCCGCAAGTTTATCCGGGCCGATCGCGTGGTGGTCTATAACTTCCAATCTGATTGGGGCGGATGGATTGCGGCAGAATCCGTCTTGCCCGGTTGGCCCCACGCCCTGGATTTCAAAATTGCAGACGCTTGTATTCCAGAAAGCCTTCGGGCGGAATATCTTACGGGTCGTGTGGTTCCAACCCGTAACGTATCTGAAGCAGGATTTCATTCCGATCATAGGGCGTTGATGGAGCGGTTGAAAATTCAGGCCAATTTAGTTGCACCCATTCTGAACAACGGTCACTTGTTTGGTTTGTTGATTGCCCATCAGTGTTCTGGACCTCGGGACTGGCGACCCTCTGAAATCGATCTATTTTCCCAAATTGCAACCCAAGTTGGTTTTGCGCTGGAACATACCAGGGTTTTAGACCAAGTCGAACAAGCGTATCAGGTGGCTGAATCTTCCTCTGTGGGTCAGCGCCAACAGATTGCAGTCTTGCAACAGGAAGTCTCCAAATGGCTCCAAACCAGTCAGCCTTCGGTACAAGCACTGTCAACGGAGATGATGCAACAAATGGAAAGCGTTACCGTTGCGTACCAACACCTGAAAACCCTTGCAACGGAGACCCAAGGTATTTTATCTGCCCTAACCCAACAAAATGCTCAGCAACAACCAACCCAGGCCATGCTGACTCAAGGGACTGCCGCCATCGGAACCTTAGGCCAATGTATTGCAACCCTACAAACCAATGGGGCGATCGCAGCGCAACAATTACACCATCTCAGCGATCCCGTCCAGAAAGTAGCGGCTGTCTCTGGGCAACTGACCCAACTGGCTTCTCAAATGAAACTCCAAGCCATGAATGCGGCCTTGGAAGCGACCCGTCGGGGAGACTCTGCCCAAGAATTTGCCAGCATCGGCGAAAAGGTGTTGGAGTTGGCCCGTCAGCTCGATACCAAAACCGCCGATCTTGCTACCATCAGCCAGACCATCCAGACTCAGTTATTGGCCACTAGTGGCACCATTCAGGAAAGCGCACAGCAGATGCAAGTTGGCTTGCAACGGGTGGAACAAGGGGAAGAAATTTTTGCCCGTATCGTTGAGGCTAATACCCAGCTACAGGGGTGGATTGAATCGATGTTACACTCTGCCCAATCTCAATCCAACGCTTCAACAACGGCCAACCAGATGATTCTGGAAGTTGCATCCCGTGCCAATCAAGCCACAGAACAAGCGATCGCTCTTTCTGATACAGTGGCCCAGCTTTCTGCCCTTACTCATCAGGAAGAGACGACTTAGAATCCCAATGGCTTTCAATTCATCCATCGATCGTCAAGCCTGCGAACTATTCCTGGCTGAAGCGCTAGAAGTTTACCAACAGGTTGAGGAAGGGCTGCTGCTTTGCCCACGTTCCAAACGCCCTCAAACTAAAAAGCTCGTTCTTGGGGTGCAGACTATTCGGGCAAGGAGCGCAA
>JAAURS010000027.1 GCA_012032135.1 Acaryochloridaceae cyanobacterium RU_4_10 | reverse complement strand
TCAAACCCTAATTGAGATTTTTGGGCAGGCTCGCTGGTCGAGCGATCGCCACAGCTCTCGCCTCGACCAAGCCGTCCTTGCAGACTTTATCCGCGAAGGTCACCTCGATCGCCACATTCGTCGCATGCGCCTTTGTTATGCCGGACGCCAGCGAGCATTGCTCACAGCATTGCAAGAGCATCTGGGCGATCGCGTCCGCATCTTCGGTGAGGCAGCCGGTCTACACATCATGATTCAGTTGTTTTTTCAACTCGATGCTGACAACATTCTAGCCTGTGCTCGGGCCGCAGGTATCGGCCTGGTCGATGCTCGCCCTCATTATCAAACCGACATGCCAGAGGCACCGACGTTTATCTTGGGTTATGCAGAATTGGAGGAGGGGGAGATTATCCAGGGCATTCAACGTTTGGCGATCGCCCTCCGCAACCGCGAATCGACCACTAACCGATCGCTAACCGATCGCTGACCGACCGCTGGCCTGCGCCTCTAGGCGCTTTTTCGGGAATCCTACCAATAGAGGGGTAATCCGTGGGGGGATCTGTCCAACCACAACATCTACAACGTGAGCGCTTGAGCCCAAGGCACAACTCAACCATGATTGTTTTTGCTCGGTTAACCCTTTCGACCCACTGGCCTCGGCAAATCGTGGCGTTTGTCCTGGGCCGGAATCTCCCACGAGACCTCTTGATCCGAACCGCCGCGATCGGGTGGTGGTCGGGGACTGCGGCGATCGCCCAGGTTATCCCTGACGGAACGCTGGGCTCTAGGGTCACCGGCACCTGCTTGCTGAGCCATTGCACCATCAGCGGTGGCACTCGTGAAGGCGATAATCTGTTTCACAGTTTTTTATCGTTTAATGTTTTGGGAGGACGAGAGGCGACCTTTGCCCATGATCCTGATGTCAGCCGTATTTTTGGTCGGCTGAATACACTGCTGAATACGGCAGCATTCATCGACGGCAAGCTCAAAACCAATGGGGCCAGCCTGTTTTTGCTCAGTCCAGGAGGCATTATTTTTGGGCCTCAGTCTCAGCTCGATGTGGGTGCAACCTTTGTGGGGACTTCAGCCAATCAAGTGACCAAGACGGGTTTCGGTCAATTTGGTTTCAATTTGTTGAACCAGCCTGATCTCAACGTGCTGTTTAGCGGCGCTCCAGATACCTTTCACTTTGGAAATTCACCAGGGACAATCAGACTGAGTGGGAATGCATCCAGTCCGGTCTTTAATCCCAACCTGGGGGGGACGATCGCCCTCATGGGCGGCCCCGTGGCGATCGAAGATCGCACAATTCTCCTCCCCCAGCAACACCTCTTTCTTGGAGGATTAGGCGGAAATGATGGCCAAGCACAGATGTCAGGCAATCAAATTTCGCTCGAATACAGTTCTTCTAATACATTGGAGAATGTCAGCATTTCGGGTTCATCTTTAGTGGCCAATGGTGCAAGCCTAAGCGGTGGGGTCAAGATTGAGACGCGCGACTTTTCCCTGATCAATAGCAGCATTTCTAGCCGCACCAACACAGCTGAAAATGGCGTCCAAGTCATCAGTTCAACAAAACTGACGCTTACCAACAGCACCATTTCTACGGAGAGCTTGGGCCTGGGTGGCAATATTAATCTAACAGCGGATCAGGGCATCGAATTAAAGGAAGCCAGTCAAATTCTAACGCGAGCGGCAGCGGGCAGCAGCTTTGCCGGTAACATCGAGATCAACGCTGAAAATTTGAACTTGAACAGCCTGAGCAGCGTTACCACCGACACTCCAGCCTTTGGCGGTAATCTTGCCATCCAGCTAGAGACGCGACTGGAGCTCGACCAAAGTACTTTGATTCAAACTCGCGCTGGCCAGCCGGAGGGGGGTTATCTTTCGATTGTGGCTCAGGAGCTCAAGACAGATGCTCGAGATGACGCCGATATTATCGCGATTGGCCCTCGCAACAATCTGTTGCTAAGCTATGACGAACTCAGCGGCTTTATCCCAAGTAGTCCACCCCAGCGCGGCAACCGCCTCAGCGAAATCGGCCATACCTTTACCCCTGCTACAACCCTCTCCCCGGAGACCACTCCACCCGCCCCTTCTGCCCAACCGACAGATCCGGGAGCGTTTGGGCCAGGTTCAGTGGCCTCGTTCACAGATGGGCTTTCTAGCCTTCAGAACGCCATCCAAAACAACTTTCAAAACAACTTTCAAAACAACTTTCAAAACAACTTTCAAAACAATCTTCAGAATGCCATTCAAAACAACCTTCAAAACAACCTTCAAAACAATCTTCAAAACAATCTTCAAAGCAACTACAGTACGCCTGTTTTTAGCGATATTCAAGACCCCCAAGCTCGTGCGATCGCCAATACCCAAGGTGATCCTCGGTCTGTTCAAGCTCGTGCTCGTCAAGCGATTGAAGTCAGAGAGCATTGTCGATCGGATACCTCCCAAGGACGTCTTCGCTTGCGGCTAAGTGGTCGGGGTGGCTTGCCGCCCGTAGCGGGACTGTTGCAAGCACAAACCCCACTAGTCGATTTGGGGATGCCACCCCAGGAAGCAGTTCTGGAATCCCGTGGGGCATCTGAGCCGGTTGAGAATTTGGCCGATAACCCTCCACGGCAAGCGGCTCACCCGAGCTCCGAAGCCTCCCACTGGCAGAAACTGCGGGACGGGCGGATACGCTTGCTGGGAGCAGAATCCGTGGTGATGCACTGGCAACGTGCAAGGGTGATCTGTTTTTTTGATTCAGTAGAAACTCCAGAGCCAGTTTCAGCACAAGCTTCAGTACAGTCCCCAGTACAAGTTTTACACCATGAACCGTAAGCGTTTGTTTTCTCGATTGAGCTGGGTTTGTAGCGATCGCCACCGACGGCTCGCAGCGCTCAGCCTGAGCTTGAGTCTCATTTTGCCAGCGTTCCCATCGGGGCAAACGGGTCAATGCTACCCCAAAATTCGCTGCACATCGAACGCAGACAAACCCATGCCTTTGAGACCAGCCGAGCGCAAGCAATTCAGCACGACCAGGCAGGCCGTCAATCCTTCGATTCAGGTGATTTTGCCACTGCAGCTCAACGCTGGCGACAAGCGGCCCAAGCCTACGAACATCAACAAGACTGGGCCGCCCAAGCTCAAACCCTCAGCAACCTGGCCCTAGCCTATCAGCGATCGCACCAACCCTCTCCAGCCGCAAGGGCGATCGCCCAAAGCCTTGCCCTGCTTGGCCGGCTAGAGCAACGCCCGGAGCAGACGATCGCCGCCACAACCCACCTCCGCGCCCGCATTCTCACGACCCAAGGTAGTCTCCAATTGGGTCAAGACCCAGCCGCAGCGCTCAAAACTTGGATCGCGGCAGAAACTGCCTACAAAGCTCCGCCGACGATTCAGGGCAATTGCTCAGCCAACTCAATCAAGCCCAAGCTCTACAGCAACTCGGTTTTTATCCACGTGCGCTCAAACAATTGACCGGTACGGTTGATCAATTACGTCAGAAATTTGAGCAGCAATCAAGTCAGCAATCAAATCAGCAATCAAATCAGCAATCAAATCGGCAATCACCGAACAACTCAAACCTCAGATCTCTCGAGAGTCAAGCGCTTCAACGTCTCGCGGTGTTGCATCGATTAGCGGGTAGCCTCAATCAATCCGCAGATCTACTCAATCAAAGCCTAGAACTGGCCCAGCAAGAACTGGCTCAGCACCAGCAAAGCGTCGCCACAGCAACTGTGAGCGAAATCCTGCTCGAACAGGGAAAAACAGCCCAGGCCTAGGGCAAATTGAGTCAGGCGATCGCCCATTACGATCGCGCCCAAGCCGAACTCACCGCGCAATTTATTACCCAACAGATCCCAAACAATCAGACTGCGGTGCGCAAAGCGGAAGAAGCTCTGCGAGATTTTAAGGAAACCAATCTGATCTCCGATCTCAATTCGGAAAGGCAATCTGTTGCGACCGCAATTTCAGATCTCACTCGGCAAATTGGCGATACTCGAACGGCATTACGTCGTTCGGAAACGCGTACTCAGTCCCTGGGGCGTCAATTGGGCCTTAATTCAAAGGATGCTTTAGCCTTTGGTACGCTCAGCCAAAATCCAGGGGTGCAGGATACTTTGACCGAGTTGCAGAAAGCACAAACTCAGCTGGCTATTGCTCGAGATCAGTATCAACCTCGCCATCCTAAAATCATTGATTTAGAGGGCAAAGTTAACCGCCTACAATCCATCACGCAAACGCAAACGGCTAACATTTCTCGTGGAGTAACCAATACAGCCAATCCTCAGATTCAGATGCGGGGAATGCAGCAGCAACTGGCAGAAGAGATGGTGAAACTCACGGCTGATAATGCTTCTTTCAAAACCCAGATTAAATCTTTGGAAACTGAGAAAGTGCAATATCAGAAACGAGTGCTTACCTTGCCCAAACTAGAACAGAAGCAACGCGAACTCGAACGTCAGTTGGATGCTGCACAATCCACCTATTCTTCGCTTTTGAAAAAACTACAAGAAGTTCGCATTGCTGCCAACCAGAGTCAAGGGAACGCAAAGGTCATTGAATTTGCAGTTCCGCCTGAGAAAATTCTACTCAAACCCATTATCCTCAAGCTGATTTTGGGACTACTCCTAGGAGTATTGATGGGGATGGTTGTTATCGTTTGGCTAGAACTGCAAGACAAATCCATTAAGACAGTTGGAGAAGCTAAAGACCTCTTTCGATACCCATTGCTTGGAATTATTCCATCGCTGGAAGAAAATTCTACAGAAGCCGAGATCGCCCACCCCGGTCTGGAGCGAGCAGTTCCAACGCTAATGCTCAGAGAATATCCTTTTTCTCCCATTAGCGAAGCCTATCGAATGTTGCAATCCAACTTGCGATTCTTAAAATCCGATCAGGTTTTGAAAACGATCGTAATTACGAGCTGCTCTCCAGGAGAGGGCAAGTCAACTATTGCAGCTAACCTTGCACTAACAATGGTCCAGCAAGGATTTAAAGTGCTTCTGATAGACGCAGACATGCGTCGTCCAATTCAACATCAAATTTGGGAGTTATATCAATCTAAAGGCTTAAGCGAAGTATTAGTAGGGCAGGCTCAAGCCATCAATGCGATTCAAAAAGTTGAAGAAGGATTGCATGTTCTCTCGGCAGGTGTGACACCTCCGAATCCAGGAGCTTTACTGGATTCAAAACGAATGTCTGACTTAATGCAAGAGTTTGCAAAACTCTATGATTACGTCATTGTAGATACACCCCCTTTACTGGTTGCAAATGAATCTCGCGGACTAGGACAACTCGCGGATGGTCTTGTGCTAGTTGTCCGACCCGGTGTTGCTGATTCGAATGATGCAACTGTGGCTAAAGAATTACTCAAACAAGTTGAATCTAAGGTTCTTGGTTTGGTTATAAATGGAGTAGAAACTCAGAAAGAACCGGATAGTTACTATCACTATACCCATGATTATAATTCACCTTCCGCAGTTTTGACGCAACCCATCAAAACACTGCCAAGGCGTGTTTCGAGCGATGATGGGATAGTACTAACACACGATAGCTCTGATAATGTACCACACGAGTAACCATTGAGGGGTTATCAATTGAATTTCTATAAAAGCCAAAAACATACTTTAGATTCATCTATTACTAAGGAGGATTCCTTACTTCAAAGTACTTTGTGGCTCCTGTTGAGTAATGGTTCTCGCTTGGGGCTGCAAGCAGCATATTTTATTATCATTGCCAGAGTTTTAGGGCCAGATCAATATGGTGCATTTGTGGGTGCAACTTCTTTTGTAGCTATTCTGGCACCCTTTTCTAGTCTAGGTAGTGGCAACCTACTCGTAAAAGCTGTTTCCAGGAATAAGAGTTTGTTTCGTGAATATTGGGGCAATGCACTTTTCAGAATTTTTACTTCTGGCTTCTTCTTTGGCCTAGTTTGCCTACTTCTATATCCTGTTTTCCTACCCAAGGAAATTTCTGGCTCTCTCGTGGGCATGGCAATTTTTGCAGATCTCTTCTGCCTCAGATTGCTTGAGGTTTCTGGACAGGCGTTTCAAGCGGTCTTGCAACTGAAGAAAACGGCTCAGCTCAATATCTTACCCCATATCAGCCGTCTCATTGCTGCGATTGTTCTGCTCAAGTTTTTCCCAAAACCTGATGTCATGCAGTGGACCATCTTATATGTTATCGGTACGACTTTAACGGCAATCATTGCAGTGCTATGGGTACAGCGATCGCTGGGGAGACCCAAACTCGCGCTCTGGCGGCTTAAACCTGAGATGAAGGAAGGATTTTATTTTTCTATCAGTTTGTCCTCCCAAACCATTTATAACGACATTGATAAAGCGATGTTAACCCGTCTTGCCACTCTCAGTGATGCGGGGGTCTATGCCGCAGCATATCGACTCATTGATGTGAGCTTCGTTCCAGTCCGCTCCTTGTTAGGTGCTGCCTATTCAAGGTTCTTTCGACATGGCGCTAGCGGAATAGGGGGTGCTTTACAATTTGCTAAACGCTTAATACCCTTCGCGGGAGGATATGGCATCGTAGCAGGGTTGGGATTATATCTGGGTGCCCCTGTTGTCCAGATCGTTTTTGGGAATGAATATGCTGGAACTGTGGATGCCCTCAAGTGGCTTTCTTTGATCCCCTTACTCAAATCTATGCATTATTTTGCGGCTGACAGTCTTACAGGTGCGGGATTTCAGAGCCTCCGCAGTGCGATGCAGGTTACGGTAGCAGTCTTAAATGTGAGTCTCAATCTCTGGCTGATTCCTGTTTATTGCTGGCAGGGTGCTGCGATCGCCAGTTTAGCTTCAGATGGACTGTTAGCAGTAGGTCTCTGGAGCATCGTCCTGATTCAGTATCGTCGAGAAAAACAACTGCGCGAAAAACTGTCTTCTTAAGGGAAAACTACTCGGAATTTTACCCCTCAATATTTATGCCGTGGTTTAAACTCATTGAGAGAATTTTTGTCGTTGTCGGATTCTTATTTTATTCCGACGCCTTTATTCCGCTCTTGAAAAGGGTGTGGGTGGTATTGGAGCAATTGAGAAACTACTTTACTACTTAATACCTTTTTTAACAATTATTTTTATTGTAATTTACTGGCGGTCTGTTGTTACGCTGATCGTTAAAGAAAAAATTTACTGGTTGCTCGTAGGATTCGCCCTCCTATCTATTGCTTGGTCATCTGCACCAGGAGAAACGTTTAAGTCAGATATTAATCTGATTCGCGTAATTTTATTTGGAATATTTTTTGCGGCGCGCTATCGACTGCGGGAGCAAATTCATCTCTTAGCATTAACCTTTGGTGTTGCAATTCTTTGTAGCTTTGTATTTGGCGGACTATTCCCAAAATATGGTGTTATGGGTATGGGATTGGAAGTCGATCAAGAGAATCTGAATCATGCCGGATCGTGGCGAGGTATTTTTACCCATAAAAACGCGATGGGTCGATTTATAACGCTAGGCACATTAATCTTTTTTCTTACTTCTCCCTACCGGAAAAACAAGCAATCTCTAAAGTGGCTTGCAGTCGCCTCAGGAATATTGCTCATCTTACTATCCACGTCTAAATCATCTTTGATTATTTTGGCAACGCTGATCGCGCTCATTCCGCTGTTTAGAGCGCTACGATGGAATTATAGTAAGTCTATTCCCTTTATTATGACCATTTTATTTTCTTTAGGCAGTATTATTACCCTGTTTTTAGACAATGCTGAGCTAATTTTAAGTTCGATGGGAAAGGATATGACCCTGACAGGCCGTACTGATTTATGGAGTGAAGTTTTAATTTCCATCGGAGAAAAACCTTGGTTTGGCTACGGCTTAGGAGGTTTTTGGCGGGGATTGAAAGGAGAATCAGAGGTCATTATTAAAGTGATGCAGTGGGAGGTACCTCATTCTCACAATGGTTTTTTGGATATTTTGTTAGATTTGGGCATTGTGGGGTTAATACTATTTGTAATATCCTTTACAGCCACCTATCTTAGAGCGATGTTTCATTTGAGACACGGCGATCGCTTTGAGTATATTTTCCCAAGCTTGTTTCTAACCTTTTTGCTCATGGCTAACCTGACTGAAAGTTCGTTCTTTAGACAAGGATTTATGATGTTACTGTTTACTGTCGTTACTTTCTCAACCCATCGAATTCAGGATCTAAAGGAATCTATTCCGCCCTCGCGCAACGTTTTTTGGGGCTTTAAGGTGGAGTAATGTTCTACGGAAGTAGACAAAAGAGGAGAACCAGATGTCTGAAACTGCTTATCAACCGCTCGTGAGTATTGTCATCAACAACTATAACTATGAAAATTTTTTGACGGATGCCATTGAAAGTGCCTTAAATCAACATTATCCGAATATTGAAATCATTGTTGTAGATGATGGCTCGACAGATGAATCTAAAGCGCTCATAGATCGGTATGGCGATAAGATTTATCCGATTTTCAAAGAAAATGGCGGTCAATCCTCGGCGCTCAATCTTGGATTTACCAAAAGTTTAGGAGAGATTATTTGCTTGTTAGATGCAGATGACGTCTTTGTGTCGGAGAAAGTCTCAGAAGTTGTTAAAGTTTTTGCAATGGATTCCACGCTTCAATGGTGTTTCCATGACTTGCAGTTTGTCGATGCCAATGCAAATCCCTTAAGTCAAGTAACCTCAAATCAATCTCCAGGAAAATGGGACTATTGTGCCGCGATCGCCAATGGCGGGCGGGTGCCCTATATCCCCACCGCCACCTCTGGTCTTTCTTTTCGACGGTCCTTCCTCGCAACCATCTGTCCGATGCCAGAAGAAATTCGGATTGCAAGTGATAATTATTTGAAGTTTATCGCATCTGCTCTCGGCAAGGGCTACTTCATGAATCAACCGCTTGCGCTCCAAAAGATTCACGACTGTAATGCCTATACCTTACGGGAAGATAAAGACCCGATTAAAGCTGAAATTGTCATTAAGACAGCCTACTGGATCCGGGTTCGCCATCCACTCCTCTCAACCTTCGCCAATGGTCTGATGGTTCGTGGCATTGGCATGTACCGGAAAGTGGGTCAGATAGAAGCAGAATGTCACAAGGTTATCAAAGATTATTTCGAGTTGACCCGTTGGGTCGAATATTTGACGATTCAAATGATGGTTTTTGGTACTGGATTAAGTCTTATGGAATTAGTGTTAAAACATCACGATAATCCTAACGTTATTATCTATCGCAACCACTTGCTGCGATCATCCGAAACCTTTATTCGGGAGCAAGCTGGCGCGTTGCGGAATTTTACGCCCTTTTATGTGGGGACGCGGACTGTTTCGGGATTGACTCTCCCATCAAAACGATTCCTGGTGGTTAACACTGGCAATACCTATGGCAAATTTTGGGAATATTACTCTCAAAAATTTGGCTTTACGCCAGCTTTTCTCTGGAAGCTCAGACACACAAATGCCTCACTCATTCACGCCCATTTTGCTCAGGATGCAGCGACAGCCCTTCCTCTTGCAAAGGCGTTTGGGATTCCACTAATCGCAACGTTTCATGGGTTTGATGTGACAGTGCACGATCGTTGTGCTGAGAAAACCTGGATCCAACAGCAATATTTTTTACGGAGAGAGCGTTTAAAGCATTCTGCGAAACTCTTTATAGCTGTATCAGATTTTATTAAGCGTAAAGCCATAGCGCAAGGCTTCCCTGAAGAGCGGATCGTGGTTCATTATATTGGTGTTGATGCCCAACGATTTCAAGCATTGCCCAATGTCGAACGCCATCCGGTTGTGCTATTTGTCGGTCGTCTAGTTGAAAAGAAAGGGTGTGAATATCTTTTGCAAGCCATGCAAAGGGTTCAATCACAAATGCCAGAGATGGAAGTCGTTATTATTGGGGAGGGACCTTTACGCAGTCAGTTAGAAGCCTATGCCAAGAAACATCTAAAGCGCTACCAATTTCTGGGAGTACAACCCCCCGATCGCGTGCAATTCTGGATGCAGCGTGCCAAACTCTTTTGTGTTCCAAGTGTCACCGCTCAGACTGGAGATGCGGAGGGTTTTGGGATGGTGTTTGCCGAAGCACAGGCGACAGGACTACCCGTTGTGAGTTTTGCCAGTGGTGGAATTCCAGAAGCCGTTGCCCATGAAAAGACAGGTTTTTTAGCACCCGAACGGGATGTGGATGCATTGGCTTTTTACTTACAGTCTCTCTTGGTCAATCCAATCTTGTGGAATACTTTTAGCCAGCAAGGACGAGAGCGAGTACAAAAGCAATTTAATCTGGGGTCTCAAACTAGGCTATTGGAAGAGATTTATCGGGATCGAGTTTTAGTGTCTTCAGAAAAGGAGAGTTGCTAGTTGAGATTGTGCCAGATTTGAGTGTTTTTAAATGAAGAATTGACGGGCTTTCGAGGTTCGAGACATTGTATTTCTAAAAGTATTTTATCAAAATAAAGAAGGATAGTTTAATGAAGGTTGGGTTTTTACATAAGGTCAATACAACACCTCCTCGCAGTGGAGGCTCAGTCCACACCTATCAAGTGTCTCAATATTTAGCGCAAAAGGGCTACGAGTTACTTGCGCTAGATAACGAACAAGGAGAACAGTTTTCTCAATGCTTCCCCCGCTCTTGGGCTGGGTTAAAGGCTTTGATTGGAGAAGCAGATGTGCTGTATTTCCGTATTGATGGTAAGGCAGGATGGGAGATGGCATCTCTGATTCCAGGACTGATTCATGCCCAAAAACCCATTGTTTGGGAAATCAATGCGACGTTAGAGGAACTCAAGGTGTTACCAACGCCCATGCGATTGCGAGATCGCTTTGGAACGATGCTGCGATCGCTCAGTGCTCGTCGGGCCAATGCTGCACTGTGTGTTTCGGCACCCCTTGTAAGCTACGCAGAAGAGATGGGCATCCACGCCGCGACCCTAACGCCCAATGGTTCTGATTCGGCAATGTTTAGTCCAGATTTGCGAGATCCGAGTGTATTCCCAGGCTTAGAAAATCATTTTCGGGTAGTTTGGGCAGGATCCACGAGCTATAGCTGGCATGATTTCAAAACGATGTTGAATTGTGCTGCCTATCTCAAAATGATAGATCCTGAAATTGGATTTGCAGTAGTGGGAAACCGTCCCAATCTCCCAGACACTGAAATCCCCGACAATGTTGTATTTTACCCGCCCGTTCCCTACCTAGAAGTCCCTCAATATTTTGCAGCAGCGGATGTGGGTCTGTGTCTCTATCGAGCCATTACTTGGTCCCGCTATGACTTTTTCTTCTCACCTCTCAAACTCTTTGATTATGCGGCGTCAGGTGTACCTGTGCTGTACACAGATTTTCCAGAACTCGATCGAGTTGCAAGTTCCCTGGGGATGAAGGTTGCGGAGGCAGATGTTCAGGGCTTGGCGAACAAGATCTTGCAACTGAAACGCGATCGAGACCTGCAACGTCAATTGGGCGAAAAAGCGCGTCGATCTGTTTTGTCCTACTATAACTGGACTAGAGTTGGACAGCAGACAGAGAAAGTTCTTCAGTCTGTCATAGAGGGATCTCCAGTTGCTTGGGTAGATTTAAATCCCTTGAAAGAGGCATTTTAAGACTCTCAGTGGGAATACTGAGAAGGAAGAAAAAGTTCGATCCTCTTCATTCGCTAGTAATAGGACAAGCTATGAATCAACATTCCAAAGCGAATGCTAAAGTAAGTGTCATTGTTCCTGCCTATAATGTACAGAACTATATCGAAGAAGCATTGATTTCGCTCCAACAGCAATCCTTTGCGGAGTTTGAAGTATTGGTTGTAGATGATGGTTCAACGGACGGAACTGCTGAGATTGTCCGAAAATTTTGCGTTCGGGATTCTCGCTTCAAGCTGTTGCAAAAGCCCAATGGTGGATTATCCTCTGCCCGCAATCACGGCATTCGCCATGCAAAGGCTGATTGTATTGCACTGCTAGATGCCGACGATCGCTACGAACCCGAGAAACTAGCAACGCATGTCAAAATTTTAGAACAAAACGATAGGGTTGGGGTTGTTTACAGCGCGTCTAAAGCCATTCGAGAGGATGGGGGCTCTACGTTTATGCAACTCAGTGGAAAACCTATCTACGCAGATCCCCTCAATCCCTACTCTGCAAAAATTTTGTCGGACATGGCTCTAATGCAGTCTTTCGTCGCTGCATTGTCGAACAGGTCGGCTTCTTTGATGAAACGTTGAGAAGTTCGGAAGATGTAGATTATTGGATTCGGATTGCAACCTTAGGATACTGGACGTTTTATCGAGTTCCTCTCCCCTTAAGCTGCTATCGGGTGCGCCCCAGTGGTTTGTCCTTTAATGTCACGCAAATGCAACATTGTAACGAACGAGTTTTGCAATCTGCCTATGAGCGATCGCCCGAAAAGGTTCAAGCGATTCTTCCTACAGCCTATGCTTACCTTTATCGCTATCTTGCGAGGTTATCTTTAACAGCGGGAAATCCTGCTGAAGCTCGCCGTTTGATTGGACGTGCGCTTCACAGTGATGCGTCGATCTTCCTGCGCGATGGGCGATCGCTCGTCACGCTCTGTGCAGTTGTATGCGCTCCGTTCGCACAAGTTATGTTACGTCGATCTCTTGGCACTTTAAAGCAGTCCTAACCCATGAAGCGTCGCACATTTGTATTGGGCGCAGGAGCATTCACCGGAATGGGAATTGTCACTGCCAGCGAGCGGTGGCAGTCCAAGCAGACCTCTGTTTCGGCGATTCCTGCTACTCGCAATTTCACAGTTTCTGGCAAAGCAACCCTTCGGCAAAGGGCTGCAACGAAAGGATTGCTGTATGGGGCAGCGCTCCAATCCAAACAGCTAGAAACAGACTCCGTGTTTTCTAGGGCGATCGCGCAGGAGTGCAATATTATTGTTCCAGAGTTTGAATTGAAGTGGCGAACGGTTCGTCCCAGTCCTAGTGTCTATCATTTTGCCCCAGCGGATAAACTGCTTAGTTTTGCCCACGCCCACAATATGAAAACGCGAGGGCATACCCTCGTCTGGCATGAAGACCTACCGAGTTGGGTAGATAGTGCTCTCAATAGCTTGAATGCCAAGCAAATTTTGACGGACCACATTTCAACGGTTGTCAAGCACTATGCTGGAAAGATGCACTCCTGGGATGTTGTCAATGAAGCGATCGAACCGAAGGATGGGAGATCGGATGGACTGCGGAATTCACCTTGGTTGACGATGTTGGGGCCAGAGTATATCGATCTGGCCTTCCGTGTGGCAGCGGAGTCCGATCCCAAGGCAGTCTTGACTTACAACGATTTTGGGATGGATTACGATACTCCTTTTGGTCGTAAAAAACGGATGCTTGTCTTGAACTTGCTCCATCAGTTAAAAGCAAATGGGACACCCATTCACGCTTTAGGAATCCAAGCCCATCTCCATCGCGACAATCCTAATTTTAATCCAGACTCCTTCAGCACTTTTCTTCAGGAAGTCGCCGATCTGGGTTTGAAAATTATGATTACAGAACTGGATCTTACCGAGAAAAAGCTTCCAACGGATACAACCCTCCGCGATCGCACGATTGCAGCAGCCTATGAAGATTACTTGACGGTTGCTCTATCACAACCTGCGGTTATTGCCGTATTGACTTGGGGTCTCAGCGATCGCTATACCTGGCTATCCACTGCCGAACCCAGGACAGATGGCGCTCCGGTACGCCCTCTTCCGCTCGACGCACAAATGAAACGGAAATTGGCTTGGAATGCGATCGCTCGTAGCCTCGATAAAACAACTCAGCGATCGATGATACCCTAGGAAATCAATCGGGCTCCGGTTGATGTCTGACAAACCTATGCTTGATTGTTGACCTTGTGGATTAGGAGTTTTATGGCACGCTACAACGTATATGGCCTTGGCAACGCCCTCTTAGATGTTGAATGTGAGGTTACCCCAACGGTACTTCAGGATTTGGGCATTGAGAAAGGGGTCATGACGCTCCTAGATGAAGAGAGCCAAAACAAAATCTTGAGCCATCTCGATGGACGTCCATCTAAACGGACCTGCGGTGGTTCTGCGGCAAACACTATTATTGCTATCAGTCAGTTTGGCGGTCAAACCTTTTACTCTTGCAAAGTTGCCAAAGACGAACCGGGTCAATTTTATCTCGACGATTTGCTTGAGTGTGGTGTGGATACGAACCTGAAGATCCATCCTCCAGAGGAAGGCATTACGGGCAAATGCCTGGTCTTTGTCACTCCCGACGCCGATCGTACCATGAACACGTTTTTGGGGATTTCCTCCAGCTTTTCTGAAGTTGAGCTGGTCCCTGAGCGATCGCAGATTCTACCTACACCTACATTGAGGGATATCTCGTCACGGGCGAGCAGAGCAAGCAGGCGGCCATTAAAGCCAGAGAAATTGCCACGGCAGCGGGTCAAAAGGTTGCGTTGACCCTATCAGATTTGAACATGGCGAAGTTTTTCAAGCAGGGGTTGCTGGACATGATTGGTCCAGGGGTCGATTTTTTGTTTGCCAATGAGAGTGAAGCGTTCCAAATGGCTGAGACTCAAGACCTGAATGAAGCGATCGCTCACCTGAAAACCCTAGCAAAAGGGTTTGCGAATTACCCTTGGACCCAAAGGGTCTTTGATTTTTGATGGAGAGACCTTAATTGAAATTGAGTCTTTTCCCGTGAAGGCGATCGATACAGTAGGTGCGGGTGATATGTATGCCGGAGGGGTTTTATATGGGATTACAAACGGGCTGGACTGGGCCACGGCGGGTCGTTTGGGTTCTCTTGCATCATCCAAGTTAGTCACAACTTTAGGTGCGCGACTCAAAACGACGGAAATTCATACTCTGTTGACTCAGGTAAAAGCTGCATAGAGGTTACGCAAAGGTTTGGCCTGAAATCTGGCATTCGGACATTTAATGGAAGTTGGCCTCAACTGCGATCGGTTCAAACCTAAAAAGGTTTGGGTCATCAGGTTGAATGGTTGCCTTTACCCAATGAATATCGGGAGGGCCAAAAGTCTCCACACGAGTAAAATTCATAACTCGTTGATTCTGTTTATCCACTAGCGGCTTATCAATCCGAAAATAATGGCTGTCACCATGCACCAGAGCCACGGGTTTCCTAAACTGAATCACTTCGGTTTGAAGTAACTCTAGAAAGTCATTAAATCCAGTGCGTTTGTCGCGGTCCACTTCAAACTTAGGATTAGCTTGAATAATCACCATCACACCCTTGAAGCGCTTCTCTCGCGCTAAAGTAAAAGAAGACTGCAACCACTGTAAATTTGCCTTATTCCGCGCCTGGAACTCTCGATCCATTTCAGGAGTACGCCCAAAATTATTATTGCTACCCACAACATGCAACCCAACAAATAGCACGGAGCCATACACCCAACGCACATTCTCCCGATAGGTTGCATACTGGGGTAAAAAACTTTGCCGCTCCAGCTTCAGCTTGGTTTGCCCCAAACTCTCGTCCGTGGCAAGAAAGAGTTCTCGTACTTTTGCCAGCCGCACGAGCGGGTCGCTACCCGTGCGATGGCAATCCGTCCATTCATTATCGCCAGGTACAAATACAAAGGGCGGGCGAAAAGTTTGATACAAAGCCCGACGCTTCAAAAGTAACTCATCCGTACAAGGGGTTCCGCCACTTTGGATATCTCCGTCATGGATGACAAACGCAACATTACTGCGGTTAATATCTGCAATTAAATTTGGATATTGATTTTCTTCCTGAGATGAATACGGTGCATCCCCAATCAAAGCAATGTCAAAACGATTCGGTGTTGTAGCTTTTTGGGCTGAAGCAACACAGGCGTAACCGCCTGCCACAACAGCAAGGGCGATCGCTAAATTCAGCAGATTCTGCCGCAAACTCCTACTCCCTATAGATTTCATTACTAGGTAGGTATTGTAAATCGTTTTACTGAGCACTGGGACGTTGGAACTTAGATGCAGGCGTAAAATCCATCACAGGCTGTTTTTCCATCGCACGACTCATAAAATCTCGCCAAATGGGAGCCATAATTCCACCCCCCGTAACCCCTTTCCCTAGGGGAGTATAGTTATCATTTCCCGCCCAAACAGCCGTCGTCAACTGCGGTACAGAACCCACAAACCAGATATCTCGTTCGGAAGACGTTGTACCCGTTTTACCCACAGCGGGTCTGCCAAAATAAGCCGCTTTACCCGTCCCTCCATTGACCACCGCTTGCATTGCATCATTGAGTGCCGCTGTAGCCCAAGGATTCAGGACTAACGTAGGGTGTGGGGTATTGTCCAACATCAACCGTCCTGCACTATCAGTAACCTGAAGGACGGAAGTAGGAGTGGACTGCCAACCGTTATTCGCAAACGTGGCGTAGGCTGAAGCCATTTCCAGAGGAGAAAGATCGACCGAACCCAAGGGCAGCGAAATGACTGGGGGGATGGGACTTCTAATGCCTAAAACACGGCAAATATCAATCACCTTTTCTAGTCCTACCTTTTGCCCCAAGACAATAGCCGGAATATTGCGCGACTGAGCCAGTGCTTGTCGCACCGTCATTGCACCTTTAAAGGTGCGATCGTAGTTTTGGGGAAAGTACCGATCGGAACTTCCATCGTCATAACTCACGGGAGAATCGCTGATGACGGAGTCTGGTGTATATCTGCCTGAGGCAAAAGCTGTATAGAAAACAAACGGTTTAAAGGAAGAACCGGGTTGACGTTGGGCCTGAGTCACTCGATTAAAGGACGTTTTCTGACTGTCCACTCCTCCCACAATGGCCTTCACAAAATGGGTTCGAGGGTCGATCGCAACAAGGGCTAACTGATCGGCTTGTCCCCCCAACAAGCCACTGCCGTACCGTATTGTATCTTCAGCAAGCTGTTGGAGTTTCCAATCCACGGTTGACTGGACTCGCATTCCACCGCGTTGAACGGCTTCTTTGCCAAATTGATTGGTGAGTTCCGTAATCACTGTATTCGTGACAAAGGGAGAAGAACTCCGTTGGAAAGACGTAATGCGCCCAAATTTAAGGGGTTGAGCTTTGGCAGCGTCAGCTTCTTCTGGTGTAACCCATTTGAGCGCCAGCATCCGGTCCAGCACAATCTCTTGCTGACGCTTCGCTTTTTTGAAGTCAAAGAATGGGCTGAACTGCTCTGGCGCTTTGATAATACCTGCCATTAAAGCCCCTTCTGCCAGGGTCAGCTCTGCTGCTGATTTATTAAAGTAGCTTTGAGCCGCAGTTTCTGCGCCGTAGGTGTTGTGTCCCCAATAAATTTGATTGAGGTACATCTCCAAAATTTCATCTTTCTTGAAAAGCTTTTCAACCCGTAACGCCAAAACAGCTTCTGAGATTTTACGGCTGAGCTGTTCTTTAGTGCTGAGAAATAAGTTTTTAACCAATTGTTGGGTTAGGGTTGAAGCGCCTTGAACGGTCCGTCCTTGGCGAAAGTTTTCTAAAGAGGCCCGAACAATCCCAACCGGATTCACACCAGAATGCTGATAAAAATTACTATCTTCGATCGCAAGGGTCGCTAATTTCAAATGGGGTGAAATTTTGTCCAGCGGTACCACCTCACGATTTTCTTCACCGTGAAGACTGGCTAAGACCCTACCATTAATGTCGTAAATATAGGTGGTTTCGCTGGGGACATATCCCTTCAAGGAACGAACGTCCGGCAAATTGCGATAGCTAATCGCCAACCCCAGAAGCCCCCCTGCAAGCACCGTCCCCCCCAAGAGCGAGGTTATCAAAACAGTCGAACCTGTTTTCTGGAGGACTAGAGGCCAAAACCCAAGTTGAGGTTGGTCTGAGGCAAAAGACTTGTGGCGAAGAGCTTTTGTGGACACCGCTTTTATGTCATCCCTTGTTGCAAAATCAGTATCATAAGTCCTTGAGGACAACCAAGGCGCTTTGATGGAAATTATACCGGAGAAGATCCTAAGGTGCCTTCTCACAGTCATCGACCATTTTTGATGGCGCAATCTGATTCATCTTATACTAAGGCTCTGACACGATTTCCCCTAGAGATCCTTGTATTAATCCATCCAACTTAAAATCAGCGCAACGGATTTTCTTCATGACCCAAGTAATGTGGCCAGTTCTACAACGGGGTGTCAGTGACATCTTCCCCCATTTGCCTCACTCATCCGATCCAACTGAGAACCTAGCCGAGAAACTCTCCCAGTCTGACAAACCGCTCAGGATTAAGTTTGGCATCGACCCCACGGGCTCAGACATTCACTTGGGACATAGCATTCCCATTCGCAAACTGCGATCGTTTCAAGATTTGGGCCATACCGCCGTCCTTATTTTTGGTGACTTTACCGCTCGTATTGGTGACCCAACCGGAAAATCAGAGGTCCGACGCCAACTGGACGAAGCGGAGGTTGCCGCCAACGTCAACACTTATATAGAGCAAATCCGTCCCATTTTAGATTTTGAGACCCCCGGTCGCCTGGAAATTCGGTATAACTCAGAGTGGTTGGCCCAACTGGACTTACCCCAAACACTCCAGTTACTGACCACCATGACTGTGGGGCAAATGCTGGCTAAAGAAGGGTTTGCCGAGCGCTATGACAAAGGAAATCCCATCTATATTCATGAATTCCTGTATCCCCTCTTGCAGGGGTATGATTCCGTTGCCGTTCGAGCGGATGTGGAGATTGGCGGAACCGATCAAAAGTTTAATATTGCCGTAGGTAGAGACTTACAGCGTTTTTTTGGGCAGACTCCTCAATTTGGACTTTTGGTACCCATCTTGCTGGGGACCGATGGCATTCAAAAGATGTCCAAGTCCTTAAATAATTATGTGGGGCTCGCTGAAGATTCTGTCAGTATGTACTCTAAACTGGAGAAAGTTCCCGATGCAGTCATTAACCAATATTTTGAACTGCTCACTAACCTTCCCCTTGATAACCTCCCCGAGAACCCCGCGATCGCCAAAAGCTGCTGGCCTTAGACATTGTCAGTCAATATCACGGTCAGGAGGTTGCTCGACAAACCCAAGCCTCTGTTATTTCAATGGTGATGCAAGGGAAAACCTCTGATACTGAGCTTATTCCTGAATTTTCTCTCACTCAAATTCAATTTCCAGCTAAACTTTTCTATTTACTCAACTTAAGTGGACTTTGCTCCAGTAGTGGTGATGCACGCCGTCAGATTCAAGGAGGTGCGGTCAGGTTAGATGGATCCAAAATATCCGAAGTAGACTGGAGTATTGAATCTCCGCTAGATTTAGAAGGACGGGTGCTTCAAGTGGGTAAAAAGAAATTTGTCCGGTTCACCCATTCAACTTAAAGCGCTTCCCGTAGGCTCCGTCTAAATCTGTACGTAAGATCCGTGTTTTCTGGGATGTAAAGTAGCCCTAGATAATGCATAATCCAGTTTGGGTTATCTATTTATCGGGTAAATTCCTGAGTAGGGTAAAGATGGATTTATGGGAATACTCTTTATGGAGGCAGATACCTCAAAGAGGCGGCAGAAAATGACAACGGTGATGGTCGTAGATGATAGCCCCACTATGCGAGCAATGTTGACTGATTTACTCAGGAAACATGGCTTGGCGGTGGTTGAGGCTGGGGATGGGTTAGAAGCCCAAAAACTGATGAAGGATAACCCACCCAATTTAGTCATTACGGATATCGTAATGCCGAATATGAATGGGTACGAATTGTGCCGTTGGGTCAAGAATGAAATGCCAGGGGGTGGGGCACCTGTGATTCTGTGTTCGACCAAAGGCGAAGCTTTCGATCGCCATTGGGGTATGAAACAGGGTGGGGATGCCTACATTATCAAACCCTACAACGCAGATGAAATGATTAGTAAGGTCAAGGAGCTATTGCAGATGAGCGTGAGCCCCTAGGCTATTCCAGAACGGTATGGGAATTGAAATAGAACGTAAGTTTTTAGTTCAAAGCGATGCTTGGCGTTCTGAGGCAGCGGGTACACCTTATTGTCAAGGCTACATTGCTAAAACCTCAGGGGCAAATGTTCGGGTTAGAATTGCTGCGATCGCGGCTTTTTAACCCTGAAGGGAAAAGTCCAAAATCTCAGCAGACCTGAATTTGAATATGAAATCCCTATAGATGACGCCAGAGAAATGTTGGCGATGTGGTGTCATCCTTTTGTCGTGGAAAAGGTTAGATATCGAATTGCTGTGGGGGAATTGACCTGGGAAGTCGATGAGTTCCTAGGACTCAATCAAGGGTTAATTCTGGCCGAAGTAGAACTCAGCAATCCCAACCAGGTTGTGCCAATCCCTGCTTGGGTTGGAGAAGAGGTTTCAGATTTGCCTCAGTACTATAACTCCAGTCTGGCCTACAATCCTTATTCTTCCTGGTCTAACCCCTAGGATTTGTCTCTATTTATGCAATTGAAAGGCGGCGTCAGTTTGTGCAGCCATGATGAAATCATTGCGGTGCAGTCCCTGAATTGCGTGGGTCCACCAACTGACACTCACTTTGCCCCATTCTGTGAGCAGGGCTGGGTGATGTCCTGCGGCTTCTGCGATCGCCCCCACTCGATTGGTAAAGGCTAAGGCGGTTTTAAAGTTTGGAAATGAAAAGACGCGATGGAGGTAAACCTGTCCCCCATTGGACTCAATTTTCCAATCTGGAATTTGAGGCATGAGGTCGGCAATTTCTGCTTCGGAAACGCGGGGAGAATTGGGCAAACAAGCCGTGCAAGATTGAGCGGCGAGGTTAGACATGGTGCTTAGACTCCGTTTTCTGTCGTTTGTTTGACCGATAGGTGGGACGATCTCAACCCTAACAAACAATAACGGAGTTGGAGGAGACGATTTTGGCTAAGATGGCGATGGTTCTCTCTGTAATTTAACCGAACGCCATGTCAGGGTTACGTTTGTGTCATCAGGGTCATTCCAATTCGCTGAGCAGTCGCTATTGCAATCAGTGCGGTGCTCCTTTGATGGATGGGGAGGACACGATCGAGCGGATTGTGGGCGATCGCTACCGGATTCTGCGGGACATCGGCCACGGGGGGTTTGGCAAAACTTACCTCGCAGAAGATATCAACCGATTTAACGAGCGTTGTGTCCTCAAAGAATTGGCCCCCATTGCTGACAATAAGGACAGTTTGGAAAAGGCTAAGGAGTTGTTTTCCCGTGAAGCGGAGGTGTTATACAAGCTCAAACACCCCCAAATTCCAAAGTTCCGAGAATGGTTTGTGGAGTCCACCCGAGAATCCATGTTTTTGGTCCAGGATTATGTGGAGGGACCCACCTATCAAGATATTTTGCACGATCGCCAGAACCAGTCCCTGACTTTTTCCGAACCCGAAGTGGTGACGCTGTTAATGCAGCTTTTACCCGTGTTGAGCTACATCCACGGCAGAGGTGTGGTGCATCGAGATCTGTCGCCGGACAATCTGATTTGCCGCAACCGCGATCGCCTGCCCGTCTTGATTGATTTCGGTGGGGTTAAAGAGGTAACGGTCAGCGCTCTTCGGAGCCAGACCCCAACCCAAGCATCAAAACAGAATGTAACGCTGATTGGAAAACCTGGTTATTCACCAGAAGAACAAATGCGGCGGGGACAGGTCACTGCGGCCAGCGATCTGTATGCCTTGGGTGCGACGGCTCTAGTGCTGCTCATTGGTAAAGAACCAGCGGAATTTTACGATGCCTTTCACTTGAAGTTTGATTGGCAGGACAAGGTGAAGGTTAGTGCTGGACTGACTGCTATCTTGGAAAAGATGGTGGCTCATCGAGAGGCTGACCGCTACGGGACGGCAGAACAGGTTCTACAGGATTTAACGAATCTCAGTCCTGGAGGCGTGCAGAACGGAACGGCGACCCCGCAGCCGAACTGGACAGCGGCACCCAAACCAAATCCTTTGCAAACGGAAGGATCTTTGAAGACGTTAGTGGTTGCACCGTTAGGAACTGAGACGGTTGTGGCAACTGAACCTGCAATACCAAAGCAATCCTCTCCACCTAAAGCTGCTGTAGGAGCGGTAAAGAGAATTCCAGGGGTAATTGGGAAAGGTGCGGCAGGGCTCCTGCGATCGCTCTTGGTATTGTTGCTGTTGGCGGGAGCAGGGGGGTTGGGATGGATGGGGGTGCGTTGGTGGCTTCAATATCAGGTCATCAATCCATTAGTGAACCGTCAGCCGACTCCCCAACAAACGAAGGGCTATTCCTCTAACGAGAAGCAGCGTAAGGCTCAGCTCTTCAATCGTTTAGAACGCTCAGGGGTGTCATCGAGCTTTTTTTATCGGGTCACCAATGAAGCCTATTATCTTCAGTATCCAGACCAACGGGGGCATTTACTCAGTAATGGTCCAAAGGATGAACCTTTGCGGGCGAATTGGGATCGGGTCGGCACTCAGGTCCTGGATTTGAGCGAACAACTCAGTCCAGCCGCTCGCGATCGTTTGGGCAAATATACAGCTCACGATCGCA
>JAAURS010000319.1 GCA_012032135.1 Acaryochloridaceae cyanobacterium RU_4_10 | reverse complement strand
AGTTTCTAAGGAAGCTGCGATCGGATTGGATGAGAACACCTCGACTAACGCTAAAGTTGCATAAATGCATTCGGTCCGCTCTGGAGCATAGCCGTTCGTCCTTACGAAGATGAAATGCGCACCGACAGAAATGGATCGATCGCACCACAAAGGATAACTTCGCGCTATTCTGTGATGCAGCATCTTGGTGGGTGGAAGTGGAATGTTTAGAGATCTTTTGATTGGTGTTTTTTTAGGGATTGCGGTTTGGTTCTGGCGCAGCCAAAAACAACGAATCGTTTCAGTGCCAGAACAATCCGTTGGTAACCTCCCATCTGGCATTAGCCTGGAAGAGCAATTAGCACTTGCCTTGGAACAACGATCGCAGGCGGAAACCCAAATTGCCGAACTCAACCAGTTGGCGACGGATCGCGCGATCGAACTCATCCAGCTTCAAGTTGAGAACGCAGAACTGCGGGACAAAATAGCCGAACTCAGTCAAAAGAAAACCCGTAAAAAACGCACTCCCAAGATTGAAATTGATTCGCCTGCTCCAGAACCCCACACCGAACCCCTTCAAGCGCCTGAGGCATCCCCCGTTTTTGCCTTAAACTTAGACCTGATTCAAGAAAAACAAGTTGAGACCACCGCTGCCACTCAGCTTCTACGATCTGTGTTTGTAGAGGAACCCGTCAAAAATTTTCTCAGCCTCCCTCTTGTGGGGAAACGATCGGGTTAGATGTTGCCCATTCAACCTTTTTGCAAATCCTTTCCCAGCAACTCCACTGGACGCGCGAAGATTTAGCGCAACAGGCCCAACAAGCCGATTTATTACTGGATGGGGCACTAGAAGTCATTAACGACATTGCTTTCGATCGCTGCGATGAAGCCTTAACGGATGGCGAAGACCCTATTGAACTCAATCCTGATGTATTACAGGTACTGCTGTCGTGACCAAAACTCCTGCCATTAAACCCAAAGAACGCGATGCCGTCCTTCAGTCTCTACGGGCGGGCGTGGTTCCCCGTACCGGGCTTCATTTAATTCAAGTGGGTCGGGTGAAGGAACTTGAAGCGATTCTTCAGGACGTCAAACGCATTGCGGAAGGCGGTTCTGCTATTCGGTTTGTGATTGGCGAGTATGGCTCTGGCAAAACCTTCTTTCTATCCCTGGTCCGTACGATCGCCCTTCAGGAAAAACTCGTCACCGTCCACGCTGACTTGACCCCCGATCGCAGACTTCATGCTACGGGCGGTCAAGCGCGATCGCTGTACACCGAGCTGATGCGGAATCTCTCCACCCGTGCTAAACCCGATGGGGGTGCCCTGCCCAGTGTGGTCGAGCGGTTTGTGAGTTTGGCCATTACAGAAGGACGCGATCGCAGCGCGAGTCCAGAAACCATCATTCGCGAACGATTGGCACACCTGTCAGAAATGGTGGGCGGTTACGACTTCGCTGAAGTCATCGCAGCTTACTGGCGCGGCCATGACACTGCTGATGAAACCCTCAAAGCCAATGCAGTCCGCTGGCTGCGGGGTGAATTTAGTTCTAAAACAGAGGCAAGGCAAGCATTAGGCGTTCGGACCATTGTGGATGATGCCAATGTGTACGATCAACTCAAGCTCTTGGCCCAACTCGTGCAGCTTGCAGGATATAGCGGGTTGCTCATTTGTTGGGACGAACTCGTCAATCTCTATAAGCTCTCCAACGTACAAGCCCGCAAGAGTAACTACGAACAAATTCTGAGAATTCTAAACGACGTTTTACAGGGAACCGCCACCGGACTGGGCATCTTAATGGGCGGCACCCCTGAATTTCTAACCGATACCCGTCGCGGACTTTATAGTTATCCAGCCTTGCAATCGCGGCTGACGGTCAATACCTTTGCCGTGAATGGGTTAGTGGACTACAGCGGCCCCGTCTTGAGACTTACCAACCTCAGTCCCGAAGATCTTTACGTATTGCTGAGTAACATCCGCAACGTTTACGCATCAGGAGACCCCAAACAAAACTTAGTACCAGATGCGGGTATCCAGCAGTTTATGGCCCATTGCTCCCAAAGGATTGGCGATGCCTATTTTCGGACTCCTCGGAATACCATCACGGCCTTTGTAAACCTGCTGGCTGTATTAGATCAAAATCCCCAGGCCAAATTGGACGACCTTATTACCCAAGTCGAGATTCGTCCTGAAGTCATGGGAAATGGATTCAATTCCTCAGACATTCGCGCCATTTCCAGTCCTGAAATGAATCCGAACGCCAGTATTGATGAAGATCTGGCTTCTTTTAAACTCTGAATATAGAATTGAAGGCTCATTCCGCTCGGAAGGACCAAGACCACTCAACCGATGCAGCAAAAAGGAGCCGCCTGCCCAATTCAAGGTTATTCCTATAAAGTGCAAGTACCCCCCTGGGAGCGAACACTCAAAAGCCTAACCTCAAGAACAGACAGGCGAAACTCCTCATTAGGATTTCTCCTGCTCCCATGCTACTGGATTTAGCGACTATCCAAAATGTTGAAATCCTCGATCTAAGCTCAGTGGAGGATCGATCCGTTGACCTTGGGTATCTTCTAAAAAAACCGATCGCTCGGATATAATTTGACCGACGATCGCAGCCCCTCCACCCACTTGGGCTACCAATGCCTCCGCGATCGCACTAGGCAAACACAACACCAATTCAAAATCTTCTCCACCGTACAGAGCCCAATTCAATAACTCAGTCTCAGATAAAAATTGAGTTTGTTCGAGAACCGGAGGGATCGGCAGGCGATCGTGCCGCAGTCTAGCTCCCACTCCGCTCGCACGGCAAATTTGGAGAACTGCATCGGCCAAACCATCGCTGCTGTCCATTCCTGCCACCCTAGCACTGGGGTCAATCCGCCAAATCAAGGGTGGAACATCTAACCGGGGGATGGGGCGTTGGTGCGATCGTTTGAGTTCATTATGGGCTTCTGGGCTGAGATCTTTCCCCCAGGCTGGGTTCAGTAACAATTCCAATCCAGCACGGGATGCACCATGAACCCCAGTCACCACAATGACATCCCCCACCTGAGCCAACGATCGCAAAATCTGACGTTCTGGCAACACCTCCCCGAGTGCAGTGATGGAAACGGTTAGAACGGGCGATCGGCAGAGATCTCCGCCTAGGATGGGCGTTTGATAGCGGTTCAAACAGTCCGTCATGCCCTCATACAGTTCTTCTATCCATCGCACAGGCGTGGCAGGCGGCAGCCCCAACGCCACCGTAATTCCCAGCGGTGTAGCCCCCATCGCAGCTAAATCAGAGAGGTTTGCCGCCGCAGCCCTCCAGCCAACATCTGTGGGTGACGTGGTGTAAATCTTTGGCGTTGCCGATCCCACGCTGAAATGAACGCCATCCACCAGCATGTCTGTGGTGACCACCAGCAAGCGATCGGGGTGGGTGGGTAAAACAGCCGCATCGTCCCCAATGATTTGGGCGGGACAATATCGATGCAAACGTTCTAGGAGCTGTTGTTCGCCAATGTCACGAACGCGCAATTCAGAATTCAGCGAACCCATCTCTCTGGCAAAATTCATTCAAGACATAGAATTGAGTGTTTTTGTCAGTTTATCTGCGATCGCACTCACCCAGGCTTCATGGTCTTGGGTATAACTTCGGGGAGCATTTGCACCCAGAACCATCACCCCTTGTTTGCCCAGCGGTTGGCAGATGACTGCCTGAGTATTTTCAGGCAAGTAGGTAAACTCTACCCGTCCGGGATAGAGCTTTAAACTGACCAAGTAAACGGGTTTTTCAGTTTGTAGCGATCGCTGAACAATGGGTCCTGGAGTAACGTTAGCGTCAACCCCTAAAACCCCTCTACGGAGCAGTGTTTTCCCGTCAGACCAAATCGCCATTGACTGAGTGGGGGTATTGGTCAGCAAACTATAGGATGCCCATGCAAGCTCGACTCGCACGGACTCTGGGAGCGTCGAATCTATTTCAAAGCCTTGTTCGCCAATCAGTTCGACGGCTTCAGGGGTGCGCGGTTGCACCCGTTGCCACAGGAGTCCCGTTAAAATCAAGAGCGCGCTTAAAATCACTCCCAGTGCATCTGAGCGAGACTGAGATCCCGTGAGGTCTCCAGTCAAGAGCAACCGATTTAGTACGAGCAACGTGCTCCCTAGAACACCCACAATCGTTGGCATGAGGCGCAAAACTCGATTGGGGTCTTGCTGAGCCATCGGAGGACTGCCCTAATTATTCCCGAACCATTTTTGAGCGTTGATCCGTTGAATGACACCAAAGACCAGCAAATCTAGGGTCATTTTACGCTCATCCACCAAGAAGGGCTCAATGGTACTGGGTGCAGTTTTTCCAGTGGAACAAGAAAATGCACGCTGGGCATTAATATCGGCTTGAGGAAAGTAAACAGTGAATTGACGTTGTCCGTTCAACCATTGACCGGAGACTTGGTTGTTTGCAAAGGAGAGCTTCAGATCGGCAACATCTTTTGCGCTGAAGGCTTTTTCCAAAGCAGGCAAATAATCCTGTGGAATAAAATCGGCAAAGGGTTTATCTTCAACGGTTGCTTTCTTAGCCGCTTTCGCTTTAGGTTCTTGCCCTGCCTCAGCTTTTGCAGCCTTAGCCACTTTGGGCTCAGCACCTTCAGCTTTTGGAGCTTTGGGTGCTTTAGCCTTTGGGGTTTCGGGTTGTTCCTCAGGCTGGGGATTAGGCGTTGTGGTGTCTTCTGCCATAGGGATTAATGGGAATCTCAACCCCCTGCGATCGCAGGGATAATACTAACTTCGTCGCCATCCTGAAGGGGCGTACCTTTGCCATCCAAGAAGCGAATATCTTCATTATTCACATAAAAGTTGACGAAGCGGCGCAATTCACCTGCATCGTCACAGAGTCGGGCTTTGATTCCAGGACAATTTTTATCCAAGGATTCTAACAAATCGATAATGGTTGTTGCTTCGCACTCAACGGTGGCCTGGTCATTAGTCAACTTTTGCAAGGGGGTAGGAATTAAAACTTTAACAGCCATAAATACAGACCTTCTTCAATTCAGAATGAGAATTTTGTCAGTTTGGTTGGATCGATTTCCAACCCAGTTTAAGCATCAAAAAGGCTACCGTACAGAGACTCTTGAACTAAAGCTGAAGTCATTACACTCGGCCCCCTAAATCCCCCAAATTGGGGGACTTTGAATGAGTCTT
>JAAURS010000026.1 GCA_012032135.1 Acaryochloridaceae cyanobacterium RU_4_10 | reverse complement strand
GGGCGATCGCGTGGCACCCCGTAGAGAGTTCATTGAAACCCACGGTCCCAGACTCAACATGGCCGAGCTCGATATTTAAGGTGCCAACCATGTCTGACGCTCAGTCCCTCCCCGAAATTAGTGTTTCAGCCTTTGCTCAGCGGAGAGCAGAGGCTGGGACGGCTCTGCAACTTTTAGACGTCCGGGAGCCTCAGGAAATTGCGATCGCAGCGATTCCTGGCTTTCAAGTATTCCCCCTCAGTCAATTTGAAAACTGGGCTCCTACCCTTGCAGGGCAGCTAGATCCTCACGCGGAAACCTATGTCATTTGCCATCATGGAATGCGATCCGCGCAGATGTGTCAGTGGCTGATTCAGCAGGGATTTACCCAAGTCACCAATATTGCAGGTGGCATTGATGCCTATTCAATGCTTGTCGATCGCACAATTGCACGCTACTAACGTTCCATTGCGATCGCCAGAGATTGCTGCTGAAGTAAATTTGCTAACTCCTCAATGCCTTTCTTGACGCGGCGCGTTACGGTAATAGGGCTCACACCAATTCGAGCCGCGACATCTCGCCGAGACTGTTGGTGCAAGAACACAGACTCAATCATTTCACGGGTTGTTTCATCTAGCTGGCTTAGGGCATGTTGGAGCGCTAAGCTATCTTCCGCATTGACCTGCTGAATGTGAGTGCGAAGATCCATCAATGTATCGCCTAACGTTAAGCTTGAGTCCTCTTGTTGGGCGCTACTAGAAGACAAACAAGCATCTAAACTCCGTAGCATCCGATTGAGGGATGACAATTTCACAGCACGCCATACATCAAGGCCAATTTTGAGTTCTGCTGCAATTTCAACATCATTGGGCTGACGGCCCAGCTTTAAGGTGAGTTCCTGACACACTTTTTCCCCCTCACGGCTCAACTTTTGCATGTGACGAGGAATCCGAACTGCATTCCCGTGGTCGCGCAAGAAATGTAAGATTTCTCCCCGAATGTAGGGAACAGCAAAGGAACTAAAGGCATACCCGTGGGACGGATCGAAGCGTTCGATGGCCAGAATAAGGCCCAAAGAACCGCATTGCTCCAAATCTTCGTAGGGTTCAGACGATTGATAGGCAGCACGATGGGCAACCTTTCGTACCAAGTTAAAATTCAGCTTTACAAGACGATTGCGCAGATGAACCGACGGATTGCGACGATAGGCCATCAGCAGTTCTATTGTCTGCGATTGAGTGGAGGTTTTGTAAGCCATCGTTTATCCCGAGCGTTACTGATGAAGTATTTCACCCATTATTGTCAAGATGTATTGGGTTATACATCGTTAAATATACGGTAGTTTTTTATGCAAAAATTTTAGATCCATTCAGCATATTTACTGAAGATAAATCAATGTATTTTTATACATACACAAATCTAAAATACCAGCCGAGTAACCTTTATTAACTCCGCGCAAAAAACGATCGTAATTTAGCAGAACTCACCTCGTTCCCCTCACCGATCGATGCCTGGGGCATAATAGAATTAGGAAACCCCAAAGGGTAACAGCAGCAGACATGATAGACCCACAGCAAACAGAACTAGTCTCTGTATTGGCAGAACGAGCCGATGAAGCGCAGTGGGTGCGGAATACAGCAAGGGATAAGTTTGATATCGCGTTGCATCGACTCCGGCAACCCAATGTATACAGATGGAAAAATCAGACCACAGCTTTACTCTTTGCAGGGGTAGTCAGTCTGGGCGGTACACTTTATGCATTAAATCGGGATGCGGCTATCTGATTCCCTTTGCGGCTGGAGCTGGATTAGGGATTGGAATGGCCTCAAAAACCCTGGACGATCGCCGTCAAACCCGCGAGAAGCAGGAGTGGTTGGATATTACGCGCTACAAGCTCCAACGTACTGAAACGCAGCTCCGTGAAGCCGTGACGGTTTATCGCGAAGAAGAAGAAACGCGGTGGTTAATGTACGCGTTGGATATCCGCAAGGAGGAACTTCTAGCTTTGCGGGAATGGATGGCTGACCCGCGTCGAACGATGAAAGATGCCATTTTGGAATCAACTGATATTATTACGACTCAATTCTTGCAACAGCCCTTAGATACAAACGTTACGAGTCCATTACCTTTAGAGCGAAAATATCGTCAGCTTCGTCAACGATTATTTAGCCCAGAGATTCAACTGCAAAAAGATGAATTTGTGGCCAATCTATTTTCTAAACATCATCTTTTGCGAGATCGCGAGGAACTTACGGCTACATCAAGTTCAAAATCGCGGGTTAAAACTTTTTCTCTGACTGGGGGTACGGCGGCTGGCTGGTTGACAGGATCTGGAGTGACGGCTTTTGGAGCTACTGTGGCCAGTACGTTGGGTTCATCAAACGCGGCGATCGCAAATACCCTCACCAGTACGGGTAGTTTTGCGGCGGCGATCGGGGTTGGGCTGCTGGCCGCTGGCACCATTCATGGATGGATGGCTAAAACGGAAGCTGAGCGCCGTCAATTGGAATCTCAACAGTTCCACGATGCGTTTGTCATTACGACCCAAATTTTAGAGGAAGTTCTTCAAGCTCAAACGGTATCCGACGAGACCGAACAAAACCAGAAGTTACAAAGTGCTTGGGAACATCTGAATGGGTTTAAGAAGCGCGAGTTAAGGTCGCAAGATCGACAGATCAAGGAATATGTGGAGTTGTTGGGCGATCGCCTCAAACAGTACTTACAATCCACTTCAAAACGCACTCAGTCTCCAGTCAAACTGAGGAAATTTTGGGGGTGAACCTCGATCGACAACTATGCTGCCGTTTGCATCTGATGGAGTGCCTTCAAAATATTTTCCGTAGGTACTCGATCTGTGATTTCAACCTTGGCGATCGCTGTCGGCATAATAAATCGGACCTGTCCAGCCTTCACTTTTTTATCCGTTGTCAGCACATCCAACACCGCCTCCGTCTCAAAAGTAGCCGGAAGTTGTGTCGGTAATCCTGTCTTTTCAATCAACCGATATTGTCGCTCCGCACAGTCCTTAGACCATAACCCAAGCTGAACAGCAATCTCGCCCACCGCAATCATTCCCAGTCCAACCCCTTCGCCATGTTTGAACGTGCGGTAGTGGGTTAAACTTTCGATCGCGTGGCCAATGGTATGACCATAATTCAGAATCGCCCGTAACCCAGATTCCTTTTCATCTTGTGATACTACATCCACCTTTGCCTGACACGATCGCCGCAAGATATCAGTCAGAAACCCATCGGAATAGTACTGACGTCGATCTGTCCGAGTAGTCGCTTCCAATTGCCCAAACAACTCCGCATCCCAAATCACACCATACTTAATCACTTCCGCCATCCCCGCCCGAAACTCGCGAGCAGGAAGTGTATTGAGCGTGTCTGGATCGATTAAAACCAACCGAGGCTGATGAAAAGCACCGATTAGATTTTTGCCCTTGGGATGGTTAACTCCCGTCTTCCCGCCGATCGATGCATCTACCATGCTAAAAGCGTTGTGGGAATTTGTACCACTGAAATCCCTCGCAGCCAACTAGCCGCAGCAAACCCCGTCATATCGCCAATCACTCCACCCCCCAACGCCACCATTGTGGAAGAGCGTTCTAAGCGATGGGCCAGTGCGGCATCAAAAATCTTCTCAATGGAGCGCAGGGTTTTGTAGCGTTCCCCCGCAGGCAATATGCAGTGTGCCACATCAAAACCCGATGCTTTGAGTGAGGCCGAAACCGTTTCACCGTAATATTTCCAGATTTGTGGATTGGAAACCAGCAATACCTTTTTGCCCAAAGCTGGAGAGACGATCGCAGGGTCTTGAAGATAAGGACCAATCTGCTGAAGCCCACCAGATGCCAACACGACATTGTACGCATTTTGCGGAAGGGGAACTGGAATGACAGTTTGCATGGCGAACTTTTGCATTGGGAACGATGGTACATTCAGGCTTGTATTTTAGACCAGAGCCGTCGTCCTCGGTGAGATCGAACTTCGTCTGGGTCAATTCCCAACTCTCGCAACTGTTGAGCTAATATCCTTGAGCGACATCCTGATCGATGGACAAAATCAAACCCATTCCCCTGCCTAGGGGTTAAAATCAGTAAATGGATTGAAAACTGCAAATGCTTGATTTTTGGAAATCTACAACATTGCGGGTGACACGCAAAGATCGATGCAACGATGCAATGGCAGCGATAAAGAGATCTGGCTGGCTATAGGTGTAGCCTTGTTTTCGCCCCTGCTCAACCATTTGCCGCCAAAGGAGAATCGTGTCTTCGTCTACTGCCAAAATGCGATCGCTAAACCAAGGGCGCAGGGTTGTATCAAGCCATTGAGTCAATTCCTGACGAAATTCAATATTGTTAACCCGTTCAATGCCAAAGCGAATTTCTGCCAAGGTAACCGTACTCAGATAAAACGATTGCGGTGGTTGGCTGTCTGACCATTGCTTAACCGCAGGATGGCAGTTCGGTTTGCGAAGCTCAGAGACGATGTTGGTGTCTAGCAGCCACCCTTTCATAGCTCTACGTCTCGAACCGCAGGTTGAATGCTGGATTGTTCAAAGTCTAAATGACTCAGAGGGGATTGCGACAGCAAATCATGAAGGTTGGGCTGCTCTAGCAATGGCAGCAACTTGGCAAATTCTTGGGCGGAGATAATCACCACAGCGTCTTTGCCCCGTACCATAATCCGTTGGGGCGTTTGTTCGCGTGCTAACCGGACGACCTCGCTAAATCGAGCTTTGGCATCTTCTAATTTCCAGTTCGGATAGCAATCAAGTGCAGATGGATGGGACGGAAGGGAAGACATTACGCAACAAATTCTGACTAGTACTAGTCAGATTGTAGCTTAAATCTTTAAATTTTTAAGGGGATGGCCATAGCTTGGGGAAGCGACTTGGAAGATGTTCATTGAGAACCCGTAAAAGCAAAAGACTCCGTTTTGGCCCCCAAACCCGATCGCAACAACACATAAAAACACGGTCCAACCAACGGCACCATCGCTAGTAACCATGGAGAGGAATTCTTCATCCCCCGACGCGCCATATCATCCCGAACTAGAACGGGAAACAATACACTCAGCATACAGAAATCCAAACTCATCACATGGATGAATCGATTGGTTTGCCATTGATGGACAAAATCAGACCAATTCCCCTGGGTAAAACCAAAGCCAAAACAAAGGATCGCGCCAGCTAATGCGATCGCACCCCATCCGCGCCAATCCCAAATCCGTAACCCCAATGTTTTGGTCCCAGCCCAATCCTCATGGGGTGTTCTAAAAATTAGATAGGGCAAAATCGCAAAAGCACCCACGGCCATAGATGCTGCTGCAAACGGCCAAGCTCGGAGTTTTTGGCCGTCACCTATCCGCCATCAGCACCGCACAGTAAAGAATGGGCCAAACCCCCATCACATTGAACAACGCTACAATCCAGGGATTAATTCCATCCCATTGTCCGGTCGATAAATGCTGAATGAGCGTAAAAGTATCGGGTTGATTGGGCGGGGCAAGGATAAATGCATAGCCGACAAAACCAATCCACAGTAAACTCAACAAAAATTTAGAAGCCATGTTAGTCCTCATGCATAGGTAACTCTGCCACAAAAATCACAGAAGCTGGTTTTTGAGTTTTGGGATGGATAGGCTCATGAATTTCTAATCGCCGAAAGCCATTCTCTGCAAACAATTTTGTCCAACTCTCTAAGGTTCTGAAATACCAGGGAGCGGGGTCTGTGAAATCGTCGCCAAATCCTGCCCATGAACCTTCACGCCAACCCTCTTGATAGGGAAAATCTCCACAGGCGATCGCTGGGTGGAGAGTCTGTACAATCAATGTGCCCTGAGAATTCAGCAGGGATGGAGCTGCCTTAAAAATGCCTTCGACGGATTCTTTGCCCAGTAGTGCAAAATTAGAAACGATCGCATCAACTAAAACCTTGAGTTTCCCTGCTGCAATCTCTTCGTAGGAAACTACTCGGTAATCGCTGCTGTGGGCATGTTGGGCTGCTTCGATGAGATGGGAGATGCTATCTACACCAATCCCATTAATATTCCGAGCAGCAAGTTCACGGATAAGCCACCCTTCGCCGCAACCGAGATCTAGAACAGAACGGGGCGATCGGCTCACAACTATATCGATAATGGCTTGATTGGTTACTTGTTTGCGGCTTTCAATCCGATCCTCACGGATAACTTCAACCCACGGACGCGCATTGTTACGCCATGAGTCAACTATTTTTGCATCGCTCAATGGCTCAATGCTCATCTCATCTCCAGCAAAATGAAAACTTTTAGCAGTGGCCTAAATTCTAAAACACACCTGAATGGTCATGGTTAATCCGCGCAACTTCCTTTGATGGCACATCACTGAGCTGACAATAGGGCCGTGAAAAACTCAACGGCGTTTCCAAAGAATGGGACTGCAAAAACACTTCATCATAGAAAACCGCTTCCGTGGGGCCATCGTAAACCAATTCCCCTTCACTCAAAATCAAAGTCCGGCTGCATAACTCCAATGCTAAATCTAGATCGTGGGTAGCAATCAACTGCGTCATCGGCAGCCCCTGCATTAGATGAATGAGCTGACGGCGCGATCGCGGGTCCAATTGTGCAGAAGGTTCGTCAAAGACCAAAATCTGGGGTTGCATAGCCAAGACCCCTGCGATCGCCACTCGTTTTTTCTCCCCACCCGATAAATTATTGGCATTGCGATCTCCGAAGTGATGGGGATCGAGGCCAACCGCATACATCGAACTGTGACACCGCCGGAGCAACTCCTCTCCCTGGAGTCCCTGATTCATGGGACCAAAGGCAATATCTTCCATAACTGTTGGCATGAAGAGTTGGTCGTCTGGATTTTGAAAGACCAATCCCACAAAATTGCGAATATCACTCAGCTTTCGTGGCTCCATGACGTATTCGCCTACAACGATGGAACCCTCCTGGGGCAAAAGAATGCCATTGAAATGCTGGAGCAATGTAGACTTGCCGGACCCATTGGCACCCACTAATGCCACGCGCTCGTTGGCCTGAATCTGAATGTCAACGCCCTTGAGAGCAAGGGTGCCGTCAGGATAGGTGTAGCTTAGGTTTTCAATGGAGATCGGATTATGGTGCATCCAGTCAGCCCAAGATGTAACATAACTTAACATAAAGTAGCATAAAACAATCTTAGTTGGGTTAAACCACCCAGTAGGCAACTTGTCCGGCGATCGCAAACAACACTGTTAGGCTCAAGGCAATGAGATCGTAGCCTGTGTTTTTAGGACTTTCTTGAAAGAAGGGAAGCCCTTGATACCCTCTGGAAAGCATGGCTTGATGCACCCGTTCGCCCCGTTCGTAGGTGCGGATGAAGAGAGAGCCAATCATGTTGCCAACGACCAAGCGTTGCCAGCGTCTGCCTATCATCAAGTTGCGAGAGACGGCGGCTCGACGCATGGCATTAAATTCTTCGATGAGTACCCCTAAATAGCGGTACATCGAAGCCAAGATTGCCACGAGAAGCACGGGTGTTTTTAAGGTTTTGAGCCCCTGAAGCAGGTCTGTAACGGGGGTGGTTAAGGTTAATACATTGAGCAGCAGCAGGGATAAGAGCGCTTTAAGCGTTACACTTCCTAAGATTGTCAGGCCAGTGGTTGTAATGCTGACAATGCCCCATTGCCAGAGAATATCTCCACCTTCTCTGAAAAGGGTACCCAGCAACACCACGCTGACAAAGGATAGTTCAACTGCAAGGCGTTGGAGCAGTACAGAAAGGGTGACTTGGCTGACGAGTACGGTGCTCAAGATGCCAATGCTGTAGGTTCCCCACGTCAACCAATGCCCGTTAGGGGTAAGAGCGATCGCCATGGCCATGATGACCACACAGAGGATGCGCGCTTGAGGAGTAAGGTCCTGCCAAGGGGTTGACCGTTGGTTATCGATCGCTAGAGAAAATGCACCACCATGCAAAAGCATCATTCGCTCAATTTCTCCAAATACTAGGCTGTTACTCTAATTGAGAGGTTTCATCTCGGCGTGAAGACCGCCGAACTGCTAATTTGCCGATCCCCCAAGCCAGTCCAAAGGTAAGAAGCGTCCCTGCTAACCCTGCTAAAGGTTTTGCGAACTGTTCGGGAACGCCGCGTAACGCGTATTCATCAAACATTGCGTAAAAGGGAAGTTTGTGGGCGGGTTTGTTTTGGGATTCTTTGGTATCGAACTTTAAATCTCCAGAAACGCGGTCTAGGCCATCGGGATTGGTGCTAGCAAACGGTGAGAGAAATACTGCAATGACTAGAGCAATCCCCAGTCCACCTACAATAAAAATTCTGTTGCGGTTGCGCGATCGTTTACTACTCATAAACCTCCTATCGGTAGGGTCGAACAACACTTTATCTTGTTTGGGTCTAGCGAATTGAGAGCGAGCGAGGTGTTGAGGTTATTGCTCTGTGAGGTGCGCGATAAAACAAATCGGGTCGAGTTCGCCAGATAAAGGTTACTGTTGCCACAGTGATCAGTGCTTCTCCAATCCCAATTAACACATGCCAACTCATCATCGCAATGAGTGCAACCTGCAACGGAACAGCTTCTGATAACGCTAACTCAAATGCACAGACGATGGCGGCAACCATAACACTGACCCAAGCGGCGATCGCAGTTCCCACCACCATACCCTGCAATTTATCTCGACCGATGCCGTTCCGAATGGCGCGGAATAGATAGTATCCGCCAAAGGTTCCAATCAGTCCCATGTTGAAGATATTGGCACCCATCACCGTAATGCCACCATCTTGAAACACAACCGCCTGCACAATAAACACCACAGACATCACCAGCGATCCCGCCCAAGGCCCCAGCAGCGCCCCTGCTAGGGTTCCACCGAGCAAATGACCGGACGTGCCGCCGGGGATCGGGAAGTTAATCATTTGAGCTGCAAAAATGAATGCCGCGCAAACGCCCATCAATGGAACGGTACGATCCTGATACTCATCCTGAACCTTTCTCAGAGCTAGAGCAATTAAGCCGATCGCAATCACCCAGGTTACGGCAATTACAGGGAAATTTAGAAACCCATCTGGAATATGCAAGGCAACAATAGGGTGCCACATTGCATGATTGATAATAGATTGTAAGCGAACCAAGGCTAGGGTTTCAATCATCAAGGCGAACCTACCAAAATTAAACAGTAAGACGGGCCAAGCCCAGCATTGTGGGAAAAAACTGAAGTGTGCTTAGGACTTTTGAATATAGTGAAAAGATGTTTTCATTAGACCCTTACTCACTCACTCGAAACAATCCCCCTAGAGGGGCATTCTTGGCATTATAGGTTAACTAAATTTTATGCAGGTAGAAGAGTTGAGATCGCACTATCAATCTGGGCGTCGGAATTTCCAAGGGGTGGATCTCCAAGGGGTAAATTTGGCTTGGGCTGATTTGGCAGGGATTGACCTTAGAGATGCCAATGTTCGGGGTGTGAATTTCAGTGCCGCCAACTTAAAGACCGCCAATTGCCAAGGTGCCAATTTTAGCTTTACGGATTTGAGCCGTGCAGATTTAACCCATGCCAATCTCCAAGGCACCAATTTAGAAGGCGCTACTTTAGATGGAGTGCAATGGGAGGGGATCGTCTATGATGATACCACCCAGTTTCCAAAAGGGTTTAACCCACCCAGCCTAGAAAAAGTCTCGGTCAAGGATGCAGGACGGGCGATCGCGTATCCAGAGTCCACTCCATCCCTCTCTTCTGATTCAACGCCATCAAATCCCAAACCCTCATCCACCCCTGCCCCCATTGATGTGGATTGGGTTGATTCAAGGTCTCCAGTTCCAGCCACGACTGCTAAGCCAAAACCTGCAACTCTGACTTGGAATTGCGTACAAGCCCTGAAAGCGCATAAATCCTCGGTAAATGCATTGGCCCTTAGTTCTGACGGAAACTGGCTGGCCAGTGGCAGTGACGATCGCGCCTTATATCTGTGGGATCTCAATACAGGGCGGTATACCTTTTCCTTTCTGGGGCAATCCAAAGAAGTCACCTCCGTTGCCATCAGCCCCAACAACCAAATTATTGCCAGTGGATGTTTTGACCAAAAAGTAACGGCTTGGAACCTTGACACCCGTCGTTACTGCGGACCTTTATGCAAAACGGATCCGCTGTCAGTCATAACGGTCCCGTCCATGCCATTGTTTTTACCCCCACCGGAGACCAACTCATTAGTGGTGGAGCCGATAAATCCGTCAAAATCTGGAGTGTCAAAACTGGAAATCTAACCCGAACGTTCCAAGGACATACAGGTGCGGTGTATGCCCTAGCCATCAGTTCCGATGGTAAATTTCTAGTTAGTGGAAGTGCAGATAACACCCTTGGAGTTTGGTGGCTGGACACAAGCCAAAGACTGCATTCCCTGACGGGGCATCACAATTGGGTTTATACCGTGGCTATTAGTCCAGACAATAAAACCCTCGTCAGTGGCAGTACCGATGGCACGATCGCGGTATGGAACCTCCATACTGGCGAACTCAAATATTCAATCCCAGCCCATGCCCCTGGCGCTATTTCTGTTGCGGTTAGTCCCAATGGCCAATGGGTTGCCAGTGGCAGCAGCGATCGTACGGTCAAGCTATGGGACCTCAGGACAGGGGAACATCTTTGTAGTTTGGAGGGATGTCATCCGGTTGTGTTTTCTCCAGACGGCAAAACCTTAGTGACGGGGAGTGTTGACCATAGTCTTGAAATTTGGCGGCACGTTGCTTGAGGTAAGGTATTTTTAAGAGGGTTGGCTGCTGTAAGTGGAGAGCATTCTGTCGCGCGTGAACGTCACTGATTGGTTAATGTCTCAAGGTCAAAGGATTCCGGCTGGACTGGGGGCGATCGCAACAGCTTTTCTCCTCACAGCCTGTGGGCCGCAACAACAACAGATTTCTTGCGAATCACCCGCACCCAAAGCTGCCGCTGCCAACCTAAACCCGTCGTCTGATATTCAGCTTTCTGTCTTAATTGACGGCACTCCCTCCATGCAGGGATATGTGAATGGTCTATCCGATAGTCGCTACAACAAAACGTTACAGCTTATCGATAGCGCCTCTTCTACTGGATGGAATCGTGCGGGAACCAGCGTTAAATACTATCGGTTTGGCACTCAAAAACAACCCATCGATCGCGAGACATATTTAAGGGCACAACTCCCTGCTTTTTATCAAGGCGGGGCTAACTTTAGCGTCAGCCGCATTGATGCAGCCTTAAGCGAACCGAGTCCAGACGGATTGAGCGTCATTGTCACGGACCTCTATCAAAAAGATGCCGATGTCCGGCTAGTCCAAAATCAACTGGCTCAACGGTTTTTAGAAAAGGGGCAGGCCATTGGCGTTTTGGGCGTCAAGAGCGAGTTTAAGGGCAGTATTTACGATGTGGGCCTAACGGGTCAAAGTTTTACCTACAGTACTGCTAGTAAATCTTCTCAATCCTTCCATCCCTTTTACGTCATTTTGTTGGGCAGTTATGGCAACGTTAATCGGTTTTTTGAACAACTCAAGCGTAACGGCCTCAGCGATGTAGAACACCAATTTGAGATTTTTTACCCTCAGCCGATTCAACAGCCCGCCATGCTAGACCCCAATGGCATTAAAGGAAACTCCCGCAAAGATCTGATTCAACCGAAAGCTCTCAATGACGGACAGGTAGTGGTTCGTAAACAGAACGCTCAAGATCCGGTTCAATTTTTTGTAATGAGTTCAAAAACTCAAGCCACACCCCTTCCAGTCGAAATTCCCTACAAACCGCTGGATAACGTTTTGCCTTTGGACCCTACCGCGATCGCCGTCAAAGCAACCGCAGAACAATACCAAAAGAAATCTAAAAACTTTCAACCCATCAATGCTCAAGGCATTCAACTGACAGACTGGAAAGTTGCACCCCAATCCATTCAGTTTCAATCCAAGTTCCAAGCAGATGCTTTGGAGAAGGGAATTTATCGATTCACGTTCGATGCGTCCCCTTCGGATCTAGCCGAACCAGCCTGGTGGGCGAAATGGAATGCTTCTGAAGGAAGTCTCAGCGGAGACAAAACCAACAATTTGCTTCCTTTTCTAAGGGGGCTGAGACTCAGTACTGTTGAACTGATGAAACAGCAAAACCCTGTTATTGCTAGGCTTTGCTACGCCATCCAAAAGAAATAATATTTCCCACTCCTTTCACGAGACCTCTATGACAACTGATTTAATCTGCTTACTTATCCTGGCGCTTTGGACCATTCCCCTCAATCACATTCCAGCGATCGCTCGCGTTACAAAAGCAGGAGTAGCTTGGGGACTCAGCAACCGCGATACAATGCCCGAAGTTCCTGATTGGGTCTGTCGTGCGGATCGAGCACAGCGCAACCATCACGATAATTTAGCTGCGATCGCAACGGTCATTTTAATTGCCCACGTCACTCAGCAGACGAATAATATTACCGCGATCGCTTCTATTACGGTTGTTGGCCTCCGCATCCTCCATAGCCTGAGCTACATTGCTGGAATTCCAACGGTGCGATCGTTCGCCTATGCAGGGTCGATTGTTGGACTATTGGCGATCGTCTGGCAAATTTTTGCTTGATTTTTTGATTAATAGGGCGATCGCTAAGAATTAATTCGCCGTCCTCTATAGGTCACGCCAGGATCGAGATCGAAGGGGACATTCGGTATCGTCTCGATAGTCGTGTCATCGTGACTGGGCGAATCTTTTGAAATCATTTTGCCGTCAACAGTTTCGTGCAGGCGGATCGCAGTGAGTTCATTTCCAGGATTGGGCTTTTCATTATTTAAAACCACTTTGAGCTTGCTAATGGTACGACCGATCTCACCCTCTAAAAGGCCCATCGGCACCTTGCCAGATCTGATCAGCAGATAAGTATTGAGACTGCAGTTACTGAGCAAAACATAACCTTCTGGGGCTCGGACAGAAACGGTGTCAATCTCTTGCCACTTCAGTTCTTCCTGAGTACTTTTGGCCAGATACAGCATGGTCCCCGCAACCATTGATGCAGAAAGTTCATCCATCCCCACAGGGGCTACCATCACTTGCCCTTCCGAAGAGACTAATGCAGCTCCTTGAATCCCAATCGGTTTTGCAACGAGCGCTTTAAGAATGACTTCAAGGCGGTTTGTATTGACATCTTGCTCTGGATCTTGTTCTAAGCTTTCAAGGTGCGGTTGTGTTTCCATTGGAACCTGATTTTCTGGCAGAGAAGGGATAGGCTGATGGGATGGAAGTTGAGGTTCTATATAAGAAGGGTCAATCTCAATCTGGGTCAGTTGCTCTGGCAGTCCTGTATCAGGAAAAAACCAGTTCAACAAAGTCTGGGAATCAAGTAACGTATGACTTTCTTCCCATACCTGAAGCGGGAGGGCAACCCCTCTGCGTGCGGGCCTGTAGTCCTGAATACTCTCAATACTCAGAAGGTCTAGGCCAGTTAAAAGATAGTCTGACCGATCGACCCATGTTTTAGGACCTTTTTGTAAACAAGATAGCAGAAGACTCAGTTGCTCGGGTTGCAACAGCCCTGGCATATAGTATGCAATAAAGTAAGGAATATCTGAGCGTCCAAATTCATCGTGGCCGTCATGGTAGAGCCACCCCAGCATTGTCCCTGGTGTAGTGGGTGGGAGCTGGCAAAGGTAAGCCGCGCGATAACCTGGCGCTGGGGATGATAGGTATCCCAGTGGATTTGTACTAGATTTTTAATAAAGAATTGTTGAACGAGTGAGGGAATGCCGGAACTCGTCAAGAGCGTAAACCCACTTTCACGGAAGCTTGTATAGATAAGCTGGCCAACCTGTAAGGCTAGTGTGGGCGACTCTTCTTGTGCCAAATGATGCACGTCCGGTTTCATAACAAAGAACACCTATTCTGGTCAGTAAATAATTTAAATTGAGACATCATGCCTCAGTGTGGCAAATTTAGGGCGCGATCGCCAATTGAAGTAATGTTTGCACGTCGAAGTTAATGTTCCAAATCTCTGGATTGGATTTACAAAGATGAGGATCGGTCCCTGCTTGGGTTTGAGCCCAATATTGCTTTAGCTCTTCTGTCTGGAGAGAGCAGCAGTAGCCTGTGACGGCCAGTCGCGCCCAGTGCTCGCTATTAAATTGATATAGATCGTAGTCCCAGCGCTGGTGAAAGGCTTCAACGGAACGATGTAGGATATCTGCGATGGTAGATTGCGGTTGTCGCTCAACCCACTTAGCCGATCGATGTCTGCGCGCCCCAATCTTTTCCAGCATAAATCCCCCTAATGCCACGGAATGAGGTGTAGTGGGAGCCCAATAAAGCGCAAAATCTGTAGAGATTTGGACGGAATACTGGAGAACACCCGGAAACCTGCGATCGCGGCTATAGAGTAATTGCCCCAAGGCAGCGCCTTCTTGACACTGTTCGATCCAGCGATGGAGATCGCTGGCTGAGACTTGCTGCTCTTGTGAAGCAGGGGAATTGCATTTGTTCCCTTGCAACAAATTCAGCCATCCTCGATAGGCATTAGACCACTGTTGAGTTTTGAGAATCGCGTTTGCAGCTTGAGTCTCATAGACATAATAAAACTGCGTCAAGCGGTCTTGGCACAAGCCAAAGGTATCGCGTTGTTCCAGCACAATGCGGTTTTTAACCGCAGGTAAGTCTGCAAATGGTGATTGCGTTGGTGCATCGTAGCGGTCTAAAGGAGGCATACCAGTATTTGAGTCAAGAGGTAAAAAAGATCGAACGTGTTGGATAAAAATACTCTTATATTCATCATGCCCATTTCATTACTCATCTTTGAAGATAAAATTTAGTAAACTATTCTAAAGAAAAACTTTTTCTTCACTCAATTTGGTTAGAAAAATAACTATGTATGGATGGACTAACACAATCTACGATTCAACGAATGATGGTTTTAGCGCAAATTGAGATGACTTTTAAAGTATTCCCAAACCCATCTTGATTGAGACACTTTACCAAACAAATCAATCCTATTGTTTGGGATTCTAGGGTGCTCTTCAAGGTTTTTAATATCCGTATTTTTACTGTCTTATATCCTTTAGAATAATGATAGCGATCGGTACAAATAACGATTTGAGGAGAGATGATTGGTGACCGCAGATACTAAAGCAAGAATGATGGAATTGGGGCGGTTACTCCAGGCTGCAAGCTATGCATACTATGCCTTGGATAACCCCATCATGGAGGATGCGGTCTACGACCAGCTTTATAAAGAACTGGTGCAATTAGAGCAATCCCATCCAGACCTTGTGGCTGCTGACAGTCCTACCCAGCGCGTGGGTGAAAAGCCCGTTGAGAGATTTACGTCCGTACAGCATCGCATCCCGCTTTACAGCTTAGAAAATGCGTTTGATTTGTCAGACATGCAGACTTGGGACGATCGCTGGCAGCGTTTAGAGCCCGGTTTAGCCTCTAAGGGTGAATATGTAACAGAGCTAAAAATTGATGGTTCTGCCTTAGCCCTAACCTATCAGAATGGATTGTTGGTGAAAGGAGTCACCCGTGGAGATGGAACGAGAGGGGAAGATATTACCTCCAACGTCCGCACCATTCGTTCCATACCCCTGCGGCTTAATTTAGAGCACCCACCGGATTGGGTTGAAGTGCGGGGGGAGGCGTTTTTGGGGTTAGAGGTCTTTGCACAAATCAACCGCGATCGCACGGAAGCGGGGGATGCTCTGTTTGCGAACCCTCGGAATGCAGCGGCGGGTACCTTACGCCAACTGGATTCGCGAATTGTGGCCCAGCGCCAACTCGATTTTTTGCCTATACGCTCCATCTCTCCTCAGCCACCTCCGATTTCTCCTTGCCTAAAACTCAATGGGAGAGTCTAGCGTTACTGCAAAAAATGGGGTTTCGAGTCAACCCAAATCGGCAGTGTTGTGGGTCTTTGGCTGAGGTCGAGCAGTATTATCAAGATTGGTCTTTACGCAGGCTCAATTTACCCTATCTCACGGATGGGGTGGTGATTAAGCTCAATTCTTTAGACTTACAAGATCGGCTGGGGTTTACGAACAAAGCCCCTCGGTGGGCGATCGCCTGGAAGTATCCACCAGAGGAAGCCCCCACGCGGGTGGAGAATATTCTGGTTTCCGTGGGCGCACGGGTGCGCTAACCCCTGTGGCGGAATTGAAGCCCGTCCAGTTAGCGGGAACGACAGTCTCTCGGGCAACGTTACACAACCGCGATCGCATTGCCGAACTAGATCTCTACATTGGCGATACGGTTGTGGTTCGCAAGGCGGGTGAAATCATCCCTGAAGTGGTGCGTGTTTTGAAGGAATTGCGGCCCGTTGATGCCCAGCGCTTTGAAATGCCGACTCATTGTCCGGTTTGTGGTGAAGCCGTTGTCCAGCCTGAAGATGAGGCCGTGACTCGTTGCGTGAATGAGGTTTGCCCCGCCATTCTCAAGGGCTCGCTCATTCACTGGGTCAGCCGAGGGGCGATGGATATTGATGGGATGGGTGAAAAGTTAATCGATCGCTGGTGGAGCGCAAGTGGGTCTGCTCCGTCGCCGACCTCTATGACTTGAGCGCAGAAAAACTGATGGACCTCGATCGCATGGGAACGCGATTAGCGGACAAGTTGGTGAGTGCGATCGCAGCATCTAAAGCTCGTCCTTGGTCCAGGGTGCTTTACGGGTTGGGGATTCGTCATGTGGGGAGCGTGACGGCTCAGACTTTAACGGAGGCATTTCCCAGTGCAGAAAAGATTGCTAGTGGCAACCCCAGAAACCATTGGAGCGGTCTATGGAATGGGTCCAGAAATTGCTCAATCTGTTTGCGAGTGGTTTCAGCCCAATGCCCATAGAGACTTAATTGCAAAACTGAGAGAAATTGGGCTTCAGCTTGAATCCGTACAAACCCAGATTGACGGCCCACAGCCCTTTACGGGTAAAACCTTTGTGATTACGGGGACGCTGCCAACGCTTAAACGTGAGGAAGCCAAAACCCTGATTGAAAAAGCGGGGGGGAAGGTGACAGGTTCTGTCAGTAAAAGAACGGATTATTTACTGGCAGGAGAAGAAGCAGGTTCAAAGCTCGATAAAGCTCAAGCGTTAGGTGTTCCTCAACTCACGGAAGAACAACTGCTGACCTTACTTCAAGAAATCTAATTCATGGTTTTTCTCTGCTGATAGCAGAATTACAATCCAAAAACTCGTTGTAATTCTGCCTCCACTGAGCCAGGTCGATAACCCAACTTAAAAGCCAGCGAACTATCAAGCGAAACATCCGAAGGACGGGGTGCAGCCATTGGGACATCTGCTTGTTGACAGGCTTGAAGCAACACTTCAGAACCGTTCAAAACCTTGACCAGTACTTTTCCAAAATCATAGCGCGAGATCCGTTCCGGCCCCCCTAAATGCAGACAGCTTGGCCCCTGTTTTAACGCCAGCAAAATTCCTTGCGCTGCTGTTTGCCCACTTACGGGTGTGCGTATTTCATCTGTAAACAGCTTAAGCGGCTGTCCCGCTTGAAGCGTGTTTGCAAAAGACTGCAAAAAACTTTCAGCATAAGGGGCAACCCCAAACATTAAAGGCATCCGGCAAACGATCGCATTGGAATTGCGCTCCCCCATCCCTTTTTCTGCCAAGACCTTATGTTCGCCATAGAGATTGATAGGCGAAACGGGAGCAGATTCATTGTAGGGCGGATTTAAGCCGTCAAAAACCTGATCCGTGGACGTAAACACGCAGGGAATCTCAAGCGCCCCACAATATTCCGCCAAATTCAAAGAAGCCCGTACATTGACTGCAAACGACGCGTCAGGATTGCTTTGACAATCATTCGGTCGTGAAAGCGCCGCCGCATGAATCACCGCATCGGGTTGGAGATCTTGCATCAAATCCTTTAGAGAACTGCGATCGGTCAGATCGATCGGCAAAACAGTTATACCTGGAATGTTAATTCTGTTGCGATTCACAGCCCCATAGACATCCCAGTCTAATTGAGCCGCTCCGCACAGGTGCCATCCTAAAAATCCACTCGCCCCAGTAATGAACAGTTTCTTGCGAGTCATTAAGAGTTAAACGGCATAGAAGATAGAGGACTGGGAGTACCCGCAGGCAACACCGCATTCGTATTCTCTTCTAATGCACCTTGATGCTTTCCTTGGCGCAAACTTTTCATCAGACTAGCCATTTCTAACGCATTCATGGCATAGTCCCAACCCTTATTGCTCTTGATGCCAGCTCGTTCCAGAGCCTGCTGCATCGTATCCACCGTGACAATCCCAAACACGATCGGAACTCCAGTTTGGAGCGCCGTCGCCGCAATGCCCTTGGCCGCTTCCCCTGCTACATAATCAAAGTGAGGCGTTTGCCCTCGAATGACCGCACCCAGACAGATCACCGCATCATAGCGACGGGTCATGGCCAGTTGATGGGCCACCATCGGAATCTCAAAACAACCGGGAACCCACGCATAATCAACCTGTGACCCCTGGGGGTCCACATCCACGCCGTGGCGCTGGAGGCAATCCTGACAACCTGCCAGCAACTTCATCGTGACCAAGTCGTTGAATCGACCTATCGCAAAAGCAAACCGGAAGGTATTGGCGTGAGTAAAGGTGCCTTCAAAAACAGCCATCGGCAATAGATTCTAAAGAGGAGGTAAGTTCTTCAATTTTAAACAAATTTAGGTCAGTACCATGCATGGAAGAGTACTGACCCGATCGATCCAAAACGGTTAGAGTTAGACCACTAGGAAATTGAGTAAAGCGACGACCAACACCAATGCGATCCAAACAATAGAACCCAGCCAAATTAGGCGCTTGGACTGGTCCCAATTTTGTCCAGAAGCATAGGCGACCGGAACGCCCACCACTAACATAAAAGACAAGACCACCAAAACAAGTAAGGCTAGGTCGAAAATAAATACCATTGTTTTCTCCCAATCAACCAGCAGAGTCTGTTAAAAAGCAAATTCTTAAGAGTTCAAGCAGTTATCTTAAGACATCTATCCTGAATCGAAACGATCTTACCGCAAAAGCGATCCAAGCTCATGGATGTGGTTTTATGTCACCGTACAGCAGACTTTGATGCCTTAGGGGCCGCCGTCGCTTATACCTGCCTCAATCCCGGCACTCGCATCGTGCTGTGCGGTGGCGCGCATCCCGCTGTTCGAGATTTTTTGGCCCTTTATCGGGACGAATATCCCCTGATCGAACGTCGCTCCGTCTCAGCAGATCGATTGCGAACCGTAACAGTTGTAGACACCCAACGCCGCGAGTTACTGGGTTTAGCCGCCGAATGGCTGGATCTACCCCAAGTGGAAATTCGTCTGTACGACCACCATCTCCAAGCAGAGTGCGATATTCCGGCTCAGTTCGCTCAAATTGAGCCCGTCGGGTCTACAACGACACTTTTAGTCGAGCAACTCAAACGCAACGCCCCCAGCCTCACGATGGCGGAAGCAACCGTTATGGCCCTAGGCATTCACGTCGATACGGGGTCCTTGACCTACGACCATGCCACCGTCCGCGATGCCGCTGCCCTCACTTGGCTGATGGAGCAAGGAGCCAACCAACGAGCGATCGCCCAGTATATCGAGCCGGGATTTTCATCACAATTGCAGGATCTGGTAGGGGATGCGCTGTCGCAAATGCAGACTGCAACGGTCCACGGGTACCAACTCGCCTGGGTGTTGATGGCAACCCCAGGTTACGTGCCTGGGATGTCCAGCTTAGCGTCGCAATTGATGGTTTTGAGCGAAAGCGATGCGTTGCTGCTGGGGCATTTTTATCAGACTCGGAGTTCTCAAAAAGATCGATTGACCGTCATTGCGCGGTCCCGAATGGATGGCGTCGATTTATCTGCTCTTCTAAAACCGATGGGCGGGGGCGGACATCCCCAAGCCGCCGCCGCCACCTTCCATACCACCGAACCGGACTTAGCGCTCGATCGATTAGCCGAACAATTACAACTGCAAATTCCGCTCCCCCCTGTCGCCGCAGATCTCATGTCTTCTCCGGTCCGCACCATTTTGCCCGACACCACTATCGATCGAGCCCGACGGATCTTGCTGCGCTACGGTCATTCGGGGCTGTCCGTGGTGGATGAGGAAGGTGAGTTGGTGGGGATTCTGTCGCGACGAGACTTGGACATTGCCTTACACCACGGGTTTGGCCACGCTCCGGTTAAAGGTTACATGAGTGCTCCCGTGCGGACTATTACCCCAGAAACCCCTCTGCCAGAAATTGAAGCTCTCATGGTGACCTACGATATCGGTCGTCTTCCAGTGCTCAAGTCCGATCGGCTGGTGGGCATTGTGACGCGCACGGATATCTTGCGCCAACTCCATCACCTCAAACATCCCATCCCAGAAACCCAACAGACCGTCGTGCGGACCCCCCTGCGCGATCGCCTCCACCAAGCTCTTTCCCCGCACTTGCAACATATTTTGACGAGTGCGGCGGCAGCGGCCCAACATCGTGGATGGCAGCTTTATTTAGTGGGTGGTGCGGTCCGGGATTTACTGTTGGCAGGGGAAGCCGGGACCGTTGCGTTCCGAGAATTCGATTTAGTAGTGGATGGGGTAGAGACGCAACCCCTTCAGGGCGCAGGGGTCGAATTGGCTCGTGATTTGCAGCGCATTTTCCGAACGCACAGCTTCAGGTGTACGGACAATTTCAAACTGCATCCTTAATTTGGTCGCGCGATGCAGAAATGGGCTCGTTTTCTGTAGATATTGCCACTGCCCGGAGCGAATTTTACCCCTATCCAGCGGCGAATCCTGAAGTGACCGCCAGCTCTATTCGACAAGATTTGTATCGACGAGATTTTACGGTCAACGCCCTAGCAGCAAGGCTGACTCCGTCTGGTCGGCAAAAAGGTCAAACCGTCGAACTCCTCGACTTTTTGGGGGATTGGACGACCTTCACAAACGACAAATTCGCGTTCTCCATCCCAACAGCTTTATTGAAGACCCCACCCGCATTTTCCGAGCCATTCGCTTTGCAACTCGGTTGCACTTTGCCCTAAGCCCTCAAACCGAGTCCTACATCCAAACCGCGATCGCCAGCGGAATCTACCAACAAATCCAAAACAATGGCGATAAAGCCCCCGCCCTCCAGTCGCGGTTGCGAAACGAACTCAAATACATCTTCAAACTGCCCAACTGGCCGGATGCCTTGCGCCTGATGTCCCAACTCGGCGCACTCCAATGCTTGCACCCAGATTTGACCCTCGATCGCAGGTGGTGGCCACAGGTCAAGCTGGCCCTCCGTTGGCTCCAACACTTTGACCCCAACGAGAAACACATCGCCCCTTGGCTGATGATTTTGGAACTGTTACTCCTGACCTTATCCGAGCCTGAAAGACGAAATGTCGCGCTCAACCTTCACCTCGGCGAACACACCCAATCCCGATTGAGTCAGTTTGCGATCGCGCAAACCCAAATAGCGTCTATACTGGGCCAATCTTACAAACCCAGCCAAATCGCAACCGCGCTCAGCACTTACGACTTACCTCTTTTAGTCGAAATCGCTGCACTTAGCAGCCTGCCCTTGTGCCAAAAAATCTGGCGCTATCTCCAAGACTGGCAGCGGGTCAAACCGCTCTTGACCGGAGCTGATTTGATTCAACTGGGTTACCCCCCCGGACCGCAATTCAAAACCATTCTAGACACTATTTTGGCCGCAACCTTAGACGGCGAAATCCACACGAAAACAGAAGCGATCGCACGGGTTCATCAGACGTTTCCCGCACCGAGTAAATGACAGACTTCCTCATCACTGGTCTGGGAAAAATCAGCGTACCATTCTCCTACAGCATTAAAGGGTGTGGGAGTGATAAGACATACCACCTCATCCGCCAACTGATTTAAGGCTTGGATGGTCTCAACTGGGCCAACCGGAACAGCCACTACAATTTTTTGGGGTCTGTGTTGCTGCAAAGACTCCAGCGCCGCCAACATCGTGGCTCCCGTCGCAATCCCATCATCCACCAAAATAATAATCTGCCCCTCCAGGGATGGGGATGGGCGTCCTTCCCGATACCGCAAATCGCGACGCTGTAACTCTTTCCATTCTTGTTGGGTGACCCGTTCGAGGGTTTCAGGATCGATATCGCATTCTTGGATAATGCGGGCATTGAGGTGGCGGAGTCCTTCACTGGAGATCGCACCCATCGCCAATTCAGTATGATGGGGTACCCCTAATTTCCGTACCAAATAGGCATCCAACGGCACCCCAAGCACTGTGGCTATTTCATAGGCTACCGGAATGCCTCCACGCGGCAACCCCAGCACAATGACCTGAGGGTAGTGCGCGTACTGCTGTAAAGCTTGGGCCAATAGGCGACCCGCTTCAGCTCGATTGTGAAAGGGTGCGTCAGGATTCATAAAAAACCTTCACAAAGCGATCGATCTGCACGAGTCCCTCCTGAAGGGCGATCGAAGTTTTTTTGACAGGTCGGCATGCTTGTTGGAGCG
>JAAURS010000318.1 GCA_012032135.1 Acaryochloridaceae cyanobacterium RU_4_10 | reverse complement strand
GCGTTAAGTTGAGGGTTTCTAGGGCGCTGTGGAAGAGTTGGGCAAATTCTCCAGGGACAAATTCTCCCAGACTGGGGCGACGGTCTTGATTGTTGCGTTTGAGGTAGATGAAATCGCAGGAAACCCCTTCGAGCTTGGTGGTACTGCTGAGCTGGGCATCTTCTAGGCAAATCCCATTAAGGGCTGCTCCAATAAAATTGGTTGCCGCAATTTTGCTGCGGGTTAAATCGACGAGGGTCAGGTTGGCTTGACGGAAATCCGTTTGAGTGAGGTCGGTTTCACTTAAATCGGCTTCGCTTAAGTCAGCGTTGGTCAGAATAGCTTTGCCCAAATTGGCCCCGCTGATTTTTGCCTCGTGAAGATTGGCATTCATCAAACTTGTTTTGCCGAGGTTGGCTCTAATTAGATCTGCGCCTGCAAAACTAGCCCCACTCGCATCGGTTTGAGACAAATCGGCATTACCCAAATTTGCCCGACCTAAAGAAGCTTTGCGGATTGTGGCCTCCCGCAAATTTGCTCCCCGCAAATTTGCTTCAATCAAAATAACTTTACTCAGATTGGCGCGCCGACAGTTGGCTTCAATCAAGTTGGCAAAGCTAAAGTCCGCTTTGTTGAGTCTTGCTTCAATTAAGTTCGCTTCGCGGAGACTGGCTTCACTGGCGATCGCCTGGTTAAAGTTACAGGCGCGCAGGTTGGCTTGATTCAGAATTGCTTCAATCAGAATGCTTTTGGTCAAATTCGCATCTTGCAAATTTGCTTTCGTCAAATTGGCGCGGTTCAAGTCGGCAAAGCTGAGGTTGGCAGAAACCATTACTGCTTCAATCAAAGTAGCCCGATTCAAATCCGCTTCAATGAGGGTTGCAGCGGTGAGGTCTGCAAAACTAAAATCCGCCTTTGTCAAATTTGCTTTACTGAGATTTGCTTTGCAGAGATTTGTTTCACTCAAATAGGCAGTATTGAGGTTGGCACAACTCAAGAATGCGCCACTGAGGTTGGCCAAACTTAAATTAACCTTACTCAGATTCGCACCAATTAAGTTGATTCCACTTAAATTGAGCCCACTCAAATCCGCACCACTCAAGTCGGGCTGTTCGGAAAAGTGATGTTTGCGCCAATTATTCCAATAATTGACACCGAGTCTTAGTTCTTTGAGATGGGCATCGTTTGCCACAGAATATCCTTCCTTCCTCGATCGCTGCCTGATACCTGGGCTATTCCCCGCAATATAGCGCCTATCATCGAGAATAGTCGATCGTTTTCAGGATGGCAAAGTCTGTCATCAATTCCTCAATCTTTTGATGGAAAAATATTGATAAGGGGACCCCACACTCTGTCAGGCCATCTGGGCAACTAAGGCATCCAATTGTGGTTCCAAGGGGCGATCGGTCTGGAGGGTGGTTGAGATCGCTTCCTCAAACGCAGTAAAGGGTTCGGCAGCTTTAATCTGAGCGTCCAGCATGTCAGCGGTGGCATCCGCAATGTCTCCGGTTCGCTTCTGGAGGCGATCTCGCAAAACTTCAATAGGGGCGGTACATTGCACGAAATGGATGGGCAGTTGGGCGGCGGTGGCGGCGGCTAGGGCGGATTGTCTCAGGTCGTGGCGATCGTATTTGGCGTCTAGAATGACGGTCCAGCCCTGCTGCGCTAAAAATAGTCCCAACTCTAATAAGTAATCGTAGGTTTTAGCGGTCATTTCACGAGTATAAATCCCGCTCCCAAAGGTGCCGTTGGTGTCGCCGCGCTGGAAGAGCGGGGTGCTAGACAGGTGTTTGCGGACTGCATCCGATCGCAGGTGTAATGCATTCACTCGTTGGGCTAATTGACGGGCAATAGAACTTTTCCCAGATCCAGATAACCCTGACATGAGGAAAAGGCGACCCTGCGATCGTTGGGTATAGTCCCAGGCAAGGTGATAGTAAGCTTTACCGCGTTGTAAAAACCCTGCTTTATCGGTGTCAGAAATAGCTGGATCTTTGAGGGCCAGGGAATTAACGTTGCCGCGAATATAAGCCCTCATGCTCAGGTAGAGGGGTAACAATGCCGCACCCCAATAGTCTCCAGTTTGCTCCAGATAGGTATTGAGGAACAGGTTAGCCAAATCGACTCGCCCTTGGAATTCCAAGTCCATCACGAGAAAGGCAGCATCGTAAATTACATCGGTGATGCGGAATGCTGGATTGAATTCAATGCAATCAAAGATGCGAATTTTATCTGGGTAATAGCAAATATTGTTGAGGTGCAGGTCACCATGACAGTCCCGTATTTTTCCTTCGACTTGACGCTGGACGAACCAATCTGAATGTTGGGCAAAAAACTGGTTCGTAAACTGTTGGGTTTCGTCGTATTGCGCTTGGGTTTGTGTCCAACTGCGATCGTTTTCAGATCCGCTTTCGATAAATTCTTCGCTGATGGCATAGTTTGAGGCTGCGACTTTTGCACCGCAGCCATACAGCCATAGCCTTGCATGTCTGTATTAATTTCTGCTTGAGCGTGGAATTGCGCGACCAATATTCCTAATTCTTGCATCATTGCAGGGGTCAATTTGTCTCGTTCAAACAGATGGCTGAGTAGGGCACCTTGGGGGAACTGCCGCATTTGAACGGTGTAGTCCACAACCTTCGTAATGTCGATATCGCTTGTCTCCAAACGGTAATGGCTTGCCTCTCGCACAATGGGTAAAACTGCCAGATACAGTTCTGGGGAGAGGCGTCGATTCAGCCGCAGTTCTTCTTGGCAAAAGTGGTGCCGATTTTCTAAGGTTGTGAAATCTAGGAAGCCAAAGTTAATTGCTTTTTTGACTTTATAGGCAAACTTCCCTGTCAAGAAGATGTAAGAAATATGGGTTTGCAGTAACTGAATCGGCTCTTGGACAGGATGGTGATAAAACCCTGGCTGGAGCATCTGCCGAATCAGGTCTGGTAAGGTTGCATCCATTAGGGGTTGGGTACTGTGAATATAGATGTATTGTACTTGGAACCTCAATGAGTTAAGTGGCAGAACAAATTTGTATTACTCGTACCAAAGATTTTGGCTGTGGTAAGATTCCTTCATGTTTGACCCAACCTGTAAGTTCCTCGCAGAAAGCTTTCCCGCAGATTTTGCCACCTGGTTGCTCGGGGAACCCATCAGCTTCACAAAACTCAGTCCCACAGAACTCTCACTGGAACCGATTCGAGCAGATTCGTTAATTTTGCTCAATTCTGAGAGGTTAATTTTGCAAATCGAGTTTCAAACGAAACCTGACCCCACCATGCCTTTTAGGATGGCAGACTACCGTTTGAGACTCCATCGCCGTTTTCCTGATAAAGAGATCCGACAGATTGTTATATATCTCAGTCCCACAGGGTCGGAACTCGTCTATCAGACTGTTTTTGAAATTCCTGGAATGCGTGCTGAGTTTGATGTGGTTCGTCTCTGGGAGCAACCTACTCAACTGTTTCTAGAATCGACGGGTTTATTACCTCTGGCTGTGCTCACCCAGACCCCAGACAAGGCTCAAACGTTACGTCAGGTGGCAGCTAAAATCGAGGTCATTTCAGAACAGCGGGTACAGAGTAACGTAGCGGCATCAGCCGGGATTCTGGCTGGGTTAACATTGAAGCGGGACTTCATCAATCAGGTTCTCAGGAGAGAAATCATGCAGCAGTCTGTGATTTATCAGGAATGGAGAGAAGAATTTCTGCAAGAAGGTGAAGACAAAGGCGCTCTTAGAGAAGGGCAAACACTCATTCTCCGGCAGCTCACACGGCGCATCGGTGACGTGACTCCCGAACTCCGATCGCAGGTTCAATCTCTACCACTGAATCAGCTTGAGGATTTGGGAGAGGCGCTGCTAGACTTCAAAAATGGGGCAGATTTACAAGATTGGCTTCGGACTCTTGGTGCGTAGCGATCGCACGGAGCACAAGGCTAATCTGCATCGGGCAACTTGACTGAGAACGCACCATTACGCTGGATGATTTTACCTCCCAGGGCTTGGATTTGCTGGGCGGCGAATTGACGGGTTGGATCGTCGATCGCATTGGTCAAAATGTTGTACCAGGATCCTACTCTGGCCCGTCGGCTATCGGGGTTGGAGGCTAAGAATTTTGCAGTCTGGCGGGAACGTTGGGCGATCGCTTGCAGTTGAGGGGCGTTAGATTGGCTGGCCCAAGATGCGGCCATTTCGTAGGAATGCTGAGCGTCTTGAGTTTTGCCTAAAAAGAGTAGTTCATCGGTGGCTTTAGACTGCCACAGAAAATAGGCTTCTGACTGCATTGCGGGAGGAATGGCGTTGATTCCCTGCTGGAGCAATCGGACGGTTTGCTGCGGCTGTCCGCCATAGAGCGAGACGCTGGCGGAGAGGTAGGGATACATGCTTAAAAAGCGCGGATCTCGATCTACGATGACTTGGAAGAAAGCGGGGGTGATGCGATACCCTGTTTTAGGACGGGCTTGGTCGTCTCCAAAGTACTGAAGGAAATTAAGAAATGACCAATCTGCGACGAGGTTATCAAATCCAAAGGTCGGCAATTTAGCTAAGAGCTTAAGGCTAGTTTGGGTTTGCCGTTCTTCGCGAAGATATTCGGCTTTACTGAGTGGCTGGCTGGCTTTACGGTCTAGTTGAGAGAGGCGGCTAAGCTGGAGATGAACGATGGTGCCATAGCTCACCAGTACGATTGCAGCCGTCAGAAAAAGCGGAGTCCATCGGGACGGGATTGAGGCTGGAGCGGTTAATTTTACAGGGTTGGTCATGGCACTCAAGTTCGGTGCAATGGGGTGTTGTCGTTTGCTGCTGTGGTTTTAAGTATGCCCCTAATTTCGATTTTAGTACTCATCAATGTGCCTGAGCAAAATCGTATTTCATGTCGGGCGATCGCAGACTTGATACGATACAGCTGTGCTGTGGGCGATCGCTTAACCCTAGGAATCCTCAACATCAAATGAAAACAGACTCAATCTTTTATCGGATTTTTCAGACGGTTCCTGGATTTTTCTTTGAGCTACTGGGTGAGCCTGCTGACTGCGCTCAGGGCTATGTGTTTCGGTCAGTTGAAGTGAAGCAGCTTGCCTTTCGCCTTGATGGGGTCTTTTTACCCCAGCCCGATGCTCCTGACTAGCGGGTATGGTTTGTGGAAGTCCAGTATCAGAAAGATCCTTATTTTATCCATCGTTTTTTCGCTAGATGATTTTTCTGTTTCTTGTAGCAATATCCTCAAAACGG
>JAAURS010000025.1 GCA_012032135.1 Acaryochloridaceae cyanobacterium RU_4_10 | reverse complement strand
ATTCAAGACTCCGTCCAAACCCGTGCGATCGCAAAAGATGTTTCGCTGTTGCTGAGAATTGGGATAGCTTCTGGCCCAGTGGTTGTAGGACATTTAGGCGGTCTGTATCAGCGTTGGGAATGCACCCTCTCTGGCGCACCGCTGCTAGAGATACAACAGTTACAAAAACAAGCTCAACCAGGCTGGGTTGTTATTTCTGCTAGTGCTTGGGGCTCGATCGGACCTTACTGTCAAGGTATTCCACTTCCAGCAGGGAACCTTCGGCTCCGATCCACCTATTTAGGGATACCTATCCTGCCGCCCAAGTCTGTTCGTTTTCCGCAGGAACTGGAAGAAAATCTGAAAGCCTATATCCCAGCAGCGATCCTAACTCGGCTGAGTGCGGGACATCGGGAATGGTTGGCTGAATATCGATGGATAACACTGATATTTGCTCACTTCCCTGACTTAGAAAATATATCCCTGCAACAAGCTCAGGATGCAATGATAGCCCTGCAACAGAGTTTGTATCACTATGAGGGCAGCATTAACAAAATCAGCATTGATGAAAAAGGGGCAACCCTAGTAGCTGCCCTGGGACTTCCGCCCTTCGCTCATGAAAATGATGCAGAACGAGGCGTCAGGGCTGCCATGGACATGCAGGCTGCTTTAAAAAATTTAGGCTGGAACTGTTCCATTGGAGTCACAACGGGAAACGTGTTCTGTGGGGTTGTCGGAAGTTCAAAACGTCGCGAATATACCGTAATCGGCAAGGTTGCCAATTTAGCAGCTCGGCTGATGCAAGTCACACAAAATGCGATTCTCTGCGATGCGACAACCTATGAGGCAGCTCGTCAGCGGATTGCGTTTCGTGCTTTGCCTGCGATCGCCCTCAAAGGCATGGAGCAGCCCGTCGTTGTCTATCAACCGATAGAGTCCGCACAACCGAGGACCCCCGAGCCCGTTTTTCGATGGTGGGGTATCAAACCGAACGCAGTCGTCTCATTAACTGGGTAGAAGCTCACCTTCAACATCCTAGCCCCAGTATGATGGTCATTCAAGGAGAAGCGGGCATTGGCAAAACCCAACTGATGAACGCACTGCTCTTGTGGATACAGGCTCAAGGAATTTCCTACGCGATCGGGTCTGGTGATGCCATCGAACGATTGACCCCCTACTATCCTTGGCGACAGATTCTCAGACAGCTCTTGCAGCTTGACGATCTCGCCGATCCGCAAACACGACGCAGCTCTATCAGCCAAAGCCTTCAACTTCCCGCTGAGCTTTCCCCTTTGACGTCACTCCTAAACCCGATCTTGGGCGTGAATTTCCCTGAAACAGCACTCATTCAGGACATGTCGCCCTCTGTCCATGCAGAGAATACCCGCTTCATCTTATTGGAAATCTTGCGCCGTTGTTGTGAAACTCACCAACCCATCATTTTTCTAGAAACGCTCAATGGTTGGACTCTGCCTCTTGGGGCTCGATCTTGGCGGTCTGCCAGCAGTCTTTTCCCATCCAGTTTGTCTTGATAACCAGACCCTTAAGTCCAACCCCTGAATACCAGCAGCTCCAACAATCATCGCTCTTGCAAATCATTCAGCTTCAAGGGTTATCCAGGGAAGATACTGCAACTTTAATTTGCCAGACACTCCATGCAACCAGCATTTCAAACACCCTTCTTTCTCTCATTTACGAAAAAACGGAAGGACACCCCTTATATAGTGCAACCCTGGCCCAGAAATTATTTGAAACAGGTCGCATTCAGCGTCAAGAACCCGATCGCCAGTTAGTTCTCGATACGCCATCATCAGTGGTTTTTGCAATGCCGACTACCCTTCAAGCACTCATCACCGATCGCATCGACCATCTCCTCCCTCCCCAGCAACTGACCTTAAAAATAGCAAGTGCGATCGGTCGCCGTTTCACCTATCCCCTTCTGTATGATATCTATCCCTTTGAAGGAGATAAGAGCGATCTGCAAACTCATATTCAAGGACTGCAACAAGTCAATTTAATCGCGCCCGTTCCCCCATCCAGCAGCCTGATCTATAGCTTTCAGAGCCTGATTACTCAAGACGTTGCCTACCAATCGATGTTATTTACCCAACGGCGCAACTTGCATCGCGAGATTGCCCAGTGGTACGAACGCCATCAAAGCGAAGATTTAGCGCCTTACTATTCCATGTTGGTACATCATTGGAGCCGTGCCAAGGAATTTGCTAAAACATTGCAATATCTGGTCAAAGCGGGCGAACAAACCTTTCAAGAAGGTGCTTATACAGAAGCGATCGCATTTTTTACCAAAGCGATCGCGATCGCCGCTTCCAGCGAAGCACAATCCCCCTTACAACAAGCAAGTTGGCACAGACAAATTGCTGAAGCCCATTTAGAACTGGGGCAAGTCACGGATAGTATCCTCCAGCTTCAAGCGGGTGTGAGGCTGCTAGGCTATCCCATCCCTAAAACCAAAAGGGGCTTGTTCGCCGAACTCCTCAAACACCTTCTTCTCCAAATTCGGCATCTTCTGTGGCCGTCTTCCAGAGAACGCGCGCCCAGCTCCGTCTGCGAAGCACGGCTGGAACTCACCCGCGCCCATGTCCGTTTGGGAGAAGTTTACTACTACAGCCATCGCCGATCTCTGGCAACCTATGCCAGTTTGGTGGGCCTCAATTTAGCTGAAACCGTCCCCCCCTCTTCAGAACTGGCAAGCATCTATGCCAACATGTGTTACGTGGTGGGAATGAACGCAATACATGGATTGGCTCGGCACTATACGAAGCTGGCCCAAAAGACGATTCAGCGGATAGAAGCTCCCCTCCCTTGTCAAGGATGGGTTTTGCTAGTGACGGGCGCTTACAAAAGTGGAACGGGCCAGTGGCAGTCTTCCCGCGAGAATCTCCAGCAGGCGGCTGATATTTTTCATCAGCTTCGGGACCGCCATCATTGGGCGGAAGCATTGGCCGCGATCGCCCTCGTCGATCATTGTCAGGGCACTTTCAACACCGCCCTCGAACTCTGGAAACAGACCTTCAAGTTAGGTGAAGAAGTGGGCGATCGCCAAGCTCAATCTTGGGGACTCCTAGGACAAGCAGAAGAATATCTATGCTTGGGGCAATATGACGATGCCCAACACTGTGTTCAACAGGCCAGAGCGATCCTTAGCACTCAGGAAAAACTGGACTGCGAACACATTCGTCTAGAGGGTGTCTCGGCATTGGTCTCTTTCTTTCATGGCGATGTCTCGTCTGCTTTAGACTGCGCGTCCAATGCTCTTGCACTCATTCAACAATCTCCTCCCATTGCGTTATATGTGATGGAAGGCTATGCCAGTGTATTGGAAGTGTATTTATTTCTGTGGCAGCAACAACCGGAACTGATTCAACCTTACCAACGCAACATTCGATTAGCCCGTAAAGCCATGCATCAATACGCCAGTGCTTTTGGGATTGGCCAACCCCGTCTCCTGCGTTTAGAAGGGTGCAGAGCTTGGCTGGCAGGAAAGCGCGGCAAGGCAATGCGTTTGTGGGGGCGATCGCTTTCCTTGGCGAAACAATTAACAATGCCCCTCGAACAAGGCCGAAGCCATTACGAGATTGGCATCCATCTCACCGTCAGTACCTCGCAAAGACAAACGCACCTAGAAGAGGCATCTCGTATTTTCAATGCCTTGGGTGCTCAGCAGGACTTGCGGTTAACTCAAGCCGCATTAGAGACGAATCGAACATGAGTCAAAGTCTAGCGAAAGAATCGCTTACCCCGGCGTCTGCGGCTCATTTCTTTGCGTTTGCGCTTTTCAATGGGCGTTTCATGAAACCGATTTTTTTGTAGTCTGTCAAAATTCCCGCGTGGGAGACAGCTTTCCTAAATCGTCGTAAAGCAGACTCTAACTTTTCTTGTTCGCCCAGAATAATTTGCGTCATGTTTGGGTCCTAATCCAAAGTTTAGAAACTCAGTCAAGCCTTTTGTGGCGTTGCTAAGGAGGTATTTAAAGGGTGTCCTCAATATTAAAAAACGATCGCATTGAGGTTATCTTTTCTATGATAATCCCTTCAAGCTGAATCGCTAATACGCTTCTTGCAGTTCGTAAAAATCGGGACTGATGTAGTCCTTCCGTAAAGGCCAACCCACCCAATCTTCTGGCATGAGCAATCGTTTGAGGTTGGGGTGACCGTCGTAGATGATGCCGTACATATCGTAGGTTTCGCGTTCTTGCCAGTCGGCGGTTTTCCAAATCCAGTACACCGAAGGCACAACGGGATTCTCACGAGGTAAAAAGACTTTGACACGAACTTCTTCGGGTTGGGTGATATTATTGTCAACCTTGAGGATATGGTACATGCTGACTAGATCTTGACCGGGACCCGCATCATAGCCTGCTTGGCATTGCAAATAATTGAACCCGTAGGCGTAGAGCGCGGTGGAAAAAGGGATCAATACCGTTCGGTCAACCTTTAAGATTTCAACCCCTAAGTGGTCTACCCCTAAAAACTCGTGGGTGAAGCCATCTTGGGTGAGGCGTTTAGACAACGGACCGACTTCTTGAATTGCACCTTCCCGAACAATAGCGCTTTCCTGAGCGGTTTGTTCTGGCTCGATGGGTGGGGTCTCAGACATGGTGACAACTCAGCTCCTTCAAGAATAACGATTTAAGACCATTCCAATGCACCTTTGCGCCATGCATAGGCCAGTCCCACCACAAGGATTGCAATAAAAATCAGGGCTTCAATGAAAGCCAACACCCCCAGACGGTGAAAGGCCACGGCCCAAGGGTACAAAAAGACGGTTTCTACATCGAAGATCACAAAAACCAGGGCAAACATGTAGTACCGGATATTGAACTGAATCCAAGCCCCCCCAACGGGTTCCATGCCAGATTCATAAGTTGTGCGACGCTCTGGTCCGCGATTGCTGGGACGCAGGAGCTTGGAGGCCGTTAAGGCAAACACTGGGACCAGACTACAGATAATCAAGAATCCCAGCAGATATTCGTAGCCACTCAAAACAAACACGCGATTCTTCCGTTGTCGATGGGACGAAGGTTCGCTCTATATTATAGAGACTTGCGGGGGTTTCTGGGACACCTAATGGTCAGCATTGGCAGAATCCATGAAAAGAGCAAAATTTAGATTTGACCTGTCATGGCTTTTTTCATTTCCAGAACGGCCCGCTCCATTCCCAGCAGAACCGCTCGACTGATGATGGTATGGCCGATATTGAGTTCTTCCATGCCTTCTAGAAGGGCCACGGGACGGACATTCCAGTAAGTCAATCCATGCCCTGAGTTGACCCGCAATCCTAGTGCGATCGCTGAGCGCATCCTTTTGCCAGAATTTCTAATTCCTGGGCCAGCGCTTGTTCTGTTTTGGCTCCTGCATAGGTTCCGGTATGTAACTCAATAAATTGAGCGGAGGTTTGAGCGGAGGCTTCAATTTGGGCGGGCTCGGCATCAATAAAGAGACTGACCGGAATCAGCGCGGATTGCAGGCGATCGACAGCACGGGCCAAATTATCAAACTGACCCACGACGTTGAGCCCACCTTCTGTGGTGACTTCTTCTCGGCGTTCGGGAACGAGGGTGACATAATCCGGTTTGACGGAGAGGGCAATGTCTACCATTTCTTGCGTTGCGGCCATTTCTAGATTGAGGCGGGTCCGTACGGTTTGCCGCAGAAGCTGTACGTCTCTGTCTTGGATGTGGCGGCGATCTTCCCGCAGGTGACAGGTGATGCCATCCGCTCCGGCAAGTTCGGCTAGAACTGCTGCTGCGACTGGGTCTGGCTCATGGTACGACGGGCTTGACGGATGGTTGCAACGTGGTCAATATTGACACCCAGGGTAGGCAAAACTCAATCCTCTCTGTTCGAGTTGAACATTATTGTAATTAGAATCTTAAAAGATTTTGAACAATGGGGTGAATGAGTGTAATCTACGATTAATAAATCTCTCAAGGATAAGCTTAGAGGGGGTATATGAGAAATCTGCTTCCATTAACGAGTACATCGGGCTATAAAATTGCGTTTCTGTCCCCTCAGACTTTTGAAGAGACCCGAGATGCGATCGCGGCCTTAAAGGACGGTGAAATTCTGCTCTTTAATTTGGCAGAACTTGGACCTGTTCAGGCTCAACGAATTTCAGATTTTGTGTCGGGCTGTGCTTGTGCGCTGTCGGGTCACAAAGCGGTGGTGGGGAATGGGGTTGTGTTGTTTGCTCCGCCTACGGTGCAGATTACGGTCCCAGCCTAGACGCGATCTGAGAGTTCCGATGGCGATTTAAGAGGGTTATCTGGGTTCCAGAATGGCAAACACTCGAAGTTTGTAATTTTTTGCTGTGTGTATTTTTGCAAGGGTCGAGATTGAAAGCATCCAGGAATAACGAACGTTAGGATTGAAAAAGGCTGGGTCAATGGATTGGACCCCGTACTTTTAACCTGGAGCTTAAGCAAAATACTTTGACGCAGTCTTCTTCAAAGCTTTCTTCCAAACAACTCCCTGACCTAAAGCCCCTCTTTTGGGCGGGGTTTTGTTTTTGGACGAGTCTGGCTTCATTGCTTCCCACGTTACCGCTGTACATTCGCGATATTGGCGGGAACGGCCATCAGGTGGGGTTTGTGATGGGAGCTTTCGCGATCGGGCTTTTGGGTTCGCGGGCCTGGGTGGGGCATTTGGCGGACGAGCGCAGTCGCAAAGTGGTGTTGCTTTTAGGAATGGGTGTTGCAGCGATCGCTCCAGTGGGATACGCACTCTTTGAAAATATTTGGATTTTGGGAGCGTTTAGGGCATTTCATGGAATCAGCATTGCAGCTTTTGGAACGGCCTATAGCGCCTTAGTGGTCGATCTTTCTCCATCCGATCGGCGGGGGCGGGTAATGGGCGTAATGAGTTTGGTCCAGCCTCTGGGTGTGGCGCTTGGGCCTGCGATCGGGGGATTAATGCAAGCTCAAATGGGTTATATCCAGTTATTTGTGATGTCTGCATTATTGGCGATGGTGGGCTTTATTTGCACAATCGGGGTTTATGACCCAATGGCAGTTAAGTCTGATGGAGTTAAGCCAGAACCTAACCCCATACCTCCTCCCCTAGAGCAATCCGTTTGGCAGATTGTCTGGTCGCCCCGCTTGAGAATTCCAACCATAGTGATGCTGTTGGTGGGGTTGGCTTTTGGGCTCATTGCATCTTATGTGCCGCTCTATATGGGTGAAACGGTCAGCAATTTGAATGCAGGGGTGTTTTATACGGCGGCAGCCATTGCGAGTTTTAGTCTCCGTATGTCTGTGGGGAAGGCGTCTGACCGATTGGGGCGTGGAGTTTTTATTACGTTTGGGTTGGTCTGCTATCTATTGGCGATGGTGGTGTTGTGGCAGGCACAATCTGAGTTCAGTTTTATTGGGGCTGGATTATTGGAGGGTTGTGGAGGCGGAATTCTGATCCCAATGATGGCAACGTTAATGGCCGATCGCTCCCAAGCTTTTGAACGCGGTCGGGTATTTAGTTTGTGTATGGGTGGGTTTGACATGGGCATTGCAATCGCAGGGCCTGCCTTCGGAATCCTGGCGACGGAGGGAAGGTACGGTCAGTTGTTTGGTGTGGGTGGGATTTGTGTGGGGGTTGGGTTGGTGCTGTTTTTGACTTGCAGCAGTCAGTCTTTGCGATCGTCTTTTGCGTTTGCGTTAGGGCGCGGGCGGGACGTTTATGCGCTTGAGGACATTAGAGTTTAGCTCGAGATCCTTACTTATATCGCCCAAGCTATGATTCCAAACTTTGCTCGATCGCATAATCTCTAAATCGGTCCATATCTGCTTGGAGCGTAGACTCAACAATCTGTCCCAGAAATAGATTATCCATCCAACCCAAAATACCCGGCACCTTATAGCCCACCGTCAACTTCACAATACTCCCCTTAGCCTTGCGATCGTAAAATCGAATCGCTCCCCGATTGGGTAGACCATCCACAGACTCCCATTGGATAATCTGATGGGGTACTTCCTTCAAAATCTTAGACAGCCACGTAAACTCAAAACTACCGCTCGCCAACTTCCACCGCGATAGTTCGGGCTTATCCTCCAAAATCTTAACCGCCTCAATCCACTTCATCCAATGCGGCATCTGTTCCAGGTCAGACCATAAATCCCAGACCACCCCCACGGGGAGTGCAACCTCAACTTGAGCGCTATGCTCCAACCATTCAGCCATATCAAAACCGTCCCTACAGAGACATTAAAACGAGATCGCCCGAACTTGCCAAAACATCAGCCTGCGCCAAAATAACGCTGGCCGCCCTCCGACCCGAAATGGTCGCCCCCTCCATACTGTCAATATAATCTTGCTGCGTATAGCTACCTGCCAAAAAGAAATTTCCAATCGGCGTCTTTTGATCCGGGCGGTATGGGTCCATACCGGGTGCTTCCTTATAGAGAGACTGTGCCAGCTTCACCACACTATACCAGGTCATCTTTAACTCCCGCGCAGAAGGGAACAAGTCGTGCACCTGCTTCAGCGCGTGGTTCGCAATCTCCTCATTGCTCATCTTGATAAACGGATCTCCTGGTGTTAAAACTACTTGCAGCAAAGACCCTTCCCCCTCACGGTAATAGTCTTTAGGACTGGTCAGCGCCAAATCTGCAAAACAAGAAAAATCAGCATCGGAACTATAAAGAAGATTATCGATACCTGCTGCTGAGCCAAGCTGTTTGCGTTGCTCCGCATCCTTGAGTTCTGTTACCCACCCATCAAACCGCAACTGCACCGTCGCCACCGGAACCGCCTCTAGCTTGTAAATATTGTCGAACTCCGGCCACTGCCGCCATTCTGGGGGAAGCAACCGTTGAATTCCAGGAATATCGCAAGCTGCCACATAGGCATCAGCCGTAATAGTCTCCTCCGTATCACCATCAGCAATTTTGAGACCCGTTACCCTTGTCTTTGCCCCTTCGCCGTCAAACAAAATTTGGCGCGTTTGGCGACGGAGATGAATTTTGCCACCCTTGGCTTCAAGGTAATTTACCAAAGGCTTATGCAAATATTCCGCCGGAGACCCTGCCAGAAAATTCAGCTTGGATGCTTCTTTCTTGGTCGCAAACATCAAAAAGATGGTCAGCAGACAGCGCGCTGAAATATTTTCCGTGTCAATAAACCCTAATGCCAGCGCGATCGGATCCCACAACCGCTTCAAACTTTGGTCGTTCCCACCATGCCGTCGGAACCAGTCCGCAAAACTAATTTTGTCCAGAGAATGAATCCATTGCATCGCAGCATCGTAGCTGACTAAACCAGGGACTACGGGGCTGGTAGAAAGAGCGATCGCATTTTGAATCTTGTCCGGCCATGACAGTTGCGATGTCGTAAAAAACGCCTTCAACCCATTAAACGGCGCACCCATCGGAAACCTAAAATCTAATTCGCCAACCCGTCCGCCCCGATTGATAAACGTATGGGTGTGTGCCTTGGGCAACAAGTTCTCAAACGCGCCAACTTTTTTCAATAACTCAAATAAATTGGCGTAATTAAAGAAAAAAACGTGCAGCCCCATCTCAATGTGATTGCCATTGGGGTCCACCCAACTGCTCACCTTACCCCCCACAAAAGGACGGGCCTCAAATAACTCCACCTCATGCCCCGCATCGACCAAGTCAATAGCAGTCACAAGTCCTGCCAGCCCCGCCCCGACGATTGCAACGCGCATGTTCTCTCTCTCAGATGAATTGGCTTTACATATTGTAATAGGATTGGGGGAAGGTAACATGTGTTCCCCCATGTTTATTCCTTTGTATAGTCTTGGGTACCATAAGATCGGGAAGCATCAATTTAGGGTAACACTTGTGTCTGATCGGGCTAACGATGAAATCCTTCAGCTAGCTGAGCAGGGGAACTTACAGGCTTTGTCGGTTTATTTAAATCGGCACCTCATTCCTAATGGTGCCCATGTCAAGGTCAAGCAAAAAGAAGACTCCTTGCATGTCCTGATTGTAGTGATGCGAGAATCTGAAAACCAAGAATTACTCAATTCAGTTCAGGGTTTGTTGACCCGTCTACATCCCATTCATATCAATCGCGTCAAACTCTACACCCAAATCCTGGGACAAAAGCAATCTAGCCTTCAACAGCAATTCTCTCTCTCTGCTATTGCCGAGCAAAAAGTAGACGCTCAAAATCGATTCCCACAGCAGTTACTCCTCCCCCTCCTCCAACGATCGTTTGTGGCAGCCGCAGGGGGCAATTCTTCAGGTTTCAAAGCAACTCCAACCCAGGCTCTCTCAAACAATCTAAGCCAGCAACGATACTCTGTTGCCGAATTTTTGTCCCAAGCCACCAGTATTGCCGAACTCAAAGTTCTCCACAATCATCCCTTTTTCACGGGGTCTTGTCCTAAAATGTTTGCATCAATTTCAGGATGCAAGCGCACCCCCCATCTACTGGGATTGTCCTGAGTGTGGTTGGAAGGACGACTTGAGTACTGTCATACCCCCAGAGAAACTCCATGCTAACAGCGCGCAACCTTCCTTGACCGAAAGCAAACGGTTAGGCGACTATTTAGTTGAAGCCGGTCTTTTGAGTAACAGTCAAATAGAAGTTGCACTGGCCGACCAAGTTAGCTCGAATTTAAAATTTGGCGATGTTTTAGTCCGTCGAGGATGGATTAAAGAGGAAACGATCGAATATTTGATGCAAAAAATTATTCTGCCCGAGCGTGCAGGACTGCATCATAATGCAGGTGCCTACCTAGACTCCAGCCGGAATCTCCTGAAGGCCCTATTTCAAGATCGGCAGGCTGATACCAAAGCCCCTCCTATAGCTCCCCCTCTCCCAACCTTCAATTCATCGCCGTCTCAATCCCACACAGCAGAAACTGTGGTGCGCCAACCCAAAGGGTTGTCTGCAAATACTGGCAAATTAGCGAACGAACGGGATACTTTGATTTTGCCCGACCTCGATGTCAGTGAGTATCTCAAGGACTCATAAAAAAATGCCCCTCTCACAGCTTAAAGGGGCATCTTTAATAACGCTGGCTGGGGCACTCTTAAGATGCAAGCGCGACTTCTATCATGGGTTGTAATTCTCCCTGTTGATAGAGTTCGACCAATACATCTGAGCCACCTACAAATTCTCCGTTGATATACACTTGCGGGATGGTGGGCCAATTAGAGTACTCTTTAATGCCTTGGCGAATATCTGGATCTGCAAGGACATCAACGGTTTCGTAGGGAACGCCAAAGGAATTCAAAATTTGGACGGCATTGTTGGAAAACCCACATTGGGGCATTAACTTTGAACCCTTCATAAAGACAATCACTTTATTGCTTTTAACCAGTTCGTCAATACGGGCCTTTAGTTCGGGAGTCATAATGCAGTAGTCCTCAAGGGTGTGACAATCTTAGGTGGTTTTAAATTGCAGCAATTTTGACAATCGACAACGCAGCAAATCGGCAACGGTGGACTTACCCTTGTGCGATTGCCGTTGCACTCATCTCAGCCCATTTTTCAGGGGTATAAGTTTTCAGGGCAAAAGGCGTGAAGTGCCTCACTAGCCATCACATCATTCACCACGCTATAGACCAAGCGATGCTGCTGAACCAACGACTTACCCACAAAGGCTGAGGATATCACTGTCGCTTGGTAATGATCGCCACCGCCCGTCAGATCTTGAACCTGTACGTCAGCATCAGGCAATCCAGTCTGAATCATCTGCTTAAGTTCGTTTGGTTTAATCATGCGTACCCTTATTTCACCGATGCAATGCTTGAGTCTTAGCGCTTGAGAAATCAGCAAGACTGTTCTCAACAGCCATCAAAACTATTATATTCTTAGCGCTTAGATTCAGAAGGGTTACTTTGTGGGGTTGTCTTGTTTTTGGCTGCCTTGTTTGGGGTTGGCCGGAGCCCCGGTTCTGGGATAAGGGACATCCACAAAGCCCAGTTCAAATAATTGTTGGTAGGATTTTTGTCCCAACTCTCGGCTGGGGTTTTGACTGCGGATAATTTCAATCAGCAGAGGAATTGCCTGTTCGGGTTTGTTTTGGGCTCGGTAGACCAGCGCAAGCTGGTAGGTGGATTGATCTCGAATCTGAGCAGAATCAAGTGCCTTGAGACGCAGGCTATCCGCAGCACGATTATCGACACCCAAAAAAGAACCTGCTAAGGCTTGATAAAAGTTAGATAGTTGATTTGCAACCTGACGTGCGTCCTGGAACTTTGAGGCGGCTGCACTATAATTTTGAGCGGATGCGGCACCTTGCGCTTCTCCCAGCAGGCGTTTTGCGGCTTCTATACTGAAAAGGCCGCCTTGTCCGCCGGAAGGACTCACAATTTGGACATTTCCTGGGGTGAGGGGCTGACTTGTTCCCGTTCCGTTAAAATCTCCAGCCTTTTGAGCTTGTGCGACAGTTGAGGAAAGTAAGGCGAGGACCAAAGATGACGCTACGCCGATCGCTCGCACTCCGAAGTGACGACGCTGTTGTATACCGACCGTTCCAATTGACACCATGAATGCACTCTGTAATGGACTTAAATAGATCGTTGAGCTTTAAGCTTCGGACATCTTACCATTGGAAGCTTCGGAGAAGCCGCCAAAACCCCTAAGACCCCAACTGAGCCTCCTTGACGTCTTGAAACTGACAGAATGTTCCACTTTTTGGGCGACAGCTAAAATACATCGCCCCTATTCAGTCCAAGGTTTTCTTGTTATGAATAAGAAACTATGATTCAAGTCGCGCTTTTTGGGGCCAGTGCCGACCCTCCGACGGTCGGACATCAAGCTATTGTGGAATGGTTGGCAACTCGGTTTGATTGGGTTGCAGTCTGGGCTGCGGATAATCCTTTTAAGGCACAACAAACGCCGCTTCACCAGCGTCAAGCGATGTTGGCGATGTCGATGGCAGGGATTGCGGATCGCGCCAAGAATGTGAGGTTATGTCCGCATCTGAGCGATGTTCGCACTTTGAATTCAGTTCGAAAAGCAAAGCTCGATTGGCCAGATGCACAGTTTACGTTAGTGGTGGGTTCCGATGTGTTGGATTCTTTGCCCCATTGGTATCGAGTCGCGGATCTGCTTAAGGCGGTAAATTTGCTGATTGTGCCGCGCCCTGGTGTACCCATCCAGCCCCAACACTTTGATGCCCTAAACGCGCTAGGCGCGCGGTTTCAGGTGTCAACGTTTGTGGGTCCAGATGTCTCTTCAACGGAATATCGCCAAACGGGAGATCCGCAGGGGGTGATGCCTGCGATCGCACAGTACATCAAGGACCAAAATCTTTACGCAGGGCTGGGGGTGCGTCAGGCTCAACCCATTAATCAACGTCTTCCATGATTTTGGGGACTTTGAAGAAGTCGCCATCCTGGTCGGGCGCATTGGACAGAATTGCGTCGCGATCGCTCCAAGGCTTGAGAGCATCGTGTCGGGTAATGTTGCTAACATCGATCGCTCGGGTGGTGGGCGCTACATCGCGCACGTCTAATTCACCGAGTTGTTCGACGTATTCTAAAATGTCGCCCAGTTGAGATGTGAACTGAACTTCTTCCTCTGGTGTGAGTTCCAGGCGTGCGAGGTGAGCCACCTTATGAACTTGGTCTCGATCGAGCATGGTGGGGTGGGTTTCCTAGTAGGCATCAATGGTGGAACGTCCGGTGGTCTTGAGCCAGTTTTGAGCCTCAATATAGTTGTTTGGCGCAATACGGATGGCTCGTTTCCAGTATTCGGCGGCTTTGTTCAAGAGTTCGTCTGCATCGTCGGGGCGTCCCTCTTCGGCGGCTTGTTCGCCCTGATAGTGATAGATGACGGCGACGTTATTGAGGGCTTGGGGGAGTCTGCCATTGATGGCAAGAGATTCGTGGTAATACTCCAGAGCCTTCTCGTGTTCGCCGTTACTGGCATGGATTAACCCGATGTTGTAAAGGATGTAGCTGCGATCGTTGGGGTCGTCCTCAAGCCGAAGGGCTTCTTCGTAATTTTCTAGAGCTTCGGCATATTCGCCATCGGCTTGGGCGGACATGCCGTCGCGGTAATAGGCGAAGGCTTCTTTGTCGCGTTTGCTGGCGGGTAATATCTTCAGGATGATATCGGCCATCACCGTGAAGGATTTATCGATGAAGTTATCGTTGCGCTGAGTCCGTGGCATAGTGGCCTCGTTGACACCTAAATGCAAGATGGAAGGGTTCGGGTAAACGATGACCCATCCCCAAGTGTAACAGTTTCGCTATTCTTTACATCCAGCCAAAATTAATGGGATTTATCCTCACCTTGAGCTTGAAACCAAGTCAGCGTGTTGGGATTGACTTGAACCAAAGCATTTTAATGGAGACACAGGTTTCCACCACCGAGACTTACTGAAACACTCTTCAGTCAAGGGAGGAATGTCAGAGGTATCAATTTCTTCCTCTGTAAGCGAGTCAACCTTCTCCCAATTCGTCTTTGAGGTATTGTTCATAGCATTTTCGTTCATAAGAATGAATTTAAAGACCTGGAAAAGGCAGTCAGTGTAGTACACCGACCACCTTTTATGAATCACTCCTCTTTTGTTGAGTTTTGGCCTGATTGACTCAAATTAAGATGCAGTAGCTGCCACCTTATCCAAATCCTTCGCTAAGAACTTCTCTAGCTCCGTCAATGCATCTGCATCAACCTTTGTTTGCATGGGGCAGAACTTAGGCCCGCACATCGAACAAAACTCAGCCGTTTTGTAAATATCTGCGGGTAGCGTCTCGTCGTGGTATTCCTTCGCCCGTTCTGGGTCTAGGGATAACTCAAACTGACGGTTCCAGTCGAAGTTATACCGGGCATGGGAAAGCTCATCATGCGATCGCGGGCTCCCGGACGATGGCGGGCAATATCTGCCGCATGAGCTGCAATCTTGTATGCAATCAACCCATTCCGCACATCTTCCGCATTCGGTAAGCCCAGGTGTTCCTTTGGCGTCACGTAACACAGCATCGCCGTGCCGTACCAGCCTGCTAGGGCCGCCCCGATCGCAGAGGTAATGTGGTCGTATCCTGGTGCAATATCCGTCACCAACGGTCCTAGAACATAGAAGGGGGCTTCAGAACACTCCTCCATCTGCTTGCGGACATTGAATTCAATTTGATCCATTGGCACATGGCCCGGACCTTCAACCATCACCTGCACATCGTGCTCCCAAGCCTTGCGCGTGAGCTGACCTAGCGTTTTCAGCTCAGCCAACTGCGCCTCATCCGATGCATCGTGGGTGCAGCCCGGACGCAGGGAATCCCCTAGGCTAAAAGAAACATCATGCTTCTTAAAAATTTCGATAATTTCATTGAAATGAGTGTAGAGCGGGTTTTGTTTGTGGTGGTGCAACATCCAACGGGCCAGAATACCGCCACCGCGCGAGACAATCCCCGTAATCCGGTTCCGAACCAAGGGCAAATGCTCGATCAAAATGCCAGCATGGATGGTTTGATAATCCACACCCTGCTGGGCGTGCTTTTCAATAATGTGTAGAAAATCATCCGCCGTCAGATTTTCAATATTTCCGTGGACGCTTTCCAACGCTTGGTAAATCGGCACCGTTCCGATGGGCACCGTTGAAGCATTAATAATCGTCGTACGGATTTCATCGAGGTTCCCGCCCCCCGTAGACAGATCCATCACCGTATCCGCCCCATACTTCACCGCCAGATGAAGTTTTGCTACCTCTTCTTTTAGATCCGATGAATTGGGAGACGCACCAATATTGGCATTGACCTTGCACTTAGAGGCAATCCCAATCGCCATTGGTTCCAAGTTAGGGTGGTTGATATTTGCCGGAATGATCATCCGTCCCCGAGCCACCTCCGCTTGGATTAAATCGGCAGGAAGATTTTCTCGTTTTGCCACATAATCCATTTCTTCCGTAATGACGCCTTGACGCGCGTAATGCATTTGAGACACATTTGCGTGCCCTTGGCGTTTCGCGATCCATTCTGTCCGCATATTCGGTTCCTCAAATAAACAGCTTCCCTCCGCTGGTATTACCCAGTCTCAGGTTCTAAGGGACTGTCTCAGCCTGTCTGTAAGGCACCCCTAGCTATTGCAAATCGTAACACTTCCCTCAACTTTTTCCCACGGATTTTGGCAAGCGCCCCGTATCAATGCGACCCTCAAGATGGGTGTTTCGCAAAAGTATTTTGAACCCATGTCGTTTGATTCTGCTGGTATGACCCCTGGAGAAAAAGCTGTAACCTTGATGCAGCCTGCTTTTATTCGCGTGATGGACCATCTGCGCAATACCTTAGAGCGGTCTGATTGGGCGGGACAATACGAGACCGTTCATGCTTGGCCAGAAGACATTACCCCAGAAGAACAGGCAGAAGTGTTATTGCTGTACGATCGCCTTGCCGCAGCCAAAAATGACGCTCAGCAAGCCGAGATAGAGGACCGCCTTCAAGATCTCCCGCAACCCATCCCCGTTTATCTGCTGCATCTCACCCAGGGCGATCGCACCAAAACCATTAACCTGTGGGAGTTGTGCTATCAGATTTGTCTGTTGGACTATACCCCCCACATCGAACGCACGATCTTTGTCGATCTTCCCCTTGAAGGCGTGCGGCCAGACCATACCTTGTTCGATGTATCAGGAGAAGTAGATTGGCATCTTTTAGATCGTAAAACCGCTCAAGTGATTCAATCTGCCTTTGAATCTCTGGATCGAAATTAGGACCTCACGGAAATTTTTTGTTGCTTGAAGTGTCAGATTGTTGCAGCATGGTTTGCTGTTCGTTAGTATTCCTAGGGTATTCTTCAAAATAAAGGAATAAACAACGACAACGTTGCTTCTTAAGTCTGAATTGCAGTGAAACAGTAGGCAAGCTCGTGAACAAATCAAATTGGAAGCGTTCTTTTGGTTGGATTCCGTTGAGCGGTTGTGGGTTTGCCATAAGCCTACTGCTTTCTTGTGCGGCAACGGCTGCGGAGCGGATTTATGCCACCTACGGTTTTATCGAACTCACGATTACAGTCAAAGATTTAGAAGTCTATGCCACAGAAGGACGTTTGTCGCCGACGTTAGAAACCTATGCAAAGTATTTGAAACCCGCTCAACTTCAAGATTTGAGAGAAGCCTTGAAGAAACGCATCGAGCTTTCCAGCGAAGTCATTTCGCAGTTTTTGTATACACCAACGGGAGAGAAGCTTCTAGAACGGGCGAGTACGTTGGTTAAAGCAAAATCTCAAGTCTCTAGCGTCCAAGCGCTGCGGTCTGCCATGATTTTGGCTTCAACGGATGTCCAAGGGTTGACGGTGCTGAGTCTGCTGCGGAATTACCCAGATGTAGGAATCCAGGTGGATGTTGCGCAAGGCATTGAGGTATTCCAAGGGGTTCGGCGGTTGGTGGGGCAGACCAATACTGCCATTTCCTTGGTGCAGCAACGATCGGATATGGCGGCAAAAACTGCGGCAGCGTTGCCATTACCTAATTTACTCGCCCTGCGACAACCTGGGAAATTGACCTGGGATGTGCTCCCGTTGTCGTTGGCAGATAGTCGCCCGCAACGGCTTCAGATGGCAGGGAAAGTGCGACAGTATGCTGCGGATGTTTACGTTCCCAAACCGTCCAAACTTCAGCCCATGCCCATTGTTGTGATTTCTCATGGGTTGGGGTCAGGACGAAAGTCCTTTAAATATTTTGCGGAACATCTAGCCTCTCATGGCTATGTGGTTGCAGTACCAGAACATCCCGGTAGTTCTAACCAGCAGTTCGAAGCGTTGCTAGATGGCAAGGCTGATGATGTGTCTCGTCCCATGGAGTTTATCGATCGCCCCTTAGACGTCTCCTTTTTGCTGGATGAGTTGGGCCGTCTCAGCTTGACGGACGATCGCTTCAAGGGTCGCTTAAATTTCAAACAAGTAGGGGTCATGGGCCAATCCTTTGGGGGATATACAGCCCTAGCTCTAGTGGGAGCCACGTTTAGTGCGGAGCGCATTCAAAAAGACTGTGGCCCAGAACTGTCAAAGAGTCTCAATTTATCGTTGTTATTACAGTGTCAAGTTCAACAGTTACCCAAGAAAAACTATGTCTTAAGAGACCCGAGGGTAAAAGCCGCGATCGCAGTCAACCCTATCTCTAGTAGTGTGTTTGGGCCAGCAGGCTTTAAGACCATTCAGGCTCCCGTAATGATAGTATCGGGAACGCAAGACTCGATCGCCCCACCCTTAGCCGAACAAATCGAACCCTTCACCTGGTTGCCCAACATTGAGAAGCGACTGATCTTAATTGATGGAGCCACCATTTTCCACCATCGACGAACTCCAACCCTCTGAGAAAGTTTTTGTTACACCCAAGGAGATGATCGGACGAACCCCAGACGTAGCAAGGTCATACATGAGAGGGCTAGGACTGGCATTTTTTCAAACCTACGTCCAACAGCAACCTAAATCTGCACTATCTCTGACCCCAGCCTCTATCAAATCTCAAAGTACGCAGCCACTTTTACTACGGGGTGTGACGTCATTATCCTCAGAAGAATTGGAACGGATGAAAAATGCGCTTTAAGAATCGCTGGCTTCAATGGGGGGTAATGATTGTTTCATTATTTCCGGCGCTTCAGAATCCTGCCTTGAGCGCAGAACGGATCTTCGTCAATTACTCGCTCTTTGGCCGCTCCATTTCTATCCGAGCCCTAGAGATCTATGCCCGTGAAGGAAAGCTGACGGGAGAGCTGGTATCCTATGCCCGTTTTGTTAAGCCCAAGCAACTGGCTCAATTGCGGGAAGGATTGTTGCAAAAGATTGAATTTTCGCCCGTATCCCTCAGCCAATTTCTATATTCCTCCACAGGACAAATTATTTTAGGACGTGGCAGTCAGATCATCCAAACCCCTGTCAGTCAGGGAAGTTTTTCTGCGCTCAGATCCGCACTGATTTTAGCGGCTAACGATCCAGAGGGGTTTACGCCCCTTTCAATTTTGCGCCATTATCCAAGTCCTGAAATTGTGGTGAACGTACGAGAAATTGTGGCGATCGCCAATGAGACCAATCGTTTGTTTAAGCAAACCGCAGCATTTGTCAAAGAGATTCAAAGCGTCCCCATCGGTTCGCCCCTTTCCGTTTCTGATGCAACGCGCTTGAGGGACTGGCAGAAGTCGGGTCCGTTTAAATGGCAAAAAACAACCCTGACCTTGCAGGATAGCAGCCCAAAGCGGTTGAACTATACCCAGCGCGTCCGTAACTTTGTGGCGGATGTTTACGTCCCAGAGACCGATCGGCCCCAACCCGCAGTCGTCATTTCCCACGGCTTAAATTCAGATCGACAGTCCTATATCTATTTGGCAGAACATTTAGCATCCTATGGGTTTGCTGCGATCGTGCCAGAACATCCTGGTAGCAACAAACAGCAAATCCAATCTTTGCTAGAGGGGCGTGGGAGCGATGTCGCTCAACCCATGGAATTTTTAGACCGCCCCCTAGACGTTCAGTTTGTCTTAGATACGTTACAAAGTCTCTCTCAGACCGATCCTCGGTTTCAGGGTAAGCTCGATCTGGAACAAGTGGGAATTATTGGTCAATCCTTTGGAGGGTATACCAGTTTGGCAATGGCGGGTGCCCCTATCAACTTTGATGGCTTAAGAAAGAGCTGTGGCCGTTTGAGTAAAACCCTCAATATTTCCCTTGTGCTCCAGTGCCAAGACCCTGAACGTGACCTATATCTCAATACGCTCCTACCGGATTCCCGCATTAAAGCTGCGATCGCCATTAACCCCATTACCAGTGCAGTCCTTGGCCCGACGAGTTTGGCCCAAATTCAAATTCCCACCCTGATGGTATCCGGTAGCGATGATGTGATTGCACCTGCGTGGTTTGAACAAATCCAACCCTATGCAGCGCTTGCAGCACCCCAACGTCGCTTTGTCATGATCCAGAACAGCAATCACTTCTCAACCATTGCGCGGTCAACGAGCGAAGCGGAGTCTTTGCCGCAAATTAAGGGGCTAGAAGGACCCACCCCAGAAGTAGCTCAGAATTATGTCAAGGTCTTGAGTTTGGTTTTTATGCAAGCCTACCTGAGAGGGCAGCAAACCGACCAAAAGTTTCTGAGTCCCGCCGGAGCTGCAATTTTGAGCAAGCCAACCTTACCCCTCAGTATTGTGCAGACTTTACCTGAAAAAACCTTACCTGAAAAAAGTTCTAAATAAAGTTTGGGGTTGCTCTCATGGCCTTTGGATTTATCAATCTTCATAAGTCCGCAGGGTTTACGTCCCATGACTGCGTGGCCAGAGTTCGGCGTATTTTAAAGACCAAACGGGTGGGCCACGGTGGAACCCTAGACCCCTTAGCGACAGGAGTATTGCCGATCGCCGTAGAGGGGGCAACCCGTTTGCTCCAATTTTTACCTACGCAAAAAGCATACCGAGCCGTTATCCGTTTGGGACTGACCACCACCACCGACGATCTAGAGGGAGAAATTCTTCAAGTCCGGCCTACGTCTTCCGTCACGCTGGATCGGATAGTCCCAGCATTGGAGCAATTCAAGGGGAGAATTCAACAGGTTCCACCCATTTATAGCGCGATCCAAGTCAAAGGCAAGCGTCTGTATGACCTCGCCCGTCAAGGTGAAGCGATTGAACCTGAACCTCGCACGGTCGAAATTTATGGCATTGACGTTCTAGATTGGCAAACGAGCGGTTTAGGGTATCCAGAACTAACCGTGGATATCGCCTGCGGCCCCGGCACCTACATTCGCTCGATCGCCAGGGACTTGGGCGAGCTACTCCAGACGGGAGGCACCCTGGCACAGTTGATTCGGACCAAAAGTTGCGGGTTCGATCTGGCGGATAGCATTACCCTGGAACAGCTTGAGACTGAGGTCGGATCGGGGAAATATTCCCCCTCAGTAACCCTTGCGTAGCGCTGAACCATATTTCCAGCTATACCTTAGATGAAGCAGAAGCAAAGCGCTGGTGCCAAGGCCAGTCGGTTGCGATCTCAGACTCCACAACTGAAGGCTGGGTGAAGGTTCGCGATTCATCGCAGTTTTTAGGGATGGGGCTTATGGCTCAAAATTCTCTTGTGCCCAAGGTCGTTTTGGTACCTAGCCCATCCGCGTCAGGGCGCTGAAGATGATTAATCCCTTGTTTTTCGCTATGCTGAGCAGTGGCGCTTATCTTTAAGATTAATGTTAGAACCCGCTCGTACCGTTAGTATTTTTCAAAAAGCACCCGACCATCTGGTTTTTTCTGCCGGAGATGTGATTTTTGAGATCGGTCAGACGGGTGAAGTCATGTATGGCTTGATTGAAGGAACCGTCGATCTCGTTGTCAATGGCAAAGTAGTGGAAACCATTCAGGTAGGCGATGTATTTGGTGAGGGAGCACTCGTCCATCCCTCCAAGGTTCGCGCTTCCACCGCGATCGCAAAAACCGACTGCACGTTAGCCTGTTTGGATGAAAGGCGATTCCTATTTGCGATTCAGACCACTCCCATGTTTGCCGTTGAAATCATGCGAAGTTTTTCGGAACGGCTGCGTCGTTTAAAACAGCAATTTTAGGTTTCCAAGGACCGCAATCGGCGACAATAGGACTTGAACCCATTTTGAGAGGAACTATACAGCATGGAGGTTGTGGATTTTTTTGAGCGCAGCGCAGGCCGATGGCGATCGCAGCGAACCACCCATCACTTGGCCTTTCGTCGCGCAGAAGTAGGAGACTCTGAAATTTCAGTCATATCATTGACAGCCTCAGACCCTGAAGTCCAATCGTTGTGCCAACTGCACGAAATCGACCCAACCCTAGCGGTTTGCGGGTCTCGGGTGACCTGGCAAGGGACGATGAGTTGGGATAGAGACACGGAAGGCGGCCATGAAGGCAAAACCGTCTTTGCGATCGTTCCCGATCCAGACAATCCCCGTCAAGGCAGATTGCTCAGAGAGAAAGGCTACGCTGAAATTGTTCCCGTTGTAGGGCTATATCACCTGGACGAAGAAGGTGGACTCCTTCTCACCACAAATTACGAAACCATGAGTTCCATTGAGCGGTTTTGGTTTGTGAGTCCTCAACTTCGTTTGAGAACCAGTACCGTCAAGCGGTTTGGCGGTTTTAGTACAGCGTCTTTTTGCTCAGAAGCAAGGCTGGATGAGAATGAGGGGCCAACAAGTGACAGCAGCAACCCAACGGAATTCTCAACGCCCATTGCAAACACATCTCTGCAAACCAACCGTTTCCTGTCCGTTTTAGGTTGGTAAATCCTCTACGTTAAGAATTCTGAGGAAATAAATTAAGGAGTGTAAAGATCTTCGCGGAAGGTAAACGAGAATTGAGTAATATTTTGAAGAAGCCGAAGCAAGGAGAACGCGAGTGGGAATCCCAATTTTAGAATATGCGCCGAATTGCCAGAATGGACGAGTCGCGGGATACGAGCAAGGAAGCGACGATGCACCACGGGTTTATTCCAGCGAAAACATTTTAAGCCCTGGAGACATTGTTCAGTTAATTGAAGCATCGTATCGGCAGATTTTCTTTCATGCCTTTGCGTCAGATCGCGAGCCATTTTAGAATCGCAATTACGTAACGGTCAGATTAGCGTCCGCGATTT
>JAAURS010000024.1 GCA_012032135.1 Acaryochloridaceae cyanobacterium RU_4_10 | reverse complement strand
GACAGGCTGCTGACTGCCGATCCAAAACATAGACCTGAGTATGGGCTAAGGGTAAATCCTAAGGGGAACGGTTTCGCCCAGCGTTGCCGCCCCAGGTTGAGATGGGATGGTATAGGTCAGCACTCCCACCGTAGTTTCTGTGGGGCCGTAGTGATTCAAAATCCGACAGTGAGGCTGTAGGGCTTGGAGTTGGGCCACCAATTCCCAAGACAACGCTTCTCCCCCTAACACCAAACATCGCTGGGGAAGGAGTTGAGCGGGGTTGGCTGTGTTTAGAAGAGCTTGGAGATGGGAGGGCACAATCTTCAGGCAATCGATGCGATGCTGCTGGATATAAGCGCCCAACGTCACCGGATCCGATAACCGATCTTGGCTAATGAGATGTAAACATCCGCCCGTGCAGAGGGCCGGAAAAATAGCCGTATTGCCTAAATCGGCAGCGAGGGTCGATACCGTCGCAAAACTAGCCCCAGCCGGAAGATCTAACGGTTCTAAAATGCCACGTAGGTAGTGATAAAGTTGACGATGCTCAATGGCAATTCCCTTAGGCTGTCCCGTTGTCCCAGAGGTAAACAGCACATACATCAGGTTTTCTGGTGCAACTGCACTCGTGGGATTGCTTTCTGGTGCTTGCGCGATCGCATCGGCCTCCCGATCCAGACAAATCCGCCCGAGCGCAGAATCCAAGGGCGGCAGCGTCTCGCTTAAGGCTTGTTCTGCGATCGCCCAACTCGCTTGCGCCTGTTGTAACCGTGTAGCAATTGCAGCAGTAGGCAACACGGGATCTAAGGGCAGATAAGCTCCCCCTGCCTTAAGAACAGCCAACAACGCCACAATGGACTGAGGCGATCGCCCCATATAAATTCCCACAATGCTTTCTATCCCTACGCCCAAGGTCTGGAGATAGTGAGCAAGCTGATTGGCTTGACGATTCAGTTGGGCGTAGGTCAGCCGTTGGTCTTCATAGACGAGGGCGACCGCATCCGGGTGCTGCTGCGCCTGGGCCTCAAACAAGCGATGAACACAGTCGCTCTCTGGGGGCAGATCGCAGGGGGCAAACAATGCTTCGCGCTCCCAAGCACTGAGGAGATTGAGCGTACCAATTGGCTGATGTGGATGGGCGATCGCATCGGTCAACAATGCCTGAAACTGTTGAGCCAGGGACCCGATCGCCTCCGGTGCAAATTGACGGGCATCGGCGTAAAAGGCCAGATCTAACGTATCGGGTTGTTCCGTGCAGACGAGTTTGAGCTTAAACCGCTCAATACAGGCGTGGTACTGCCGCAGCCTCCAGGCAAGGTTTTTGTGCGTCCAATGGGTTGACCCCGATTCAAACTCAAACCCAATGGGAAAAAAGGAAGGAACTAAGGAAGGATTTAAGGAATCTCCATTCCAGTCAAAATAATCCTGCCATTCCTCCACCGCACGACGTTGTTCTGAAAGTACGGACAGCAGTTCAGCGAATTGCAAATTCAGCGTAATCGGGCAATGGAGCGGAACCCAAGTGGCAACGACTCCCAATAGGGCTTGGAGTTCGGGATAACTTCGGCCATCGCATCCATACCCCATTGTCAGCGTCTGCGCTTCGGTCAGACGACCCACGAGCACCATCCAACAGGCCAATAACACATCGCGCACGGAGGTCTGCTGTTGTCGTGCAAACACTCGAATGTTGGCAGTTGAAATTTCTATCCGCTGGGCTTCTATACGGAAAGTAGCATCCTGGGTGACTGGATGCTCAAACGGTAGTCTTAGATCTGCGATCCTATCCTGTGAGATACGCTCCAGTAAGCGCGACCCGCTTGCGATTCCGCCTCTGTCAACAACTGATGCTGCCACTGAGCAAACTGGACATACTGCACCGCTGCCTCCGTGGAGCTTAAGGGTGCAGAGTCTTCATAGCGCTCACTAATTTCCCGAACTAAAAGCCTCAGACTCTGGGTATCCAAACAGAGCGCCGGCAGATGGAACAGCAGCAGATGACGCTCAGTAGCAAGTTGCAAGAGTTTGACCCGCAGAAGCGGAAACTGACTCAGATCCTCAGCGCCAATGGGAGCCGCCTGCAACCATTCGGTCATTCGGCTCTCTTGGGTCTGGGGTGCAACCCCCGTCCAGTCGAGATCTTCCCACTGCGGCGCACAGGTCTGGGCAATAACCATGATGGGAGTTTTCATTCCCGGTAGCCGACAAAACTGCGATCGCAAACTTTCGTGGCGAAGGATGCTCCCTTGCACCGCTGCCTTGAGGGCCGTCCGATCCAGTGCCCCTTCAATCTCCACCATGCAAAATGCACCATAGGCCGATCCCTCTGGCTGTAGGTGCCAAAGCCGTTCCTGTTGGGGAGAGAGTCTAAATCCGCTTAAGGGTTCAGTGGACATGGGCTGTCTCCTTTGTGAGATGCATTTGCGACTCACTTCCGATCAGATCTCCCAGGGCAACCACAACTTTGCGCGGCCCACAATAAGGGTTTCGACCATGGGCCATCCGCATGTTATCCAGCATCAAAACATCGCCCGCTTGCCAAGGGAACGCGAATTGGAGAGATTGATAAATCTCTAAAATTTCCTGTACCGTCTCGTCTGCAATCGTCGAACCATCGCCGTAGTAGACATTGCGCGGAAAGCGTTCCGGTGTGCCAAAACTGTCCAACAGTGAGGCACGCACCTCCGGGGCCAAACAGGCCGGATGATGGAGCTGGATCTGGTTAAAAAAGACAGCCTCCCCCGTTTGGGGATGGTGGGCGATCGCAGGTCGTTTCTGTTTTGTGCGTAGACCGTTTTCAGGTAGCCATTCGTAATCCACTCCGGCTTGGCGACAGGTTGCTTCTACCACCGCTCGATCGCTGGTATGAAAGAAATCTTGCCAGCTTACATCCAACCCATCGATATAGTTCCGTACATATAAAAGCTGAAGTTTCTCAAAGCGATCGCGCAGTAGGGGATGTAATCGCTGTAGGATTTCGCGGCAGTCCACAATGGGCGTTTCGCCCCCTTCCTGCGCTGGCTGTAAACAGCAGAACCAAATCTTTTGGGGCCAAGACTGGAGGTGGGAACTTTCGCTGTGAAACAAAATAGCTTGATTGGCAGGATAGGGCGTTGCACCATAAATCTTGCCGCCCACATCTTGACGTGGAAGGTCGCCGTACTCGCCATAGAGTTGCGGACAAATCGCCGCCGCCAGTCGTTCAAAAGCCGTCGCTGAATTAATGCCTACCCCCCGAAAGAGAATCGCACCATGATGCAGGAGTTGACGGTCTACAAAGGAACGATGGGCCTTGGCCCAGTCCACAATCTCCACCGCAGAAGACCCTGGCTCTATCACTAAGGGAAACGTGGCATCGGCATGGAAGAAACGGGTCTGAATCAACTGGTCTGCATCCAAGGAAATCTTTTGGGGTTGGATACTCGCTAACGTCTGGAAGCGCTGGGCTTGTCGCTGTTGTTGCTGCATTCGCTGGGTTTCCTGGTCACTCTGGGACAGCAAAGGTAAGGTGAGAATCCGTTCATCAGGGCGATCGCACAGACTCCCCAATAAAGTTTCTAAGTGGCTGGAGAGACGGGCGATCGTCTCGGCGGCAAAGCGTTGAGCATTGTAACGCCAGGTGCCTCGGAGACCCTGTTCGGTTTCCGTCATGAAGAGCGCAAGGTCGAAATCGAGCCGTCCCGCTCTCAATTTCTAGGTGCTCCAGGGTCAGACCGGGAAGATCCAACGGCGGCATGGGCGCATTCTGGAGTACAAAAAGCACCTGAAACAGAGGCATCGCCTGGAACTGCCGTTCGGGACGCAGGGCTTCTACCACCTTGGCAAAGGGCACATCCTGATGGGCATAGGCACCGAGGGTGACTGTTCTGACCCGTTGCAGCACCTCGCGCACGGTAGGATTGCCGCTCAAGTCCGTGCGGAGCACCAGCAAGTTTACAAAAAAGCCAATTAACCCCTCAATATCCGCATCAGTGCGATTGGCAACATCAGTACCCACCCCAATGTCTGTTTGTTGGGTATGGCGATGGAGCAAAATTTGAAATGCCGTCAGCAAGGTCATAAAGAGGGTGACATTTTCTTGGCGGCTAAAGGCAAGCAACGACTCTGAGTTAGGTTGGGAAAGTTGAAAAGAATGGGTTGCAGCCGGACGGGTAGAAATGGCATCCCGTGGGTAATCCGTAGGCAGTTGCAGGGGCACCATCTGAGCCAGTTGCTGTTGCCAGTAAGCCAGCTTTGTTTCCAACACTGAGCCTTGGAGCCACTGCTGTTGCCAGAGGGCAAAGTCAGCATATTGCAGCGGCAGTTCTGGCAAGGAAATAGTCTCCCCAGTGGCGAAGGCCCGGTACAATGCCGAAAGTTCTCGAATGAGAACCCCCATCGACCAGCCATCGGCCACAATGTGATGCATCGTTAACAGAACCACATGCTCTGCTGCTCCCAACCGGAGAATGGCCACCCGCAATAAGGGGCCGCAGGTCAGATCGAACGGCTCTTGGGCCATAGCCAGAAGTTGCACCGATAACTCTGCACGAGGTAGATCCGAGAAATCGATCGGCGTGAACGGCAAGGGAAGAGCTGGATGAATGGTTTGCAGCGGTTGCCCCTCGACAACGGTAAAGGTGGTGCGGAGTGATTCATGGCGCTCAATCAGTACATTAATACTTTGCTCCAGTGCTGTTCGATGTAGGTCTCCCTGCAAACGCACGACCGCCGGAATGTTATAGGTAGCCGTATCAGGTTCCACTTGCTCTAGGAACCAAAGTCGTTGCTGGGCAAAGGAGAGGGGAAAATTGCGATCGCGGGGAACCCGTTGCAGGGGTGGCGGCAAGCTCTCCCGATCCTGATGGGTAGCCTCTAGATGGGCGGCAAGTCCTGCAATGGTGGGGGTCTCGAACAACTGCTGCAAGCACAGTTCAACGGCAAACACAGCCCGGATTCTAGAGATTAGTTGCGTGGCCAGCAAAGAATGTCCGCCTAGGGCAAAGAAGTTATCGTGGAGCCCCACCTGTACGAGTCCGAGAACCTGACTCCAAATCGAAACCAGTAGTTCTGCGGTCGGGGTAGAGCGCTCTAGATCGGCAGCAGGGAGATCGTCAAGCTGTAACTGCTGTAGTACCTTTCGATCTACTTTCCCATTGGAAGTCAGGGGGAAGGCAGGTAAGATCCAGATAGCTGAAGGCACCATATAGGACGGCAATTTCTGCTGCAACCAACCTTGCAGATCGCTTCCCGTCACAGTCTCTCCATCCGCTACTACATAGGCAACCAGTCGATCTTCCTGGGCTAGGGCGATCGCACCCTGTAGGTTGGGATGTTGACCCAGCACGGTTTCCACTTCGCCCAACTCAATGCGAAAGCCCCGCACTTTGACCTGATGATCCAACCGACCTAGAAAGTCCAGACTTCCGTCAGGACGGTAGCATACGCGATCGCCCGTTCGGTACAGTCGCGCTCCAGGTTGAAACGGAGGGGGGATAAACCGCTCTGCCGTGAGGTCGGGCCGATGGCGATAGCCCCGTGCCACTCCATCACCGCCAATGTACAGTTCGCCTGGAATGCCCATCGGTAAGGGCTGTAACTGCTCGTCTAGGACATAGATTTGCGTGTTGGCAATGGGCCTACCAATCGGCACCGATGCAGCCTCCACTGACCTCTCAGCAGTGCCAACACAGGCGGAAAGGGACCAGATGGTCGTTTCTGTTGGGCCATAAAGATTCCATAGAGATGCGCTGCGCTGTGCCAGAGCCTGCGCCAATGGCGGCCCTAAGGCTTCGCCGCCACACAGAATCTTCAATTGCGGGTCTCCCGTCCATCCTGCATTGAGGAGGAGTTGCCATGTTGCAGGTGTGGCCTGCATAACAGTCGCCCCCGATTCTTGAAGAAGCGCCTGAAGCTGCCCCCCATCCACGACCGTTTCGCGTGGAGCAATGACGCTCCGTGCGCCTGCCGTCAGGGGCAAGAAGAGTTCTAAGGCCGCAATATCGAAGGAGAGCGTTGTCACAGCCAGCAGCCGATCCTGGGCTGATATCCCTGGTTCGATGTGCATGGCCTGCAAAAAATTAGTGAGCGCTCGGTGGGGAATTTCGACCCCCTTGGGCTTCCCTGTGGAGCCTGAGGTATACAGAACATAGGCAAGATGTTCTGGAGAAGCGATACGTTTGGACTCGTCTTGGGCTGCGAGTCAATCTCATGGCGATCGCCATCCAGACAAAAGATCGGAACGGCGGTGTCTGGCAGACAACCCTGGCAAGATTGCTGCGTCAGCAGGAGTTGGGGCTGAGCGGATTCGAGCAGATCGGCGAGACGCTCCTGGGGAAAGTGGGTATCCAGGGGCAGATAGGCCCCGCCCGCCTTCAGAATGCCCAGCAGTCCCACAACCATTTCCAGCGATCGCTCCACGCAAATGCCCACCAGCACCTCCGGCTTCACCCCCCGTGCTTGCAAGGCATGGGCAAGCTGATTGGCACGGTTCTCTAAGGCTGCATAAGTCAGGTGCGTCTGTGCAAACGTTAGGGCGATCGCATCCGGTGTTTTTGCGGCTTGAGCGGCAATCCACTGAGGCAGAATGCCAGCCTGAGCATCATAGTCAACCTGGGTTTGGTTCCATGCTCCTAAAACCTGCCGTCTCTCTAGATCGCTGAGCAGGGGAATCTGCGCGATCGGCTGTTGGATATCCGCTGCGATCGTCTCTAATACCCGTTCGTAACGACTCAGCAGCCGACGAATCGTCTCGGCATCAAATAGATCGCTGTTGTACTCCGCAGTTCCCTTCAGCCCTTGGTTGGTTTCTAACAGCGATAGCACCAGATCGAAACGGGCGCTCTCGCTATCGATTTCCAAAACACTGATATCCAGATCGCTCAGGGCCAGATCCTGCAATGGATTTTGCTGCAACCCAAACATGACCTGAAACAGAGGCGAATGGCTGAGGCTGCGCTCTGGCTGGAGGACTTCAACGATCTTCTCAAAGGGAAAGTCCTGATGTGTATAAGCGCCTAAGGCTGTTTCCCGCACTCGGTACAGCAGATCGGCAAAGGTCGGATTCCCAGACAGATCCGTCCGCAACACCAAAGTATTCGCAATATAGCCAATCAACCCTTCCAGTTCAGTTCGGTTGCGGTTGGCAATAGGGGAGCCCAGCAGAATATCCGTTTGCCCAGTGTAGCGATACAGCAACACCTTGAACGCCGTGAGGAGGGTCATAAACAGCGTAACCCCCGCTTGCTGACTCACCTGTTGCAACGCTGCGGTCAGAGCGGCAGATAGCTGCCAGGTTTGGGTTTTACCGTTGAAGGTCTGCACGGGCGGTCGGGGCCGATCCGTAGGCAAATTCAGTAGTGGGATTTCTCCTGAAAGGCGCTGCTGCCAGTAAGCCAGTTGAGGATCTAACAGCCCTGCTTGCAACCAATGTTGCTGGCAGCAGGCAAAGTCAGCGTACTGAAGCGGCAATGTAGGCAAAGATTGGGGAGCACCCGATGCGGAATCATCTTTGCAGAAGCGATCGTATAGAACTGCTAGCTCCTGCACCAAAATCCCCGCAGACCAACCATCTGCCACAATATGGTGCAGGGTCAAGAAAAGCACCTGAGAATCTGGACTACGTTGGAGGACCGTAGCGCGCAGCAGTGGCGCTTGGGTTAGGTTAAAAGGACGTTGGGCTTCTCGTTTTGCTTGCCGTTGAATCTCGATCGGTTGTTGGGCTTCAGGGATAGATCTGAGATCCATGACCGACAGCACCAAGGGGGAGTATTCAGCAACCACTTGAACGGCTTTGTCCCGTACAACCGCGAAGCAAGTTCTCAGCGCTTCATGACGGCGCAGAATCTCATTCAAACTGTTTTCGAGGGCGGGGTAGTTCAAGACTCCCTCAAGTCGTACCGCCCGAAATAAGTGATAGGCCGCACTCCCTGGCTCTAGCCGATCTAAAAACCACAGCCGCTGTTGGGCAAAGGAAAGAGGAATAGGCTCTGGGCGATCGCCCTTCTGAAGGGGTAAGGCCACCAACCCTCGACCAGATCCCATCAAGGTTTCAATGCGATCGCTCAGTTTGGCGACTGTGGGTGCTTCAAACAACGTGCGTAACGGCAATTCCACCTGAAAAGCATCCCGCACCTGGGATATGGCCTGAGTCGCTAGCAGGGAATGCCCCCCCAAGTCGAAGAAATTGTCGTGAATCCCCACACGCTCTTGATGGAGCAGCGTTCCCCACAGACTCGCTAACACGTCTTCCACGGGCGATCGCGGAGCTTCGTAGGGTTGATTCACTAAAGTCAGAACCGGATCGGGTAAGGCCGGACGATCCAGTTTGCCATTGGGCGTCAGCGGTAATGCCTCCAACTCCATAATTACAGTGGGGATCATGTAATCCGGCAACCGCGATCGCACAAAGTCACCAATCTGAGCAATGCTATCTGTCGCAGTCTGGGAGAGTAGGACGTAAGCCGCTAGATACTGTTGTTCTGGGACTTCGCCGCGCAGCATCGCCGCTGTTTCCTGCACCAGGGGATGTTGTCGCAAAACCGCCTCAATCTCCCCTAATTCCACCCGAAAGCCACGGAGCTTCACTTGATTGTCCATCCGGCTGACAAATTCCAGCGTACCGTCCGCCCGATAACGTGCTAGGTCGCCTGTTTTGTAAAGGCGATCGCCACCGAAGGGATCGGGAATAAAGCGCGATGTGGTGAGTTCGGGCTGATGGAGATAGCCCTGACCCACACCGTCGCCACCCACATGTAGTTCGCCCGTTGCCCCCAGCGGTACGGGTTGCCCCCAGCTATCCAGCAGATAAATTTGGGTATGGGCAATGGGTTTGCCTAAGGGGACTACGCCCGTATCCTCTATTCCGTTTCTGGGATAGGGTAGGCCGCCACAATGCCGCTCGTTTCCGTTTGCCCAAACAGATTGATGAACTGTGCCGGATGCTTGACTTCTGTGCGCCAGCGTCTAGGAATATCTGCCCATAGCGGTTCACTGGCCGAGAGAATCAAGCGCAGCGCATTGTTTAATAACCGCTGCCGTTCCCCCTCTGGCAATGACAGTAACCGCTGGATACAGTTCCGCCAGTAGGACGGCACCAGATCGATCGCCGTGACGCCATAGTCTTGAATGGCTCCAAACAATAACAACGGATCGGCACGTTGTTGGGCCGTGGCGATCGCAACGGTTGCTCCCTGACACAAGGGCACCATCAACTGCCGCACGGAGGAAGAAAAAGCAATTGACGCCGTATGCAGGTAAATATCTGTCTCTTGAATGCCCAAAGATTGCTGCATCGCCTGGACATAGTGGCACAGATTGCCATGACTAATCTGCACTCCCTTAGGCTTGCCCGTTGAGCCGGAAGTGTAAATGACGTAGGCTAAATCGGGATAGCTCTCGTGGAGCACCAAGTTATCTGAGGGGAACTGAGCAATGACAGACCATTGTTGGTCAAGATAGACTCGCTGAATCGGCTGAGAAGATTCCAGCGTAGGACAAGGCATACTCTCCCAATCTGACTGGGTTAACAGCACATAGATCTGAACATCCTCAAGCACGGCGGTCAGTCGTTCTGAGGGATAGGTCGGATCGAGGGGAACATAGGCCGCACCTGCCTTCAAAATCCCTAGGATACCCACTGCGATGAAGGGCGATCGTGTCACGCACAGCCCCACTAAATCTCCCGTCCGAACACCTAACGATCGCAGGTAATGGGCTAACTGATTGGCGCGCAGATTCAATTGTGTGTAGGTCAGTGTTCCCTCTGGAGACAAAATCGCATTCCGATCGCGATGCCGAATAACCCGATCTTCAAAAATCTGATGAATTGATTGCGCTGCAACCTTCTGACCCACAGGTGGGTTAAATGCGACCAACAACTGCTGGCGTTCTGCTGGAGTCAGCACATTGAGTTGCCCCAGCGCCGTTTCTGGAGAGTGCAAGACACTGGTCAGTAAAGTCTGGAACTGTCCTGCCAACCGTTGGATCGCTTCCACCGAGTAGCAATGGGGATCGTAGTCCCAGACAAGACTTATCCCCCCGCTGTGTTGACGACAAGTCAACTTGACCTGAAAGCGCTCAGTGCAAACCCAGACCTGCTCAATGGAAAACGTAAGGTGAGGGATGGTCCAGGGTTCGGGGTGCTGCCCAAACTCAAATCCAAACGGGAGAGACTGCTCAGGGGTAGTAGGGATTGTCCCCGTAAAATAGTCCTGCCACCGGGTTTGTTCATTCAGACTGTTCTGTGTTTGTTGCAAATAGTCTAAAAACGGGGCCAATTCATCTAAAACACAAATCAGGGGTAGGGTTTTGCTAAACAATCCGAGGGCGCTTTCTAATTCTTTGTACTGACGTCCCTCACAGCCTATCCCCACAGTTAAGGGAGACTGTTGGGTCAACCGCCAGAGCAAGACCTGCCAGCAGGCCAACAAAAGGGTTGAAAGAGACGTTCCCTGCTGCTGCGCCAATGCTTCCGCTTGAGAGACAAGCTCGATAGGTAAGGGGAATACCTCTGTTTTAGGTCGAAATTCAGTCTGTTCTGGGGGGCATTGTCCCAAGGGAAGGTGAACTCTCGTCAAACTATTCGCTAAGCAGCGACTCCAGTACTCCCGTCCGGCTTGAGCTGCTTCATCCTCAAGGATCTCATGCTGCCACTGTGCCAAATCCGCGTATTGGAGTGGTATGTCCGCCGCGATCGCATTCTGGAGACAGGATTCATAGGTTTTACTTATCTCTCGAGCAAGGTTGTACAGCGAGATTTTGTCTGCACATAATACCGATACATGCAAGAGCAAGACATGCCGCTCGGCGGACTGCCGGATCGACTCCATGCAAACGGTTGGCCCCTGTTCTAAGTCAAACGGTTGTTGACGCAGGGCGACCAACCGGGACTCAGGCTGGTTGGCTTGCAAGGAAGATGAAAGATCGCTCCCCGCTTCCGCTAGCAAAAAAGGAGTCCCCTCAGGGGCGATCGCTTGTACGGGAAAGTCCATTCCTGGCAAACAATGGAATGTCGTTCGTAGAATTTCATGACGAGCGACCACCTGCGCGATAGCCGTTTGCAGGATAGTTCGATTGAGGTGGCCTACAATGGCGATCGCCGCTTGAGCGCAATAAGTCGCACCCTTCTCTTGAGCAATAAAAGGCCAAATCCGCTGCTGTTGCGGCGAAAGGCGAAATCCTTCCAAATTTTGTTGCATACTTCCATCTCCTGGTTTAGCATTGCCCATTGAAAGGGTTGGAGCTTTGAGAATGAATTGGTTCGGCCATCGCCACCGCCACTTTACGCAGTCCTACATAGGGGCTACGACCATGAGCGGTCAGCATGTTATCCAGCAGCAAAACATCGCCCGCTTGCCAGGGAAACCGAACTTGCTCTTGAACGTAAATCCCTCGCAGGTGCTCTATTACCTCTGCGGGAATCGGCGACTCATCCCCGTAGTAGGTGTGATGGGGCAGATCCGCTTCAGAAAATTCTGCTAGAATGGCGTGCCGCAGGAGCGGCTCTAAGGTAGACACATGGAAAAACACTGCATGGTTAAACCAAACTTGCTCGCCTGTTTGGGGATGTTGGGCAATGGCCTGTCGCACCTGCCGCGTCCGCAGACGGTTGCCCGGTTTCCACTCAAATGCGATCGCATTCTCCTGACAAAACTGTTCGACCTGGGCGCGATCCTGCGTTTGAAAAACAGTCTGCCAAGAAAGCCCCAACCCATCCCCAAAATTGCGGACATACATTACACCCTGCCGTGCAAATTGGTCGCGCACCGTCGGATCTATGCGCTGTAGCAGCTTACGGGTATCCGCCAAGGGCGTTTCGCCCCCCAGTTTTGCAGGAACAAGGCAGCAGAAGGCAATCTTGAGAGGCCAAGTTGCTGCATAGGAATTCTCACTATGTAGAAAAATACTTTGATCGGCGGGGTAGTCTGTAGAGGTATAGATTTTGCCTGCAATCGTACTGCGAGGTGAAGAGCGATCGCGATAGTCCAGCAAGTCCCCAGCCACCGCTCGCATCACCGCTTCAAACTGAGCAACTTCATGGATGGAAAATCCCCGAAACAAAATACCGCCGTGCTGGAGCAATTGTTCCTGAAGGAGCGGGACATGCTGCTGCACCCAATGGAGAAGGCTTACCTCCTTCACCGTGGGGGTGATCATTAGAGGCAGAGAGGATTCTGGATCTAGAGGAGCAACCTTAACCCAGGTTTTGCTGGACAGTTGAATCCCTTGACGTCTACGGTTTTGGAGGTTACCAAAACCGGATTGTGCCGGAAGTTTAATCATGAGAGGATCAGAAAAAAGCTTAGAGAGCAATAGCCTTGCGCTTTGCAAGTTTCAGTTTTTGTTGATTCAGATGAGAGGGGTGAACGATCGTCGAATTAGCTGTAGGAGGTAGATTGTCAACGGACACAAGCTGAGCGGCCAATTCATCTAACTGGATCGTGGGCCGAGCCGTCACTTGGCTCAGTAGATCGTTGAGTCGAGCGGCCATGGTCGCGATTGTGGCTGGATTAAATAAATCGGTTTTATATTCCAACGATCCCCTTAATCCATCGGTCGTTTCCCAGAGACTGAGCTTTAGATCGAACTTCGAGGTTTCCCCATCGACTTCCTGAGGATGAAAGGTCAAGCTCGGTAGTGCCACGGTTGGGATCGCAGCATTCTGAAAAATAAACATGGTCTGAAACAACGGGTTGTAGCGTAAAGAGCGCTGTGGGTGCAGGGCTTCCACTAACTTCTCAAAAGGAACATCTGGGTGATCATAGGCTCCTAACGCCACCGTCCGCACCCGTGCCAGCAACTCTAGAAAACTAGGATTTCCAGAAAGATCGGTGCGAAACACCAATGTATTGATAAAAAAGCCGATGAGTCCTGCGGTTTGAGGCGGATTGCGTCCGGCAATGGGCGAGCCAATTAAAATATCTTCTTGCGGAGTATTGCAGTACAACAACGCATAAAAAGCAGCCAAGAGCGTCATAAATAATGTCGTCCCTGCTGTTTGACTCAACGCTTTGAGGGATGTAGCGATCGCCGTTGAGAAAGCCAGCGGGTGCTGTTTTCCTGCAAAAGTTTGGATAGCGGGCCGAGGGCGATCGAACTGGAGCTGAAGGACTGGCAAAGTCCCTTTTAGCTGTTGACGCCAATAGTGGAGTTGGATTTTAAACGGTTCTGTTTGGAGCCATTGCCGCTGCCAAGCTGCAAAATCAGCATATTGGGTCGGTAATTCCGGCAAGGAAGAGGGTTGCCCCTGCGCCAAGGCTGCGTAGAGATCTGCCAGATCCTGAATCAATACCCCCATCGACCATCCATCGGAAATAATGTGGTGGAAAGTCAGGAGTAACAGGGGATCTTGCTGGGAAAAGCTTATAAGCGTACCTCGCAGGAGAGGATCTCGATCGAGATTAAGGGGCGTTGCGTTTCTTGCCGGATCGAGGCTTGCAGATCTGTCTCGCTATCTAGCTGTAGGTGATTGAGCTGAAACGCTGGGGACAAGCTAGGGCAAATGACCTGAAAGGGTTGTCCCCGTTCTGCTCCAAAACTGGTTCGCAACACTTCATGACGTTGGATCAGCGCCTGTAAACTCTGCTCCAGAAGGGTGGCATCTACAGTGCCCTGCAACTGAAGCGCGATCGCCACCGTATAGAACGGACTCTCTGGCTCCAATTGGCTCAAAAACCAGAGTCGTTCTTGGGCTAAGCCTAGGGGGAGCTTACCTGTGCGATCGACGATAGGAATTGTAGCGAGTATCCAGGGGTTGGGCGGCGCTGCCAGCACTTGATTCAAAATGCGTTGACTCAGTTGTTCCAGACTTAGATTGTCGAACAGATCGACGATGCATAGGGTCACACAAAAATCCTGCTCAATCCGACCTTTCAAATCAAAAGCCTTTAAGGAATCTAGACCAAATTGACTCAAGGTAGACTGTGCTTCAACTGCTCCAAGCGGTAGTGCTAAAACCTGAGCCACTCGGGTTTGCAGGTCAGCCAATAGGCAACCGTACCGCAAGTCTGGATTCAGTGCCAGTAAATCCTCACGATTGAGCGCGGAGGTGTCCTCCTCCGTTTCATTCCAGGCCAATAGACTTTGGGCGATCGCCTGTAGCTCGCCTTCCCAAAAAGCAGTACGACAAGCCCTCCGTTGAATCTTCCCACTGGAGGTTTTGGGGATGCTCCCAGGTTTGAGCAATACCACACCATAAACCTGCACATCGTGGTGGGCGGCGATCGCCTGACGGATAGCATCCATCACTGTTTCAGGATCGGGTTTTTGGCGAAACTCCAACTCTTGCACCACCACCAATTGTTCTGTTTGGGCAATGGTAACGGCAAAAGCCGCTCCACTTCCCTGCCTTAAACTGGGATGACTGCGTTCAACCGTTTGCTCAATATCCTGCGGATACAAATTGCGTCCGCGCAGAATAATGAGATCCTTGAGACGTCCCGTGACAAAGAGTTCCCCATCCTGGAAAAATCCCAAATCGCCCGTCCGCAGAAAAGGACCTTCGCCATTGGCCAAAACAGCCTGAAACGTATCTGCCGTTTCCTCAGGATGCTGCCAATACCCCTTACCCACACTGGGGCCGCACACCCAAATCTCGCCCACTTCCTGGGGCCGGCAGCACTGTAATGTCTCAGGATGGACAATGACCACCCGTTGTCCAGGCATCGTTTGGCCGCAGCCAACCCATTCTTGTAAATCATCAGACGGGTTACCCCGATCTCCCCATCCTTCAACCGCCTGGTTCACTTCTAACTCAGACTTAGAGATGGCTTTGTAATGCGGTAGAGCCTGCTGCACCCCACCCGTCACCATCAATGTTGCTTCCGCCATACCATAGCAGGGATAAAACGCCTCAGCCCGAAAGCCGCAGGGTGCAAACTTTTCGCTAAAATGCCTTAAAGTTTCGGCACGGATTGGTTCAGCACCATTAAAGGCTACAGTCCAACTGCTTAGGTCCAAGGTGGCTAGCTGCTCTAGCGTAATTTTCTGGATGCAGAGTTCGTAGGCAAAATTAGGTGCCCCGCTCGTCGTTCCCTGCTCGTCGGAAATTGCTTTGAGCCAGCGATAGGGAGATTGTAAAAACGTTGTTGGAGCCATTAACGTGCAGGGGAAACCCCCATACAGAGGTTGCAAATTCCGCCAATTAAACCCATGTCGTGATAAATTGGCAACCAGGAAATAAATCGACTGGCAGCAGAATGTGCCATCACCTGGTAGGTAACTGCCGCATTGTGCATCAAGTTGCGATGGCTCAACATCACTCCCTTCGGCGTTCCTGTAGAACCAGAAGTGTATTGCAGCATGGCAATACCATCGGGTGCAATCTGTGGTAAAGACTGTTGAATAGTGTTTTCAGAATTGTCTAGATCAGGGTTTAGGATATCGGTTGCTAACCACTGCCAATCAGCGATTCCCAGTCCTTCCTGGAGCAAGGGCTGAATTTTTGGCAGGATTGCAGATGTGGTTAGGGCCATCGCAACCCCTGCATCCTTGGCGATTGCCAAAATGCGGGGACGATTGCGCGGGTTGCGCGGTGGATAAGCGGGAACCGCGATAACTCCTGCATACAAGCACCCAAAAAAGGCGGCTAGATAGTCTAATCCCGGCGGGTATAACAGTAAGGCTCGTTCTCCCGCAAGATGCAATGCCTGCAAGCGAGTTGCGATCGCGTGACTCTGTCGATCCAACATGCTGTAGCTCCAGTCAGTTGCGGTAACTCCACCATCGCCTAAAAAAGTGTAGGCAGACTGTTCAGCTTGCTGCAAAGCTCTAACTTGCAACAGTTCTACCAAGGTTTCAGACTCTAACTCAACCCCTGGAATATCGTTTTGAACTTTAAAAACCATACCTTTTACAGACTCAGCCGAGTCTAAGAGATTCATTTGCATTGCAACCCACTAGGCAAAGAACGCAGCCTCTGCCTCACTCAGAAATAAATTGCTAGAGAGCGCAACCCCTCTAAAGAGAAATCTCTCTAGAGCAAAATAGATAGATTAGCTACGCCCACACTTAAATTACCTAAAAACCAAGCTGAGCAACGCTAGCTTCACGCAGACTATGCATAACATTTGTGCTCTAATACGCAGACAAGGAATGTAGTAGACCTTACAGTGCCAATCTCTTAGAGAAAGACACTGTTCGCATCTCTTTAGGGGATTCTTTGACAACCACGCATCAGCCTATCTTAAATGCAAATTAATGTCAATAAAGTAAAAACCTTTCATCCTGTATGCGATGATGTAATCCAATGCAGTTATCCTGAATATGGAGATTGCATGACGTCGCCCATGTCCGTTAGCAATACATTTTAAAGCCTGAAACCCATGTATATAAAAGACCTAAGGACTACCGTCTTATCAAGGCGTCACTTGAGTTTTAGCCGATACGAGCCATCGAGGCCGTGTAACTTTACAACATCTGCTGCCTAAAGACGAGAAATATTAGCATTTGTAATCAGTGAGATTTTAATCTGTCCGTATGATAATGTGGCTAAAAAAGAGCTAAGTATCTAAGTTTTTTGTACTTCCTCGGCAAAGACTATCGATCTATGGCAACGCTTGTATTCTGCATCTTCAACTTTCAAGGTGAGCTAAATGGTTCTTTGAACTTGGCCAAAAAGCTTAAGACACTAGGCCACCAGGTCTACTATCTAGGACTAGCAGACTCCAGAAAAAACGTTCAGTCTCATGGATTCGAGTTTCTAACCATCCTAGAAACTTGGTTTCCAATCGGTTTCTTTAAGCAGCTTGATTTTAATAATGTCAACAAATGGAATCTTATAAGTAGGGTGTTATTTGTAAGAAAAATTAAAAAATTCATCGATTCGTTAGTTTATGGAGACAACAAAGAGATACATTTAATCTTTAAGCAGATCGACCCTGATTTATTAATTTTAAGTACAACGGAAGGTGCTTATGCAACTTTTTTGGGATTAATTGCTCATGAATGTCGGCTTCCAAGTATCTACTTGACAGATATGTTTCCCAGTCTTCCTCAGTGCAAAAGTGAGAAGGATTATCACAAAAATAATGGCAAAGAGAAAACTTTATATTTGCACAATCTCCGTAATTTTCTGAATTTATATATCTTTGAAAACCTAGTAGAAATTCCTCTTTGGCTTCTTGGGGTTAATGTTAACTATAAACAAGCTATTCATAAACTTTCAGTCAAAGCTGGGGTTCCTTCAGAGCGGCTTGATTTATCCAACAACTCTCCTCTTAAGCTAACGCATTTATTTCTTTGTCCAAAAGAATTTGAGCTTCCCAGTCTTATTAGAGAAAATTGTTGTTACGCAGAGCCTTCAATCGATCTCTCTAGAGAACAGGATTTGGATTTTTGTTGGAATAAGCTAGATCAAAATAAAAAGATTATTTACTGTTCGCTTGGCACTACATCAGGAACATTTGAAACCTTGGGAATGAGTCAAGTTAAAAAATTTTTCCATTCTATAATAAACTGTATATCATTGTTCTTTAAATCTGAGTACCAACTAGTTATAGCAGCTAGCACTTACATTGAATCTGAATTCTTAAAGATTTCATTAAATGGTTCTGACACTTCTAAGGATATAGTTATCCAACAACAATTGCCGCAGTTGGCACTTTTAAAAAGATCGTCTCTAGCCATTATTTCTGGGGGAATACATACCGTTAAGGAATGTATATTTTGGGGTTCCCATGATTGTTTTTCCGGTTTGGGCCGATCAATTTGAAAATGCAGAAAGGGTTAGGCAGCACGGCTTAGGCTTGGTAGGAGATATGAATAAAATATCTTCTGAACACATGAGAAAATTAATTTATACTATTAAAAATGGTCTGTTTTTCTATGACAATCTTGAGTTATGGAAACAAAAATTCAGGGAGGCTGAATCCTCGAATAAAGCGACATACTTTATCTTAGACAATTTAAAATCTACAGTATAGAGTTTCATGTTTTATAGGCTTTATTCAAAACATTGAATTCTCAACAAAGCTAATTCTAAAAAAAAGGAATGATTTTGGGCAGTTTACAACGAATCTATATTCCAGTTCTAGTAGGATCTGTCCTACTGCTCAGTCTTCGGCATGTTTGTGCAGAACCCAGTCATAAAGAGAAAACTTCTCTCTCGGACATTTCTGAAGCACCTCAGCCTCAGTCTATTGATACTTTAGGCGAGATTTCGAGTCAAGCAGGTGATTTAGTAGCGCAAGAAGGACAAGTAAATACTCCAATTAAAATTACGGGTGTGAAACTGAATCCCACTGCTAACGGAATTGAAGTTGTACTGGAAAGCGATCGCCTTTCTCCTACTCCACCCACTAATCGAACTGAAGGCAATACCTTCATCGCAGAGATTCAGAATGCTGTCTTAACTCTGCCCGAGGGGCCAGAATTTCAGGCAGCCAATCCAATGTCAGGAATTCTATCGGTCAGTGTGATTCAACTTGACCAAACAACAATCAAAGTGAATGTGGTTGGAGCAGAAGCAGTTCCTGTCGCAGCCGTAAGGCTGAGTAAGCCCACTATGGTACAGCAGCCACCAGACAAAATGGATAAAACAGAAGGAGAAGAAGAAGAGGAAATCATCGCAACAGGGGAGCAAAAGGTGGGCTACCGTGTCCCCAACACATCAACGGCTACCAAAACGGATACGCCCTTACGGGATATTCCACAATCTATTCAGGTGGTTCCCCAGCAGGTGATTAAAGATCAAGGTGCAACTAGGGCTTCTGAGATTCTCCGCAATGTCAGTGGGGTTACAACAACAACTGGTCCATCTGGGGTCGGTGAACAATTTACAGTTCGAGGATTTACCGGCAATGAATTTGGGGCTGGAAATGAATATAGAAATGGATTTCGCGCACTTGGTTTAGGCAGCTTTAACACCAGTAACATTGAGCAAGTAGAAGTTCTTAAGGGTCCAGCTTCCGTACTGTACGGTCAACTTGAACCGGGTGGAGTTGTCAACTTTGTCACCAAGAAGCCACTAGACCGTCCCTACTATGCCGGAGAGCTTGAAATTGGTAGTTATTCATTTTATAGACCCTCTCTAGATATTTCTGGTCCCTTAAATAAAGATAAGAGTTTACTCTACCGATTGAATATTGCCTATGAAAATTCTGGTAGCTTTGTAAACTTTGTAGATCGTGAAATTTTTCAAATCTCACCTAGCTTTACTTTTAAAATTGGGAAGAATACTAATCTGAATCTCTCTTATGAGTACCTTAGTGAAAATGGCACAAACAATCCTGGATTGCCTCGTAACCCAATTGCTTTTGAACTTCCTAGAAGCACGTTTTTAGGTGAGCCAGAAGATACGGTCAAAAATGAATCACAATCTCTTAACTTAGAGCTAGATCACTCCTTTTCTAAAAACTGGCAACTCCGCAGTCGGTTTGCTTGGGAATCTTCTAGCTTTACACGAGATGCTTATCGGATTGGGCGGCAACCTCTAAGAGATGAAGATGGAAACCTTGTCCTAGGGCCATTTGATTTCACGAGACTGTTACAAGTTGATCTTAAAAATAGAATTGAAAGCTATACGATTCAAACGGATATCATTGGTAAATTTAAGACTGGACCAGTAGAACATCAACTCCTGTTCGGCGTTGAGTGGAGCCGCGTTGAATTTCGAGACAATAATGGATTTGCGGCTGGCAACCCAATTAATGTATTGAATCCTATCTACAATGCATCACCAAGACCAACTGTTTTTGACAGTGCTGATAAATTTTTCTCTCAAAGCGATTCAATTGGATTTTATATACAAGATCAAATTGCGCTACTACCCAATTTGAAGTTATTAGTGGGTGGCCGATACGAAACAATTGATGAAAAATCTCGAACTCGAGACCTAGATGCTGATGGTATCACTCCTATTGGACGTGCCTCTAGAAGTTCATTTTCCAATCAGGCATTTTCACCACGTATTGGTATTGTTTATCAACCCATTAAGCCTATTTCTTTATATGCAAGCTACAGTCGTTCTTTTGTGCCCAATAATGTTTTCTCAATTAATAGAGAACTCATTAAACCCACTCGAGGAACTCAATTTGAAGCAGGGATTAAAGCTGAATTTTTAAAAGGGAAATTAGCTACGACATTATCATTTTATCAAATCACTAAAACAAATGTTGCTGTTCTAGATCCCAACGATCCAAATGAAGAAGCATCCATTGCAATTGGCAAAATTAGAAGTCGGGGAATAGAGTTTGACATAGCAGGAGAACCCTTACCTGGTTGGAATATCATTGCCTCATTTTTCGTTAACGAAAGTACTGTGAGAGTTGGAGATGAGAGTATCCCAGTCGGAGATACATTACTCAATGCTCCTGGCTCTGGTGCGAGTTTTTGGTCAACTTATGAAATCCAAAAAGGGCCTGCAAAAGGACTGGGGTTTGGTGCTGGGATGTTTTATGTGGGCGATGTGCAAGCAGAGTTACCCAATACTTTTGTCATTCCTTCCTATGTTCGTACTGATGCTGCAATTTTCTATAAACGAGATAACTGGAAAGTTGGTCTGAATTTCAAGAATCTGTTCAATACTCGCTATTTCACAAATCAAGGGGCAGCGATTTACCCTGGCGAACCATTTACAGTTTTGGGTTCAGTTTCAGTGAGTTTTTGAGCTTTTACGCATCAAGATAAACCACTGCTGATGTTCATTTTATGCCTGGTCAGAATATGTGTGTCATTAGTCTTGGTGTAAATAGTCCAATTCTTAGATTGTCAAAGAGATTTTGCATGAAAATATCAAGAGCACAAACATAGTAATACTCTAAATCAAGTATGGCGCTCAATAGTTAATCATTTTGTGGATTAAAAACTTATGCGCTCTAAACGAATACAAAATCAAATATTTATTTTTCACCGCTATTTGGGTTTAGGGGTGGGCTGTATCGTAGCTGTGATTGGTATAACAGGAAGTTTGCTCGTATTTCAACCCAATATTGAACAATTCTGGGTCACACAAGGTTTTGATCCAATTATTCCTCAAGCACAACGAATTTCTATTGAAACAGCGGTCAGTACGGTTCAAGCAGCTTACAAAGACTTAGACCTTAAACCTACTACCATTAAAGCCCTACCTGAAAATAACTTTTACTCCGTGCGATTAAGTGATAAAAAAAAACGTTTAGATGTATTTCTAAATGCTTATACTGGAGAGATTTTGGGCGATCGCACTTATGAGCACACGCTGATGGCGAATCTTCTAGAACTTCATGTTTCACTGTTTGCTGGGGATATGGGCACTGTAATTACAGGTATTGTGGCCTTCTTACTCCTAAGCCTAAGTCTAACTGGAACTATACTCTGGCCTGGTTGGCGTAAGTTATCGACCGGATTTAAAATCAAGTTAAAGGCTCATCCTAAACGCACAAACTTCGATATTCATAAAGTTGCTGGAATTATTGCAGCGTTCTTTCTCTGTCTTACGAGTTTCACTGGATTTTGCTGGAACTTTTATGACTGGACCACTCCGCTAATTTACGCTGTAACCTTTACAAAAGAACCGACTGACCTGACCTCAACACCCATTCAAGGTCAGTCTCCTCTAGGGTTAGATGAAATTTTACGTCGGTCTGATGTAGCCTTACCGGGAACTATCACAACCTATATCTATCCCCCCACTGAGCCAGAAGAAGTATTCACTATCGGTAAACGATACCCAAGCACCCCCAGTGGAGACGGACAGAGCAGTGTGGAACTCGATCGGTATAGTGGTGCAGTCTTGAGAGTATGGGACGAGCGATCGCTCCCCTTAGGGGATAAAGTTTTAAACTCATTTGAATCCTTACATTACGGCACTTTTGGTGGTTTGCCTACTCGTATTCTCTATGTTTTTGTAGGTTTTGCACCCATAGTTTTGCTCGTCACTGGTTTTGTTATGTGGAAACATCGCCGCCGTGAGGGGATATCTAAAACAACCTCATTTTTCTTAGCCAAACGGTTGTAGAACTACTGCATGATTAAATTAAAGCGCAGTTACCCTCAAATAGCCTTTTTGAGAAAACTGTCTGGTCTTCTTTCAGGAGCATTTTTCTTGTTAAATCCTCCTATTCTTTGGGCTCAACCCATTCGCGTCAACCGTTGCCAGCCAGTAACTTTACAAACAGACGTTAGCAATCAGGATTTAGCAAATATCGAACGGTTCGTCAATATTGCCCAAAAACATTCGGCGGAAATACTAGATGCAAAAGCAGCTCTAGGTTTCAGTGCTTTTCAAGATGTCGTCTCTGTAGAGCTAGAACCTTCCTTGAGTCTGGGTACTTCTGATGAAGAGTATGGTGGAGCTTATAAAGAAAGTAGCTTCTCTTCTACAATTACCGTGGACCCAATTCGCCTGATCGGTATATTCCAAAAGTTTCCTGCCCTACGCGCACGTCTGAAACAGACCAAAAGTCAAAAGCGTGTTGAAGTAGTGAAGTATTATGTGGCCTATATTCAAGCGCGTCAAAAGGTCCAGATTGTAGGCGATCTCATGGGCAAATCAACTGAAAATCGCTGCATCCACGATCTAAACATGCCCTCAGCCTCAAAGCAGTCCGCACAAAAC
>JAAURS010000023.1 GCA_012032135.1 Acaryochloridaceae cyanobacterium RU_4_10 | reverse complement strand
CGATAAAATAATCCTTAAAGCGTCCACTCTGAATGCTTCCAGACTGAACGCCTAATTTATCTAACAGAGGAGAAATATTCTGTGTATGCATAATGACACCAATCGATCCAGTCAGGGTGGAAGGGTTGGCAACAATATGATTGGCGGCACTGGCAACGTAATATCCACCTGAAGCGGTAAGGTCGCCTAAACTTGCCACAATTTTGATTTTGGTTTCTTTTCGTGCTCGCATCAGCTCGGTATAGACTGATTGTGCGGCGGCAGCAGTTCCTCCAGGGCTATTAATACGCAACAAAATGGCCTTTACTTTATCTTGACGTGCTTGCCGGATACCCTCTAACAATGTAGTGGCGTTGGCACCCTCGGCACCGCCAAAGAGACTTGAATTGGCAGAGTCGCTAATGCTGCCGTACACATCTATAAGGGCTATATCTACAGAGGCTTTGCTCCGTTCAGATGCCTGAAAAGATGAACCCATTAACCAATTGCCTAGGGCAGCAACTAAGCAAATGACAATTAAAATTGTGGCTAGCAAGCGGTCAAAACGCATGAACAATGCTCCATATCGGCAAGAGTGGAGTCTTTGGAAAGGTTGCACGATTACCGATGGCCTCTGAAATCGGTCCTGTAAAGACTCTTTCTAACCGCTCAGCTTAGCCCAAAATTCAATTGTCCACGTAGAATGCTGTAAGACTCTTTTGCATAAGCCTGCCTTGCAGGTTGAAGTTGAGACAATTATGGATTCCATTGAGACATCCAGTAAGGCAGACTTTATTCCAAGTGTTTTCAAAATTTCAGCGTTGATTCGGCTTTCACTTTGGAGTTTGTATATTGCTCTACTGCTACCCTTGCCCTTTCTGGCAACCACAGCAAATCTTAAGGTTTCCCTTGCTGGGTTGGGGATTGCTTTAGTTGTTGGGGGTGTTTTACTCAACATGGTTCTGAGTGAGGAGGTGCAGGTGGACGCGGCTGGTATTACGGTCCGTTATCCTTGGTGGGTGCCGCAGTGGCTACGGCAAGGGTGGTCCTTAAAGTGGGCGGACATTGAGGATTTTCAGTCCCGTTCGACGGGTCAGGGTGGGCTAGTGTATTACTTGGTTTCCAAAAATCGGGACGGATATTTGCTCCCGACACGGATTGATGGGTTTAGCCAAATGTTGCGGTTGATTGAGTCAAACACCCATATCGATACTCGGGACGTTAAGCCCTTAGCGCAACCCTGGATGTACCTGATGCTACTCATTGCAGCGGGATTGTTGGCGATCGCAGATATCTGGATTATCTGGATGGCATTGTCTCATCCTGGGCGGGGTTGATGGAGACCATCACTTCTGCCGAACTGCGCCTCGATCGAGTGAGTGTGTTGAGTACCCTGGGGAACGCAACCTTGATTGACAGAGTATCTTTTACGATCGACCGACCTGGATGCAAAGTTGGGATTGTTGGGGCCTCTGGTGCGGGCAAAACGACGTTGCTTCGGCTGGTCAATCGCTTGGGTACTCCCGATCGCGGTCAAATTTTGTGGAGAGGTAAATCCTTAGCAGACTATCCCGCACCGATGCTTCGCCAGCAAATTCAAATGGTTCCACAAGAGCCTCGACTTCTAGGGATGAGGGTAGAACAGGCTCTTGCCTATCCTCTCCAGCTTCAGAAGATTCCCAGCGCACAAATTCAACAGCGCGTGCAGGACTGGTGCCAACGGGCTGGCGTGCCGGAAGAATGGCGATCGCGTCAGGAATTAGAGCTTTCCGTGGGCCAACGTCAATGGGTAAGTCTGGTTCGGGGACTGGTGGCTCAACCCCAGATATTATTGCTGGACGAACCCACTTCTGCGCTGGATCCGGGTCGGATCGACCAGTTTGTGGCGGTCCTCAAAACCGTGCAATGCACTGTCCTAATGGTGAGTCACCAACTGTCAGTCGTGGAGCAACTGTGCGATCGCATTCTCTGGATCGATCGAGGCAACCTCCGCTTGGATAGTCCCACCACAACTGCGAACTGGTCAGAAATTAAAGAAGCAATAGGCTGACCGAACAACCTTAGAGTCAGGCAGCGAATGGGAATAGCCCTAGGCATGAGAAACTTTAGGCGGAACCGTTTCTCGGCTCGCACCAAAGCGTGCCTCACCATTTGCGACGGGGGGGTCGTTGGCGATTGTCCCCTCGGACCAAGCTCGGGATTGCTTATTATTGGTCAAAAATTCGAGGTTGAGACGATACCCAATATTACGCACGGTTTGAATCAGTTGGGGTTGTTGCGGGTCTAATTCAATCTTTTTACGCAGAGAAAGAATATGGGTATCCACGGTACGCGGATTGTCAATATTGTCTGGCCAAGCCCGTTGCAACAGTTCCAAGCGACTTAAGGCAATCCCTTCTACCTGAGCCAAGACATAGAGCAAGCTAAATTCTTGTGGTGTTAGATCGATGAGGTCATGGTTATAGTGCACCCGCCGCTGGACTAGATCGATTCTGAGGTCGCCATACCGCAGTTGAACGGGTAATGTAGACCGACACCGACGGCTGATGGCTTCCACCCGAGCCAAAAACTCTTGAATTCCAAACGGCTTTTTGAGGTAATCATCAGCGCCTGCCTTGAGCCCACCCACAATATCCAGCTCGCTAACAAGGGCTGATAACATTAACACTAAAGGCCGCTGCTGGCGATGAAGCCATCGACAAAACTCTAAACCATCGCCATCGGCTAAGTCAGAATCCACAACCACTAGGTCAGGCTGCTGTCTGTGATAGACTTCTCGCGCCTGTCTTACCCCTGAGGTGAGATGGACCGTGTAGCCTGTTTGCTGGAGGTGCCAACCCAACAGCGATCGCAGGTGCGGGTTGCCCTCAACAATTTGAACGTGGAAAATGCCCACTGAGTTCAATTTCCTTACTGAGTTTAGAACTTGTGCTCGTTAACTTAACAAAAAAAGCCAATCCATTCAGTATTTGTAGTTACTTCCGCTCAAGAAGTTACTAAAGTCCGAGCCAAGTAAAAAAATCTTGACGAGTAAACCACTCAAGCAGAAGTAAACCCACAAATCCAATCATTGCAAAGCGTCCATTTATTTTCTCTGCATAAACATTCCAGCCAAAAGCAGGCGTTTGGGGATCGCTATCAAGATCTTTTTTGTCTATTTTTTCTGCGTTTGGGTGCTCAGATGATGGGGTCACGAGGGATTCTCCGGCTTTGAAGACTTGGACTCCCGCATTTTAATCGAATGAATCAGCGATCGCACAGCAGATGTTCCCTCTGAGGCTGCAAAGGAAAAAGGAAACTTCCCGCGCTGCAACATTCGAATGCCCAGAGGAATCAAACTCCACAAACCCTTAAAATCTCTGAACCGATTTCCTAAAACCCTCAGCCCAAAACGTCTTTCATCAATCCATCCCCCTTGCTCCACCAAATCGACCATCGCCCGACGGTGCCGGATGGCCCGAGTCTCCTGTGGTTCGGGAGTTTGAACCAGAATCTCTGATTTGATTCTTGTAATTTGATCCAGAGGGGCAACCCCCATTGGACAGGCCGTATTGCAATTAAAGCAGCGCGTGCAGCCCCAGACCCCAGACAGATCTCGTGTATAGTCTGTCAGTCGCGCTGAGGTTGCGTTATCCCTTGTATCGGCCAAGACTCGATACGCCTTTGCCAGTGCGTGAGGACCCACAAACTCTGGAATGGCAGCCTTGGAATTACATTCTGAATAGCATGCCCCGCATAAAATGCAGTTGCCCACTTGGTCTAAAGCCTCTCGCTCAGACGGCAACTGTAAAAATTCTCGCTCTGGAATAGAGCGCCCTGCCGTACTGACATACGGATCGACTTGCGCCAAGTTTTTCCAGAACTCTCCCATCTCAACAACCAGATCTTTAATGACTGGAAAGTTTTGCATGGGCTGGATTTTAAAAGTAGGGATCGATCCAGATTCCGTCGTTGCACTTTGACTGGTAAAAGACGATGCAGATAATCGGTCTAATTCTTCTTGGAGCGTTTCTTTACAAGCTAAAGCAGCACGACCGTTGACCCGAATCGCGCAACTGCCACAAATTGTATTGCGACAATTTTTACGAAAAGCCAGAGAGCCATCTTGCTCCCATTTGATTTGATTGAGACATTCCAGAATTGTGATACTTGGGTTTGCCTCAAGCCTATAAGTCTCAACCCAGGGTGCGCGTTCTGAAGATTGACGCTGGATTTGAAAACAAACCTGCATAATCCTATGGCCGTAAATGATGATGTTTCAAGAATATCAAGAATCTAACGTTGAAGACTATTTTCTTGTCAACCCTGAGTCGTCTTTATTTTTATTGAGGATTTATCTAGCCAACACCCGTCTTATCAAAGGATTTGAACCAAAATCATTGTCTCAGAATTGCTACATGGGAAATAAAGGAAAGGGTTGACCATAAATCTTGAGATATTCAGCGCTATGGCATAGAAATGACCCGATCTTCCTTTGAATTTCTGTGTGTTTAGTAAAACAGAACAAAATTTCTGTATTCAGCCGATATTTGTCTTGTCTTTAATGAATTAAATTTCGACTTATAGAGAATTCAGAAATAAAGGTATGGGTGATTTGAAGAGACGATGCATTTTGTAGGAGGACAGAAAGAAGGTCAAGCTTTATTTGAAAAAGGCTCGCGATTTTGAAAATTATGGTCTATCGTTTGCTAAGCTTGTTAAAAGAAGAAATTCATTTTCGTGAGAGTTAAGTTTTAGACTCTACTAAGCAGTTAATGAATTCTTCAGTACTCCTTATCGATTTGGTAGAAGGACGTTTTTGTAGATGACGACCGAAACAGAAACAACACCTTTAACTGGGAAAGCACTGTTACAAAAACTTAAAGACTTACAGCATCTCTCCCGTCGTGAGAAGGCTCGTCGGTGTGGGTATTGCAGGGTTACTAAAAACGATCGAGCCCGTGTCAATATTGGTGAATTCCTCAATGCGATTCTTGAGGCAAAGGGAGTTCAACTGAGTTCCGATGGTGGCAAAGATGGGCGCGGACGAGAACCGACTTACCGTGTCAGCGTCCATAAAAATGGTCAAATGGTGATTGGTTCGACCTATACTCAGGAGATGGGTTTAAATCCCGGAGATGAGTTTGAAATTAAGTTGGGTTACAAGCACATTCACTTAATTCAGATGAGCGACGACGCTTCAGACGAGTCTTAGAGATCTGCTGCAATCCGAGATAATAGTTTATTTTTTAGGGAAAGCTGGATCCAGCTTTCCCTAAAGTTTTATTGGAGGTATACCAACGGTGGAAAACTTATGCCAATTTATTTGTTTTGGGGAGAAGATGAGTTTCGTTTGAGTCAGGCGGTACAAACTTTAGAACATCGTGTCCTGGATCCAAACTGGAAAAATTTTAATTACGACAAGGTTGAAGGGGGAACATCCGGTTCGATTGAAACCTTGGTTCAGGGACTAAATCAGGCGATGACACCGCCGTTTGGTCTAGGCGATCGCATGGTTTGGTTAGTAAACCCACCTCTGGGCGGTCAAGAGTCATCGGTGTTTTGTTCTGAGTTAGAACGGACGTTGCCAGCCTTACCCGCTACATCCCATTTATTGCTGACCTACAATGGCAAACCCGATGGCCGTAGCAAACTGACCAAGCTCTTGCAACAACAGGCCACGGTTCGAGAATTTTCCCTGGCTCCCCCTTGGAAAACCGATGAAATTCGTCAAACGGTGCGGCAGGTGGCCCAGCAACTCAAGGTCAATTTGACCGATGCGGCTGTGGATTTATTGACGGATGCTGTGGGAAATGACACCCGTCAATTGTTTAGCGAGTTAGAAAAATTGAAGCTGTATGTGAGTCAGGGGCAAGAGAATACTGCTGGGGTCGTGGGACCAGCGGAGGTGGCGGCTTTGGTGAGTACGACTCAGCAAAGTAGCTTGGAGTTGGCCAATGCCATCCGCCAAGGATCGACGGATAAAGCCCTCAGTCTGATCGATAACTTATTGCGCCACAACGAACCTGCGTTAAGAATTTCTGCAACGCTGATCAAACAGTTTAGAACCTGGCTTTGGGTGAAGGTGATGCAACAGGCCGGGGAGCGGGATGAACGGGCGATCGCAAAAGCCGCAGATATTGCCAATCCTAAACGAATCTACTTTTTAAGCCAGGACGTCAAATCGTTGTCTCAAGTACAACTCCAGCAGACGTTATCGATTTTGTTGGACTTAGAGGTTGCACTCAAACAGGGCCAAGAAGCAAAAAGTACCCTCCAAACAAAGACTATTGAGCTATGTCAAGCCTGTCGAGGATTTTGAGGAACTTCTAAGCCTAGGGGGACTTCAATATACATAGGTTGCTTAAGAATTTATTGTCTGAGTTATCGGCCATCATGACCCATTCTGCTTTGTCTTGTGTGTGTCCTAAGGTTCGTTCTTTTAATGTTCAATGGTGGGGAATTCTGTTGTTGGTGGGCAGCGGTTTGTTGACGGGCATTGTCCCTGAATGGTCTGAAGAGACTGCACATCTGAGTTGGTCAACGGCTGTTTTGGCTCAAACCGCCAGTCAAATTCGGAACTACGCGGGGGCCGTACTAGATATAGAGCCGCTGCGACGAAGAGCCTATCGAGATGTGCGGCACATGATGAAAGGGACCGTTCCTAGCGATGTGTGTCGTTTGGGTCAATTGCCTGGAACGGTTAATTCTGTTTGTTCTAGTTTTTTTGAAGAATCTGCTGATATTATCCGCCGAAATAATTTGTCAATTAATGAGTTTAACGATATCACCCAAAGAAGTAAAACGGATCCAAAGCTGATGAATCAGATCCAACAAGAGTTGATTCGGCAACAACAACGCTAGTCTATGGGGCTATCTCCGACGGGCGGGTTGGCCTAGGGTTGTGATATAGAGTACGGCTTCGTCTGCGGGAAGCCCTAACACATCGTTTACTTGGTTGTCAAAAAATCCGCCGATGCCACTGACACCCAAATGCAAACGAATGGCAGCCAAGTTAAGGCGCTGCCCTAGATGCCCTGCATCCAGGTGAAGATAGCGATAGGCGCGATCGCCATAGCGCGCGACCGCAGCTTTTAGATCGGCGGTATGGAACACGAGCGCGGCGGCATCGCGTCCTAACTCTTGCTGGAGGCAGAGGTAATGCAGTTCTGCACGAAATTGCTTGAAGCGAACCTGACGCAGTTCTTGAGCGTGGACGGCATAGTAGTAGCAGCCTGCTTCAAGGCCGTTGATATCAGAAACTGCAATAAAGGTTTCAATCAGGCTTAAGTCAAAGAAATCAGAATGTCCCTCTAGCGCTTGTTCTGCGTAATGCTGAGGATGGTAGGTAAAGTCTAGCAGTGCGGTGAGATCTTCTAGACTAATGGCGGCTCCCGTATACTGACGGGTCGAACGTCGGGTGTGAAGGGTTTCGGCCAATCCCTGTCCGGCTGGTCCCCAATCGATGGGGGGGCTTTGGGTTGGAATTTTTTGGCAAAAGGGAAAGTTATATTTGTCTTGATAGGCTGGGCTGGGTACGTCGTTGCTGTAGGTGGTTTGGGCGGTCAAAATTTGGGTGGCTTGGTGCAGGGAGGATAACAGCGCTCCATCGGCAATGGATGGATAGTTAGTGGTGATGGGTGAGGGTAATGCCGTTTGAGTGGGAGGCAGGTTTTGATCGACTTTGAGGAGATCGGCAAGGGCGATCGCACAAATGGCTCCTTCTTGTGCGCGATCGACATAGAGCAATTGATTTAAGGATTCATCGAGAAATCCACCAATGCAATGGGCGCGGTAATCGTTTAATGCGGCGGTCAGTTCGATGTTGCCGAGAAGATGTCCGCTGTCTAATAAAATACGGCGGTAGGCCCGATCTTCATAGCGCCAAGCAGATCGATAAAATACCGCAGTAATGACCAAGGCAAGGTGAGTGGCCCGTAAGGCTGGATGCCACAAACAGGCTTCTTCAAACCCAGACCACACATGGTCAGACCAGAAATGACATAAGGAATGGGTATTGACTTGATAGTTATAGAGGCCGGGAGGGAGCATGGCATCTTCCCGCGCCACCAAATAGACTTCAGCCGGATATAGGCCGCCAGCGGAAGGGGCCGATCGCAGATAAATCGGTTGCTCGGGCTGGGGGATGACGCCCGTGAGGCCGTAACTGTAGTACAGCAACCGTGAGAGTCTGCCCATTGGACTTTGGGCTGCTTCGGGATTTTCTAAGTACGGTTTGAGGTCGTAATACGTCCCAAATTTATATTCTTTGAAGGGTTGAGGCTGTTGGGAAAAATCCAAAGCACGACCCCGCTGCATGATGGTGGCAGGGTCGTATTTTGTACGCTCGTGGTAGGACTGGGAAAGGCTGAGGGGTGGCTCTGACATTAAAAACTCGGATGACCGGATTTTAATACTGTAGCGAACTTACAGCTCAGGATCTGACGCAGTTGACCTATTTGCGATCGTGAAATTCAATACGATTGCTTTTGAGGTTCACATCATATCGTTGTAAAAAATCTTGCCCCAATAAGCCCATATCCAGGTCAGGCCCTGCAATCGCGACAGGAACCTGGGTGGCGGTCAGTCCGCCAACTGTAATTGCACTCACGTACACAATGGGCATTTTTGTTTCGCCATTGGCGGTTTTGGTGGTAATAATTTGCACCACTTTGTCAGGAGAATTAAGGCCCAAGGCTGCTGCCATAGGACGAGTAATAACGGTTAGGCTTGCCCCAGAATCCACTAACATTTCAAAGCTTTTGCGTTGGTTAAAGGCCACATCAACCACCGGAACCCCATGTTCGCGGCGCTTGATAGGGACTGAGCCTTGCGGTAATGATTTGCCTTGGGCTTTGACGGGGGTACTAATGCTATTGCGTGAAAGCTGTTCGATTTTAACTCGGTATTGCTTGAGTTGACTGGCCTGCTTGGGAGCCAAGGGAATCAGCCGATCCACAATTTGTAGCGCTTGGGACCAATTTTTTTGAGCGACCGCAGTTTGTAACTGTTGTTCTAGGGTTGCAACAGAGGATTGTCCCCAAGAGGGTAACGTTGCGAAAAGCAAAGGCAAGCAAAATAAAACCATCCAAGACCGCTTTAATTTTGCGATCGCCATTGATAAATGTCCCAACACGCCCGTAAACTCCAAAATAATGAAATCCTGATTGTCTCAGGGTACCCATTTGAGAGGACGATAGAACTGGGTAATTTGAGAATCCTTAAAACTGATGCAATGTTTGCGATTTGGGCTTAGGTCACTGATTAGTCTTTTCTTGACTGCCTTACTCTGTGGGGCTTGTACGCTACCGCAGATCTTCTTAGGCAAGGACAATATTCAACTTCTGTTGGGTAATCCCAGTCATGGCGTTAGTCTTGATTCCAATCGCTACAAGCAATTTCTAAGACCTCAATATGCACTGCTGTATGACCGTACCACCAACACCGCAGCCTGGGTCAGTTGGCAGCTCAATCGCGATTCAATCGGAACTTTGGACCGTCCCCCTTTCACTCCCGATCTGGATTTGCCGGTTCAGTGGTACGCGGTCACTCCCCACGACTACACCAACAGCGGTTTCGATCGCGGGCATTGGGTGCCTGCGGCAGATCGCAACCGCACTCAAGCAGATGAAGCAGCGGTTTTTAAGATGACCAATATCGTTCCCCAAGCCCCAGACAACAATCGCGGACCTTGGGAGGGGTTAGAACGGTATTGTCGCGTTTTGGCAAAGCTTGGGAATGAGTTGTACATTATGGCAGGTCCAGTAGGGAGGGGCGGTGCGGGCAGTTTGGGGAGTGCAACGGCGATCGCTCGCGGGAAGATAGCGGTCCCTGCGGCGCTTTGGAAGATTGTCGTGGTGAGCAGTCAGCCCGGACAAGGCATCAAAGGTGTTAGAGAAAGTACGAGGGTGATTGCCGTTCTCATGCCCAATAAGCAAGGTATTAAGGAAGAAAACTGGAAGCAATTTCGAACTACCGTTAATGCGATCGAACAACAGACGGGGCTTGACTTTTTGTCGAATCTTTCTCTTGAGTTGCAGGATAGGTTGGAAACTCACATCGATCGACGCTAAACCTGTTTCTCAAGTACAGCAAGGCCGTTACCCACCTTGCTGAGCTTAACTCCAAAACTGCTGACCTGGAAACGGAGAGGGGGGGATTCGAACCCCCGTTGAGTTGCCCCAAAACAGATTTCGAGTCTGCCGCATTCAACCACTCTGCCACCTCTCCCTGAGGCATGGTCTAACGGGTATTGTACAAGATTAAGCGCTGAGAGCATAGAGTAACGATTGCAGAAAATCGCCATCATAGAAACGAAAGAGTATTGTCTCCAGGATTGACCGTAGAACTAAAACCCGATCGGGCGTCCATTGTATCGTCCCGTCTCGTTCCGTCCATAACACCTTTGGGACCACAGCTTCTAGGGCCGCGATCGCAGATGGTGTCACCTTTCGTCCTGAAAGGATCAATACCTGAGGATGAAGCCGCTCCACCATTGAAGGCGATAAGGGGTCTCCCATCCACCACAACACCTGGATTGACGGAAGTGGAACCGTTGACAGCCAAGCCAAAAAATCGGATTCATTGCTCCCATCTACCATCCACCACCTCTGAGGACCAATTTGGAGTTCCAAAATGGTGGGCTGGACGCGCCAAAGAATCATTTGCAGAGGGCCAAGAGCCAATTTTTCCTGAGGATTCACGTCAAGCTGACGTTGCGGCTGCCCTTTTATCCCCGCCGGAAATGCTTGTGGAATACAGCGACTCAGGTGCGTAATGGATATTTTTTTCAGCAGCGCGGTCCAACCAGACTTTGACAGATCGTCGGGGTGAGTGGCGATCGCCCAATCCACGCGATTAATCCCTTCTTGCTGAAGAAACGGGACCAGAGATTGACTGGCGTTTAAAGCATCGCCACTGTTGAGAACCACGGTGCTATTGGGATGTTCGATGACCATCATGGGGATGTGGGTGCGATCGAACACCGTCACCAAAAAACGCTGAGTTTGGATATGCCAAAGTGGGATCACAAGGATGAGAAATCCTAACACTGCCACAAATCGCCACTGTTTTTGCCATCTTGGCAGCAGCCAAACCGCTCCAATGCAACCGTATAACCCTAACAATTGCAGCAGCGAAATACTTCCGATTGCCAAAGCATGACCCGGTAGTTGACTAATGCCCATCACAATACCCATCAGGAGTTGCGTGGGCCACAGTAAAAACCAAGCTATCAAACTCCCTAAATCTGGCCAAAGCAGCGCAAGACAACTTGCAATAAACCCACCAATGGTCAGAATGGAAAGTAGTAAGGCCGTAAGCACATTGGCAAACAGACTATAGAGGGGCAAAACGCCAAAGGTATAGAGTTGTAGGGGTAAAGTCCAGATCGTTGCAGCTAGGGGAACGGCGATCGCAGTGGCAAGGACGGGAGGAAGGCAATCGAGTGCTTTTACCAGGGGTGGTACCGTAATCAAAAGTCCCAGGGTTGCCAACACACTGAGCTGAAACCCTAAATCCCAGATCCACAGGGGCTTATACAACAACATGAGGGTTGCAATAGCTAGTAATACGCCTACGGGACGAGTTTGACGCTGAAGTCCCAAGGCTGCCAAACCCGCAAACCCCATCAAAATAGCCCTTACAATCGAGGGTTCTACACCCGTCAAGAATCCATACAACAGCAAGGCAGAAGCGCCCAGCATAATTTGCCGAGACGTAGGTAAGGCGCGTCCTAAGGTCAGGACAGAAGCCAGAATTAATGAAACTTGAAACCCTGAAGCAGCAAGAGCATGGGCGAGTCCTACCTGGATAAAACCATCTCTAAGATCGTAGGGAACGTCTGCTGCATCTTTGCCCAATACAAGCACTCCCAGCAATGCACCCGTTCTTGCATCCGTTCCCTTTTGTAACGATCGTACGATCGCTCCCTGAGCGCCCAACCCCAATCCAACCCAGGATTGTCGATGCGAACTTGTGTGCCTTTAGTCCTGCAAAGGCTCCATCCCGTGCCAAAAACGCAGTAAAGTCAAACCCGTGAGGTCGAGCTGTCGCTTGCGGTCGATACAGTTGACCGCTCACCGTTACGGATTGCTTGGGACGGAGATCTTTAACCGTTTTACGGGGCAGAGTGACATAGAGTTTCCCCGAGACAGTCTGGCGATCGGGCAGGACATTTGCGGGCTTCAGCCAGACCTGAAAAGAGCCCCGACGGGTCAAGGCAGGGCGACTTTCAATAGTACCCGCGACCTTTACTGAAGGGTGCTTTGAGGTGGGTTGATGAGATGGCTGATATCGTTGGAGGCAGGGTGAGGGGTTGCGATCTGAAGGTGAACCGCAGCCAAGAGACTGATGAGCGTTGCGATCGCCCACCACCGAGCCGTTGGACCATTGCGCCAAGCCTCAGGGACTGAGAATCGCCATTGCTGTCGTTTCAGCAACGTTATCCCCAAAAGGAAACTGGCAAGCAAGATGGTTCCCCAAGGGTGTCCTGTACCCAGCAGTCCTAGTACGTAGGCACAACAGAGAAGCGTTATTTCAGACATGGACCAATCTTAGCCGTTCGATTCCCTGTTCTCCTGCTGGAGCTTTACAATGGGCGTGAACGTTCAACCTTGGAACCTTTGGGGACTTATGACTCAAGTTGACCTCACTATCATTGCAAACCAGCTTGAGAGCACCAATGCCCGCGATCGCCTCATGGCCTTAACCGCCTTAAAATCTTTGCCAGCAGACAATGCCGTTCCATTGGTTCAAAAAGTTTTATACGACGAACATTTACCCGTCCGGTCCCTGGCTATCTTCACTCTGGGGGAAAATCCAAATGCCGCTTGCTACGATCTGTTGTTGAACTTATTAGAAAGAGATACAGACTATGCCGCTCGTGCTGATGCTGCCGCTGCCTTAGGAGCACTTCAAGATCTACGTGCTTTTGAGCCACTGGTTAGAGCATTTTTTGAAGATACCAGTTGGCTCGTTCAGTTTAGTGCAGTGGTGTCCTTGGGCAATCTCAAGGATGCTCGGGCTAATGGGGTGTTGAGGCAAGCTCTAAACAGTTCTGAGAGCATCATCCAAATGGCGGCCATGTCCGCATTGGGTGAAATTGGCGATGTGGAATCTGTTCCTTTACTGTTGGAGTTTATCCCATCAGAGGATTGGCTCATTCGGCAGCGATTGTCAGAGGCACTGGGCAATTTACCGACCCCTAAAAGTTTGGCAGCGCTCAAGTACCTTCAAAAAGACTCCCATCCCCATGTTGCAGAAGCGGCAACTTTTGCCTTAGAAAGGCTGTCTATGTCTTAAAAATTTTGGTCTAGCAATACATCTTCTTGATGGGTCAAGATGACACAATCCGAACGCGGATAAGACTTACACGTCAAGATAAACCCTGCCGCCACCTCTTCTGGCTTCAAAAAAATATGATCTTGTTCGACTTCACCCTCCAATAGCCTACTCACGCAGGTAATACATTTACCCGCATTACAAGAAGCAGGGAGCTTCACACCCTGGTCTTCGGCTGACTCCAAGATGTATTCATCGCTCCCGACCTTAATCGTGGTGCTAGTGGTTTGGTCCTGCTCGACCAACTTGATACTGTAAACTGGAACGTCAGAATAGGCCATTTCTGCACTCGTTTTGCCAAAGACCGCGATCGGCGATTTGCTTGGATGTATACCTTAAGGGTTCCCTTTTATCTCGGTAAAAATTGCAACCGATAGCGGTAAAGCGTCACGGGGCGATCTTTTGCCTTGAAGTAATCTGGATCTTGAGGCGATAATAAATGGCAGTCACCTGATCTGCTTCAATGAGGAGCGGTTCGCTAGAGACTAGATGATAAGCGATCGTATTTTCCACTCGATTGAAATAGATCTGCGTCGAACTGCGAAATTCCTGTTGGTAGAGTTCGCTGCTGACAAAGTTACCATCGGCAGTTTCAGCCGCGCGATCGCTAATGCGTGTCACCAATTCCCGACCATTTTGAAAGAGGGCGACCTGACGGTTTGGAGATTGCGGGTCCACCTTAATGGATTTCAAAACGGCTTGACCCAGTAATGCCTCTGCTAAACTCATCCCGTTATAGGCGCGATCGGCCACAATGCCTTGAGAGGGGATATTTTGCCTCACCGGAAATGGAAGCGGTGGCAAGGCGGATATCTTAAAGGTCTCTGGCCCAAATTGAACTGGAAAGGTTACAGGTTGGTTTAGGGTCTTTTGATTGGCTTCAAATCCAGGAGTCACAATCTCTGGTGAGAGGGGTGCCACTAAATCTACCAATGTACTGGTGACCTGCCACTGACCCGCAAACCAGTCTGGGTAATACAAATCCCCTTTGGCAGGCTGGAGGATGGGGGGCGATCGCCAATTTGGGAACTGCTCCAGACGTTCTTGCAGAGAACCTGCGATCGCCGTTGGGCTTTGGCAAATCATCCATCCTAAACAGAGCAAAACAAGCCAAACGAGTTTCATCAAATAGCCAAACCACGATACTCAATTCTTGCATTAGGGGGAATCTTTTTAGAGGGATCGATCCCGATCTCACGGTCAAGTTAGGGCAGAATCCGGTACAGTCGAACATGGAGTCTGTGCAGGCTATGAAAGTGACGCAACATTATCACGCCAAAATTTATGTAACGCTACGGCCTTCGGTTTTGGACCCCGCAGGAACTGCGGTACAATCCGGCTTGAGCCATATGGGCTATAACAATGTGGAGCACGTGCGCATTGGAAAATACATTGAGTTAAATATTAGTGCCCAGTCACAACAAGCCGCAGAAACCCAACTCGATATCATGTGCGATCGCTTGTTGGCCAATACGGTGATTGAAAACTATCGCTTTGAATTGACGGCCCTGACGGAAACGGTTGCAACGGGAGCATAATCATGAACTTTGGCGTGGTGGTTTTTCCAGGGTCTAATTGCGATCGCGATATGGCAATGGTGTCTCGCGATTTGTTAGGGCAACCCACTCGAATGGTCTGGCATGAGGAGACGGATATTGACGATCTGGATGTCATTGTGATTCCGGGCGGATTTAGCTACGGGGATTATCTGCGGTGCGGGGCGATCGCGCGGTTCTCTCCAGTCATGCAATCAACTCTAGACCATGCGGCGGCGGGGAAATGGGTATTGGGGATTTGTAATGGGTTTCAAGTGCTTACGGAAGCCGGATTGTTACCAGGGGCTTTAATGCGGAATCGCGATTTACATTTTGTGTGCGATCGCGTTTTTGTAAAGGTTGAGCGCACGGATTTACCTTGGATGAGGGAGTATCAGCCGCAGCAAGTGATTACGCTGCCAATTGCCCACGGAGAGGGCTGTTACTATGCAGATGCAGAAACGATTGCAGAGTTGGAAGCCAATCATCAGGTAGTGATTCGCTATTGCGATGAATCTGGCAATCCAACGGAGGCGGCCAATCCAAATGGGTCGGTCAATAATATTGCTGGGATTTGCAATCGTCAGGGGAATGTCGTGGGGATGATGCCCCATCCAGAGAGGGCTTCAGACCCCATGTTGGGCTATACCGATGGATTGTTGCTGTTCAAGGGACTGTTGGCCCATTGTGCTTAGGTCGCGGATTTAAATCCTTTTTCACCCTGGCTCCACAGTTAAATCCACGATCCTTACCGTTGCAATGCGAGCCACTTCTCTAAATCTGAAATGGAGTAAAGATTTGCAATAACCGAAAAAGGAATCAGTGTTCCTTTAGGGGTCGTCACAATAACCTCATTGTTTTCCACTTTGTAACTTGTCACCAAATCTAATTTGTGGGCCAGCGCAAACCACTGCTGAAACTCTGAAGGTGTTGAGGAACGGGAAACCAGTAAACCTTGAGCATCAACCGTATAGGCTTTGCCAACATAGCCCGTATTGTCGTACATCAATTGGTGAATATGTCGATCGAGCGCTTGCTCGTTTTGGATTTGCGGGCGGTAATAGGCTTTAATTTCCTCCTCAACCCCCATCTCCTGGAGCCGACCGTGCAAAGCTTCTTTGTTGTGAGAAAAATAAGCATGTCGAGCTTTTGAATCCGCTAAAAACTTAAATAAAATATTAAGAGGGACACCCTTATAAGTCAAAACGGGACTGGCCAACCACAGTCCAACAACCGCTAAGACCAGACTGATGGCTCCCCCTCCCAGAACATAAGACAGCCATTTCAATCGTTTTGAGCGTACAGTGTTGTGTTGTCTGACAACCACGAAGTTAACCTCTACACTGAGGGAAGCAATTTGCAAGACAGTCCACTGGAGTAAATGCCTACCCCTCGCCTACACCCCGATACCGTGGAACAAGTGCGTCAAGCCGCTGACATTGTGGATGTGGTGGCCGAGCATGTTGTGCTCCGCAAACAAGGAAGAGGGTTTGTAGGGTCCTGCCCATTCCATGATGACAAATCTCCTAGTTTTAGCGTTAGTCCAGAAAAACAGTTTTATTACTGTTTCGGCTGTGGTGCGGGCGGAAATGTCTACAAGTTTTTGATGGAACTGCGCAAACAATCCTTTGCTGAAGTTGTTTTAGACTTGGCCCAACGCTATCAGGTTCCAGTCAAAACCCTAGCCCAAGAAGAACGTCAAGAACTCCAAAGACAACTCTCCCTCAAAGAAAGACTCTATGAAGTGATGGCGATCGCAGGTCAATTCTACGCCCACGCCCTGCGCCAACCCAGCGGACACCACGCTCTCTCCTATGTCGAGCAGAAACGCGGACTGAGTGAAGAAACCCTCCAACAGTTTCAGTTGGGGTATGCCCCAGGGGGTTGGCAAACCCTCTATACCTATTTAGTCCAAGAAAAAGGCATTGCCGTCGAACTGGTCGAACAAGCTGGGTTGATCGTCCCCCGCCAAAACCAGCAGGGACACTACGATCGCTTCCGCGATCGCCTGATGATTCCCATCCACGATATCCAAAGCCGCACCATTGCTTTGGCAGCCGCACCCTCACCAACGAAGAACCCAAATACCTCAACTCCCCCGAAACCGAACTTTTCAATAAAGGTCAGATTTTATTTGGCCTAGACCTCGCCCGCAAAGCGATCGTTCAGCAGGACAAAGCGATCGTTGTGGAAGGATATTTTGATGTGATTGCGTTGCACGGGGCGGGGATTACCAATGCCGTAGCCTCCATGGGCACCGCCCTCACCTCCGCTCAAATTCGGCAACTCCTGCGCTACACCGAATCCAAACACATCATCCTGAATTTCGACGCCGACAAAGCAGGTCAGAAGGCAACCGAGCGCGCCATCTCTGAAGTCGAAGAACTGGCTCTGCGGGGTGAAGTTCAGCTTCGGGTTTTGAACTTACCCAACGGTAAAGATGCAGATGAGTTCCTCAAAGAACAGAGCCCCGCCGCCTATCAAGACCTGATTGATTCGGCTCCCCTCTGGTTGGATTGGCAAATCCAAGCTTCCTTAGCTGGAAAAGATCTCCAACAAGCCGACCAATTTCAATCTGTCACCCAAGACATTGTGCAGCTCTTGGGCAAACTCCCCAACGCCACCCTGCGGACCCACTACACTCACCGCTGCGCTGAATGGTTGAGCCAAGGGGACGCCCGCCAAACCCTCCAAATTGAAGATGCCCTCCGCCAACAGGTCCGAGGTCAACGCTGGCACGGGCGATCGCAAAAATGGCAGCGTTCCATTGACTACAGCCTGCGGGAATCCGCTGAAGCACAACTGCTGAGGATTTATCTGCACTGTCCCTACCACCGTCAAGATGTTAGAGAAGCCCTCCGGCAACACGATCTAGAATTCACCTTTTCCCATCATCGGTTTTTGTGGCGGCAAATTTTAGGGGTTGAAGAGCAACTCGCAGACCAAAATCCAGAGCAACTGGACCATCCAGAACTTCAAATAAACCCCGCTGACGTGGATTTGATTTCTGCTCTCCAGGACTTATGCACCGATCGCAGCCAAGAAATCCAACAAATCTTTCACCTCATCCAGCTCACAGAGACCACAGAAATTGAAATTCTGCGTCCCACCCTTTCCATTCGGACCTCCGTTGCAACCCTAGAACGCATTGCCTGTGAGAAACGCTGCCGTCATTTATTAGATATGCTGCAATCCGCTCTCAAAGAAGTCAGTCGTGAATACGACCAAAAACCCATGCTGAATGATTATTTGGCTCAGGCCCTAGAGGACGTATCAGACCAAGCCGACGTGTTATTAGCCGAAGAAGATCGATGTTTTCAAGAGTTAGAAGATCTCAAACGCCTCTATTATCAAGAAAAACGATATTTACAACAGATCGAACAACAGCGTTATATCACCAGCAGTGAAATTCCCAACACCAGAAGCCCTTATGCACCCCTAAATTAGCCCTACTTAATCGTAGGCGGTGACAGGGAGAGGCGGAACCTTTTGAAATGAAAGCTTTGCTCGGAGGCCAACCACCGTAATATTGTCATGACCATTTTTAGCATTGGCCAGATCGACGAGCTTTTTCAGCCCATCTTCCAGCGAATTTTCAAAATCTAGTAAAGGCTTCAAATGAGTTTCTTCATGACGTTCTAATAGATCGTTATCCGTCATACCATCGGAACAGAGCAAGAATACTGTATCTTCCTTGAGCGTTAAGCTGTGGGTGTCGGGTCGCAGAAAGTCATTGGATCTGGGTCCTAAGGCTTGGGTGAGCTGATAGGCATCGTGTCTCGCGTAAGCGAGATCTGGCGCAACCCCACGCCTGATATCGCGCTGGCCCACTTCATGATCGACCGTGAGTTGTTCAAACCCATGATGGTGCGTCAATCGATAGAGGCGACTATCTCCTACATGGGCAAATCTAAATTGGGTGTCCTTCAGCAACGCCAAAACAAGTGTTGTCCCCATCCGTCCCTTGCCCCGGAGGGATTGTCCTTCCTCATTAAGGGTATAGAGGGTTTGATTGGCACAGTAAATGGCGTCTTTGAGATCTGCTTCACTGGGGATCTCCTCTTTCCAATGATTGGAAAAGTATTGAACTAAGGTTTCTGCTGCTAATCGGCTTGCAACTTCGCCTTTGGCATGCCCCCCATCCCATCACAAAGGATATACAATCCCCGACTGTAAAGACTCATGTCATCAGGAGCGATAATTTGGGTCACTCGATGGTCAATGACAAAAAAATCTTCGTTGTGTTGTCGGGACTCGCCTACATCAGTGCGTCCTGCGGCTTCTAATGCAATCACCTTGTTAGGCAGTACAACCGTGGGGATATCACCTGGAAACTCTTCTAAATCTAGAGGGTCACTTTCACGGTCCTCTAGATCTGCCCCTTGAAGAGCGACAAACGGATTTTCAATGGAGTCAAGGGGCTGAGTCATGGTGTTCATGAGGGATTAAAGTTTATCTTTGTGCAAAATCTTTCTAGATTTTGAGTATGCCCCTCCAGCCATAGAGATTAGACCTTTGAGAGATAACGATCTATAGCTCTGATGGAATGCGATCGCGCTTACACCAAGGGGATTCTCCCATCTTATGGATCCTGGTTTGATTTGCCATCCGATAAAACACTGAACTTTTTGCTAGGTTTTTTCTAATTACGCAGGCCCGTCAATTGATGGAGTTGGGTCCATTCCGCTTTATTCAGGAATCGCCATTGTCCCGGCGCTAATCCATCCAGACTGAGGTGGGCGATCGCACTCGAATCAATCGCAGCGTCGGGAACCCCACAGCAGCCGTCATCCGCCGGACCTGACGGTTGCGACCTTCGGTGAGCGTCATTTCAATCCAGGTTGTGGGGATGTGTTGGCGATCGCGAATGGGGGGATCGCGAGGGGGAAGGTCTGGTTCCGTAGGAAGAATGCGGACTCGAACGGGACGGGTTTGATAATCCTGAATTTTTACCCCGTGCCGCAATGCTGCTAAGGCTGACTCCTGAGGAACGCCCTCCACCTGCACCCAATAGGTCCGGGCGTGACCAAACTGAGGATCGCTGAGCCGATGTTGCAGCGCGCCCCGGTCGGTCAGCAACAGCAAACCCTCACTATCCTTATCTAAACGACCCACCGGATAGATTCCAGGAATATCAATGTAGTCCTTTAAAGTGGGTCGAGGATTGATAGACGCATCGCTAAACTGGGTGAGGACACCGTAAGGTTTATTAAACAAAACATATTTCCACATCTTCTTTCTCCATTCGGTGCATCTCCGCCACACAGTAGGCATCTGAGGGATAGACTATATATAAGGAGTTGGACGAAATGCAGCATTTCGTGGGGGTGCAAGACATCGTGCCTCGATAGGGTGTACTGGACCCGCCAACTGTCAAACCGATTGCCCATCGTATCAACCTGGAATGGATTTATTACGTTCGCTACCCTTAGGGTTATATCTCGAACAACCTATTACTTGGCTGCATCGGATCGATCCAAGAGTAAAAACAGCCTGGTTGATGACGTTTCTGGTCACACCCCTGCTCGCACCGCTTTCCTGGCGGATAGGCATTGTAGCTGTCCTTCTTGCCATCACACTCTCAGCACGGATTCCGTGGCGTGTCCTGCGCCAACAGGTTGGATGGGTATTGCTCTTTTGCACCCTGGTTCTAGGAATTACAGCCGTCATGCCCGATGGTTCGGATGTGCGGTATCAGTCTAGACTTCCTGCCAACGAACTTCAATTTTCCCAGTCTCCCCCTTCACCCTCTAACCCTCCAGAACAGCGTCCCTGGTATAACCCAATGGGATGGCTCAGTTCATCTCCCCGCTCATCTTCCCCATCTCCTTCTCCCTCCTTCGCTCGCAAACCCTACCAATATACCCTTCTCAAAGCAGGCCCCCTCACCATCACCCGCCGCTCTCTTCAACTTGGCATCCAAATTGCAACCAGTTATTTCACCCTGATCTACGGCACCACATTATTCCTACTCACCACTGCACCAGAAGAAATCACTGCAGCCTTAGAGCAATTCATTCGTCCGTTGCGTCGTTGGAAAATTCCCGTCATTGAAATCGGCTTGACATTGACCCTCTCTCTGCGATTCATCCCGTTGGTTTTGGAAGAAGTGCAGAACTTAGTTCGCTCCGTTAGAACCCGTGCCATTAACTGGCAAAAGTTAGGGCTACGCGGTGCAGCCCAACTCTGGCTTACAGTGGCCGATCGCCTGATTGGAAACCTTTTTCTCCGCGCCGAACAAATTTCCAGTGCTATGACCGTTCGAGGGTTCACAAGTCCCAATCGACATCAAGTCCAGTGGCAACAACTGCGGATGAAACTGCGAGATTGGTGGGCCTTGAGTCTCCTCTGTCTTTTACTGGTACTACGAGTTTCCTTGGGGATGACGTCCCTGTAATCCGCTCTAGTCCCCAAAATTCCAGCCATTTCAAGATACAATCAGACTCGTCTGCCCTCGCATCTCGTATGCGTTGAGGCTTTGCAATACTGTTCAGCACATCCTCCCGTCTGGTATTGACCAACCCTTCTAATGATTAGCGAAACCTACCTTAACCATCCAACCTTTGGATTGTTGTTCAGTATTTGCTCTTTTGAAAAAGATCGCGCACTGTATACCACTCTGTACGCTCAGCGCTTATTTTTTGTAGTCACCCACACCCCACAAGGAATCACATTCGATCCAATTGTGCGAAATGAAGCCCGCATCATTACAGAAGGTGCGTTGAGGGTGTTTCGGCGTGAGGGCGCACAAAAAGATTACGATAGATTACAAGCAATTCATCGTCAAACGTTTTGATGTCTGATTGGTCTGCATTGCATTCTGTGGCTGAGCGGGTGGCTCAGTTGCGTCAAGAGATTCCCGATCGCACCCGCATCATCGCAGTGACCAAAACTGTTCCCACTCACCTGATGCGTGAAGCCTATGCCGCAGGGTTAAGAGATTTTGGTGAAAGTCGCATTCAAGAAGCCGCTCAAAAGCAGCAAGAGCTGGCAGACTTAACGGACGTTACTTGGCATTTTATCGGGCATCTCCAGCAGAATAAGGTGAAACAAGCTCTCTTGCAGTTTCAATGGATTCACTCCGTGGATAGTTTAGCCTTGGCACAACGGCTCAATCTATTGGCTGCCGATCTAAAATCTCCACCTAAAATTTGTCTACAAGTCAAGCTGAGAGATGATCCCCAGAAATTTGGATGGAATGGCAAAGAATTACTCAAAGATTTAGCTGCCCTTTACGATTGCCACCGATTAGAATTCAAAGGGCTGATGACCATTCTGCCGATCGATCTTTCTCCCTCAGAACAGCGGGTTGTGTTTGAAGAAACGGCTGCGATCGCCCAGCATATCCGCGCACATGCCATAACCCCTTTGCCGCTAACGGAACTTTCGATGGGAATGTCAGACGATTATCCCCTAGCCATCCAAGCGGGATCGACGATGGTGCGGTTGGGGCGAATTATTTTTGGTGAGAGAAATAATTTTTTCTCTCAATAGGCTTTTTATTTTCTCGACATCCGTGTACAGTCTTCCTCTAGAACAATGAGCCTTAATCAAGGTCAGGATCTGAGATGGTTCTAAAGCTTTGTAAATTTTATTTTCAAAGTTCGTTAAGTCGATTGACTCTGGCTTCTTAGTGTATAATTTGGACTTGATTTTGTGTTTCTGTATAGACGCAAACAGAGTTTAAATTTCTGGGTTGAAATTTTGTATTCTCGAATACATAA
>JAAURS010000317.1 GCA_012032135.1 Acaryochloridaceae cyanobacterium RU_4_10 | reverse complement strand
GCGGGTCAACGGCGGCTCCAACCAGTAACTGAGTAGGACCATCGGGCAAGGGTTGGTCGTTGCCATCTAGTCCCGCATTCAGTTTCCGCACGGTTTGTAGGAGCCGCACGGATTCTAGATCGAAGACGGGTTTTGCGTTGGGATAATCTCCAGCTTTAACGGGATCGCCCGTCAAGGCCAGAATATTATGAATGCCTAGCGCGTGGGCTCCCAGCAGATCGGCTTGAAGTGCGATCCGGTTGCGATCGCGGCAGGCCATTTGGCAAATAGGTTCAATGCCATGCTGTTGTAAAACAATAGCGGCGGCTAAAGAAGACATCCGCATGACCGCTCGGCTCCCATCAGTGAGATTCACCGCATGGACCCTGCCCTTTAGGTGGGCTGCTTGTTCCAACATATGTTGAATATTACCGCCCTTGGGTGGGGCCGCTTCTGCTGTGATTAAAAATTCGCCATTTTGAATTGCGGTTTTTAAAGTAAGCCCCAAAGGGGATGAGAGGGGGGCAGAGGGAGAACTTGTCATTCGTTATAGTAAGGCGGACTTGACGCCATAAGGACTTACATTCAGCAACTGGATCGCGAGTCAGCAAAATTATTCTTTATCATAGCTGTACCCTATCGGTTTTAGGGAATTGCTATGGGCGATCGCTTCATCTTCCGAGAAAGAAAGAGTATAGTCATCCTAGGGGTTCACTGCACCTCATGAATTTACAAAAGTTCCAAACAGTCTTTTTTTGAAACGACTCAAATAAGTTTTGACGGGGGGAACCTTGCATAATCTTGCTTGGAGATGCCATGCTGGTTGGAGATAAATCCCCCTCAACTTATCCGAAGTATTCCATAACAATTCCGTTATGGAATATTTGCCATGCGTGTTCTACCACTAAACTGGATCGATGATTAGAGTCATTATTGTTGACGATCAAAAAGTCATTACTCAGGGGCTAAAGATGCTTCTAGAGTCCGAGCCCGATATCCAAATTGTGGGTACGGGCAGTAATGGCGTAGAAGCCATTCAATTGGCTGCGGATTTGCGGCCTGATGTGCTGTTAATCGATCAAAATATGCCTGTCATGATGGGAATTGAGGCAGTCAGGAAGATTAACAGTCAATTTTCAGACATTGCAATTTTGTTGCTGAGCGGTTCCGACCAAGACGACTGCATTACGGAAGCCTTACAGGCTGGGGCAAAAGGATATCTCCTAAAAACCACTTCTTCTGAAGACCTTGCCAGCTCAATTCGAGCTGTCCATCGGGGTTACAGTCAGATGGGACCGGGGTTATTGGAAAAACTATTGGCTAAAGTCAGCCCACCCAATGGTGTTCCTGCCAACGTTCCACCACTGCAAAGTCCTGTCAAAACAAAGCTGTTCCAAATTTTAGATATTCCATCAAAATTTGACCAGGATAAAATAACTAGTTTTTTGCAATCTGTGACGGATGCTCAAGTTGCAACTGAATTAATCAATCAATTAGAAAAACTGCTTCAACGAAATCCACACCATGTTAGCGCGCTGTATCTTGCGGGTCAGATGACCGATCGCTTTCAGCAAAAGCCCAAACAATCCATGAATTATTTCCGCCTTGCGTTCCAAAATTCACAAGAACAAGAGTTTCCTTTACAGGTCAATCTTCACATTTGCAGTGCGGCCTGGGCAGTCAGTTCGGATGAAGCCTTTCAATGGCTGGATACAATTTTTAAGGAATGGCCACAGGATAAATCTTATCAATCGTTCTTTGACGGGATCGCGCAAGTTTTTGGCCCATCAACAGAACCCTACCGATTGCTCAAAGCAGCCTGGGAAATTCAACACTTAAATTATTTATGCGAGCAAACTAATGCGTTAAAGTCAAACTTGAGTCAGTTGCTGAATAGCCTTACCGTTCTTGCTTAAGGCAATTAACTTAAAATGGCATCCCGAACCGCAGTGTGGGCAGCATCTTAGAGATTATTCCAATCAACGACGGACAGACTAGGGTGACAGACATTGAACGAGATCGACCGACTAGAAAAAGAGCTATTAGAGTTGAGGCAGCGTTTTGCTCAGTCCATTGGGGTGTTAGAAGAACTGTCCCAGATTCGATCGCAGTTTGCTGCGTTGAGTCATACCCATGAAGCAATGCAGGCCAACCTTGAAAAAACCAAGCAGTTTCTAGATAGTTTGCCAGATCGGCCTGATGGGTTAGACAAGCGGTTTTTACAGTTAGAGTCTCAATTTGAAGTCCGTCACGAACAGATTCAAGCACAACTCACCAATTTCCGGTTTGATTTTGATGCAATGACCCGTCAAGTGCGCGAAGAAATTCAGCGCAGAAGCCAAGCGCTCAATCAAAACTCAAATGGGGAATCCCACCTGACTGGAGAAGATGCCGATCGTTTGCAATGGTTAGAGAGTTCTCTCCAGCATCTCAATGCATCCCTTTACTCAGAGCAAGCCAATATTCAAAAGCTAGATCGACGACTCACGAGTCTCAAACGAAATTTCGATATTATGGCCATTGCTGGTTTTGTAAGTGCTTTTGTCCTCTTTCTGGCCTTTTTTATTACAAAGTAGCCACACCTGAAGGTTGCAGTGCTCCTTTCAGGGCAAAAATCTTTTGGACCACATCTGAAACAACGCGATCGGGGGTAGAGGCTCCTGAGGTGACGCCCACCACAAGAGAACCCTCTGGTAGCCAATTGCTCGTGATGGTTAAAGATTGATTCAAGGGTTTATGCTCGACCTGGTTGCCAGGGCCGATCCGGTCTGCGCTGTCAATGTGATAGGACGGAATTTCGCGCTCGATGGAAATTTCTTGAAGATGGGTTGTATTAGAAGAGTTATACCCCCCAATCACCACCATCAAATCTAAGGGTTCGTCTACGAGCTGGAACATGGCATCTTGACGCTCTTGAGTGGCATCGCAAATGGTGTTAAAGCTCATAAAGTGATCGTTTAAAGTTGTCGGGCCATATTTACGCATCATGGTGCGTTCAAAGAGCTTACCAATTTGTTCGGTTTCGCCTTTGAGCATGGTGGTTTGGTTGGCCACCCCAAGACTGACTAAGTCTTTTTCTGGATCGAAGCCTTCGGAATAGGCATTTTTGAATTTTGTCAGGAATTCTGTCCTGCGCTGCGATCGCCCTTCTTGGGTTTCTGCTGGGTTCAAAATGTAGTCACAGACATATTCAGCCTCTTCTAAGTTGAGGACTACGAGATAAATTCCGGCAAAGGAATTAGTGGCGATCGTTTCTTCGTGTTGATATTTGCCGTGGATGATGGAGGTAAAGTTACTTTTTTTTATGCTTTTCAACGCTGTTCCAAACTTTGGAAACCCAGGGACAGGTGGTATCCATGATGGTGCACCCTTTTTGGGTCAGGAGCTGCATTTCTTGGACGCTGGCACCAAAGGCGGGCAAAATCACCACATCAGAACCTTCTACCACTGAAAAGTCTTTGATACCCCGCTCATCTACGGGAATAAACTGGACTGCCATATCCCGAAGGTTTTGGTTGACGGAGGGGTTATGGATAATTTCGTTGGTAATCCAGATGCGTTCTGTGGGGAACTGTTGGCGGGTTTCATAGGCAAGGGCGATCGCGCGTTCTACACCCCAACAAAACCCAAATTCTTCGGCAAGGCGAATAGTGACGTCCCCACGGGTGAGGGTATAACCATTGTCTCGAATTTCTTGAATTAAATTGCTTTTATATTCAGAGTCTAGGAGGGAAGAAACCACTGCTTCATGGCCAAAGCCCTTACGATGGTAGTGCTCTGATTGATGCAAAGAGCGTTTAAAGGTTTTAGTATCCATAGTTTTTAATGTTTACCCAACTGGAGCACAACCACTGTCTATCCTAAGCCCTGAGGCAGACCTTATGCAAAATCATTGTTTTGTTGGGTAGGTTGAAAAATGGGAATGCGATCGGGGCTAGGCAGGGACAAGAAATACAAGAGCGATTGCCTAAAATGGGGAAAAGCGCGATCGCGGGACGACCGATATGACGGCCATCGTTTTGAACTTAGAGCCATTGACGCGAACCCTGACCCATGAACAGTTTTACGAGCTGTGCATGGCGAATAAAGATGTGGCAATGGAGCGTAGCCCTGAAGGAGAGTTGATTATTGTGTCACCAGTTGGCGGAGAGAGTGGGAAAAGAGAGGCTCATTACATCGTCAAACTTGGCATGTGGAACGAACAAACTGGTTTGGGAGAAGTTTTCAGTTCCTCGACAGTCTTCAAACTCCCCGGTGGGGGCGATCGCTCTCCCGATGTGGCATGGGTGAAGCTGGAGCGATGGAATACCCTCACCCCAGAACAGCAACGCAAATTCCCGCCCATTTGTCCTGACTTCGTCATTGAGTTACGCTCTGAGAGCGATCGCTTGAAACCGCTACAAGACAAGATGCAAGAATATCTAGCCAGCGGATTGCGGTTGGGGTGGTTGATTAACCCCCAAGATTGCACGGTCGAAATTTATCGGACGGGCCAAGCGGTGGAAGTTATGCAACTTCCTGCTACCGTATCGGGAGAAGACGTACTGCCTGGGTTTGTTTTGGAGATTGCGTAAGGCAATTGCTTCTCTCGCTCAAGCACAAGCATCAAGGGGACTGAGAACACCCCGACCGCCTTTGTTAAGGACGTGAGTGTAAATCATAGTTGTTTTGACATCCTTGTGACCCAGTAGTTCTTGAACAGTGCGGATATCGTAATGATTTGCAAAAGCTGGGTTGCAAAACTGTGACGGAAGGTATGGCAAGAAACCCGTTTATCGATCTTTGCTGCAAACCCTGCTTGCTTGACAGCCTTTTGCAACCCACTTTCATCTAGATGATGCCGACGGACAATGCTACTGCGCGGGTCTTTAGAAATGCGTTCTGCGGGGAAAACGTACTGCCAAATCCATTGACGATCGGCATTGGGATATTTGCGTTCTAAGGCATAGGGTAAATAAACTGAACCGTATCCTTGCGCTAAATCCTGTTGGTGTTGTCGTCGCACGCACTGAAGATGGGCTTGGAGAGGATCGACAATACTAGCGGGCAGCATTGTAATCCGACTGTTGCTACCTTTGCCATCGCGAATGACAAGCTGAGCCTGAGCAAAATCAATATCTTTCACTCGCAATCGTAATGCTTCGGATAGACGGAGTCCACTGCCATATAAAAGTTTTGCGACCATTTGGTGCACGCCAGAAAGCTGGTTCAGAACGGCGATCGCTTCGGCATGGGTGAGGACAGTGGGCAAGTATCGAGATTGTTTGGCGCGGA
>JAAURS010000022.1 GCA_012032135.1 Acaryochloridaceae cyanobacterium RU_4_10 | reverse complement strand
ATGGAGAGAGGTAGCTTTTTGCCAAGACGCTGTTCTATTAAGGCAAACAGTTTTACCGCCAGTAAAGAGTGCCCTCCTAATTCAAAAAAGTTATCGTGAAGGCCAACTTGCGCTACACCCAATAGGTCTGACCAAATCTCAGCGATCGTGCTTGGGTTTCTGTAAAGGATCGATCTCCATCTGGAGCCTGTCTTCGATCTCTTTGGTCTGGTTGAATAGCATTGTCCCACTGAGGAGGATGAATTTCTTTCAGTAGTGCAATATCTATTAATTTTTGATTGGGATCTTCCACTATGCAAACGAGCAATGCCTGGAGATTTTGGAGTATTTGTTGGATGACAATTGTATCAAACAAATCTGTTTTGTATTCCAACTTCCCAAAAATGGGGGTTTTAGTATCATCTGTAATATCTAGATTCATTTCCATCCGGGTTAAGCCTAGATCGATGTCCAGATTTTGCACCTCCAGCCCATTCAAGTCAAAACTTTGGGCAATGGTGCTATTTCTCAGAAGAAGCAAGACTTGAAACTTTGGGACGTTTTTGAGGCGCTCGAATAAGTATTGAAAAGGGAGATCTTGATGGCTGTAAGCTTCCAGAGTTTGGTCTTTTACTTGCATCAGGAGATCGCAAAAAGTCATTTCATCCGTAAATTTTGTGCGCAAAAGCAAGTTATTGGAAAAATTTCCGATCAGTTTTTCGGTTTCGCGGCGGTTTCGGCTTGAAATGAGCGTGCCAATGCTGATATCGTCCTGTCCGCTACACCGCTGCAATATGATTTGAAATAGGGCAACAAACGCCATAAAAACGGTCACGCCCTGCTCTCGGCAAAGCTGCCTAAACTGGTCAGACTTTTGCGCTGAGAATTTGAAACTTTCACTTGCTCCCTTGTGGGTAGACTGTTGGCGGATTGACGAGATAGGCAGTTTGAGCTGAGAGGGTGCACCTTGGAGTTTCTCTTTCCAATAAGACAGTTGAGGCGTAAAGAGAGAATCTGCAAACCATTGACGTTGCCAAATGCTAAAGTCGGCGTACTGGGCGGAGATTTCTGGGAGGACAGGAAGGACACCTGTGAGGTTGGCATTGTATAACTCTGCCAATTCTTGCAGCAGAAATCTAAAGGAAAGTCCGTCCGTGACAAGCTGATGGGCAACCAGCAAAACCACAAAGTCTCGTTCCCCAAGATAAAACACGGTGGCGCGTAACAGTAAGTCCTGTTTCAAGTCGAAGGGAGTTTGGGCAATCTCTGTAGCTTGACCGATGGCACGCTCCAGTCGATGGGTTTCGAGTAAGTCGAACAAATTAATAACTTGAATCCAAGGCTCGACCGAGGTCCGAACGCTTTGAGTGGCCTGCTGGTCTTGAATCATGCAATGGGTTCGTAAAACTTCATTGCGCTGAATCAGCGCGCGAAGGCTCTGCTCAAAGACTTTTACATTAAAGGCACCGGAAATATGGAAGCCAACAGGCACATTGTCGACCGAGGAATCTGGCGTGAGTTGAGAAATGGTCCAAACTCGCTCTTGGGGATAGGATAATGGAATAGTGTCAGAGGGTTCTCTGAGGGGGATAGGAAGTTGGGTTAAATCTTCACCCTGCTGCTTGAGCAAGCATTCGAATAGTTCGCGTTTTTCTGCCGACAATTTAGCTAAGTCTTGAAAAATAGTTCGTGCAGACTCAATTGTTTTCATGTTGTGTGAAATTTTGTCAACAAATTTGATTTTTAAAGTGTGATGTATTTACGAATCCCATCGGCCATTTTCTGGCTTGCGCCATCAGCCGTCACAATTTCAATCTGATCGGGATGTTTTGCTCCCAAGCCTAGTTCGACTGCTCGCTGAATCTGTCCTAACTTCCAAACCGATCCTTGCGAAACTTCTGACGATGTTCCCAGAGATCGCAGTATCCCCAGCGCAACCACATCTATAGCAACCCGATCTGTTCCGGCCAAAATTACATTTGCGGGAATTGTATCCCCAGAGGCAGGGCCGCCTTTAATAAAAGCTTCTACACCATCCATTAAGACAAAGGCAGGTTGATAAACGGCATTGATTTCGGCAACCATTTGCTGGATGTGACGCGAGGTATGCAAATCGTTCATATAGTTAAACCGATCGCCGGGAACATGTTTGGCAACCAGTCCCACACTGTTTTTGAGCGAAAGCGTAAAAGAACGAATTCCACCATGGGTTTTTAAACAACAGGTATTGACAATTGCTCCGGCATCTAGAGCGGGCCTTGCAAATGCAAATCCCTGCTGCCAATGGGTTCCTTTAGCGGCAAAATACTGCCATCGATCGACGGTCAACTCATCCAACACTAACGGATGAAGCCCATACCGATCCGCCAATTGAAACCAACCTTTTTGTTGCATTGCCTGCCGAGTTTCGGCCATCCCCGAGCGATCGCCCAGAGTAATCTTGCCAGCCCCAGCATTTTGCAATTCCTGCACCAGTGCCTCTAGTAATTGGGTATCCGTTGCCCCTGGTGCAGGATCGGCGGTGTTGCAGTTGGGCTTGAGAAAAACGGTTTTGCCACGAATGTTGCTGGGTTGCAATAGATCGAGTGCGCGACGGTTCCAGTAACCCGATCCTCGCTGCGGACCAGTACCACTTTACTTGCCCCATTGGGTTGAGGCTGGGGTAAGACTTGACTGGACTCAAAATACTTGGCCTTGGCGGCGACCAGGGAGGTTTGCAATAGATACAAAGCAGGTGGCAATATTGCCGCTCCCGTCGCAAGTCCAGTCCACTTCAAAATCTTGCGTCGATTGTATTGGTGGTTAGAGGAATGACTGTCCATACATCCTTTCTATTGACAACCTTTTACCTAGAAAAGCTGAGGACAACAATATAGCTTAACTTTTCTTCTGAGGCTATTATAAAAATTTGTAACAAAAATTGCATTAATCAAGCTATAGCTGGAGACAACTTGACGATGTCTTTATAAATAGAGAAAATTGAGACGGAGTCGAGACGTTTGTTGATAGTTTCCTTCATGCTAACATTTAGATGTATTAAGATTTAGTATTTTTTGCTCCAAAATTCAAAGAAGAAAATAACTCAAGCTTTCCCTAGGCAATGCCGTGAAAGTAAAAGTTTTACAACCTGGTATCTATCGTATTTTTTATTAGAACCTTTGACATCAATGAAAATACTTTCCGGTTATCCCCTATCTCCAATGCAGCAGGGAATGCTGTTTCATAGCACCCAAGAAGATCGTCAGGGATATTACATTGAACAGGTTATTTGCAATTTACGCGAAACACTGAATGTTTCAGTCTTAATACAAAGCTGGCAGCAAGTTTTGGAGAGACATTCCGTTTTGAGAACAAGTTTTTCCACAGACGCGATTCTTCAACTCCGCCAGCAGGTTCACGAACAGGTTGACCTGTCTGTGACACAGCACGATTTACAAGGATTGCCAAATTCAGAACAAAACGAACGACTGACAGCATTTTTGTGGCGAGATCGACAAGCAGGCTTTGATATGACTGTAGCGCCCTTAATGCGTCTGGCTGTATTCCAGCGAGAGGGTGCGGACTATACCTTGGTGTGGACGTTTCACCACGCGTTGTTAGATGGTCGATCGATCGCAATGGTGCTGCAAGAAGTGTTTGCGCTATACGACGGCAAAATCCTTGGGCAAAAAAGTTCTTTGCCCGATCGTCGTCCCTATCAGGACTATATTGCTTGGTTGGAGCAGCAATCTTTTGCCACAACCGAACCCTTTTGGCAAAATCTGCTGCGGGGCTTTACGCAACCTACTCGTTTTGCGAACTTGACCTATGAGCCCGCATCGGGCTACGGATTATTGCAGACTCAATTGTCTCAGACGTTATCGACTGCTCTTACAACTCTTGCCCAACCCAGGACGTGACGCTCAATACGCTGTTTCAAGGGGCTTGGGCTTTATTACTGAGTCGCTATAGCGACGAGTTGGACGTTGTCTTTGGGGTAACTCGGGCCTGTCGATATTCGGCTATTGAAGCCATGGACGCAATGGTGGGACTTTTTATTAATACCCTGCCCTTACGGATCTCAATCAACCCTGAAATAGAACTGTCGTCCTGGCTCAAAGCGGTCCGAAATCAGTGGTTGACGCTCAGGGATTACGAACACACCCCTCTGAGCGCTATTCAGCAGTGGAGCGAGGTGCCAGGAGGTGTCCCACTCTTTAACAGCCTCGTAATCTTCGACCATGCAGATTTACAAACCCAGATCCGTTCTCAGGGAGATCGGTGGGACAACAGGACATTTGAGGTGTTAGAACAACCGCACTATCCTTTGGTCTTAAGTGTTTATGGCGGTTCGGAAATTACCCTAAAAATCCATTTCGATCGCCAAGAATTTGACAATGCAGTTGTTGCTCGGATTTTGACCTATCTGGAAACGCTTTTGAAGTGTTTTGCGGCCAATCCCCAGCAGCTTGTTTGTGAGCTTCCCCTTTTGACAGACTCAGAGCAGCAGCAGATTGCAACCGATTTGACTATTGCTGCTGATTTGGACAGCCAAATCCAGGCCAAGCGTTTTTCTTGTTTTGTTTTAGGCGACGGCATTTTACCCCTGAGTTGCCTAGAGATCCTGTTGCAACAAGAATGTCAAGTGTTAGGGGTCTATTCAACGGATCGATCGTTACAAGAATGGGCGGCACAACAGGGGATTCCCCACGCCGCTTCCCGAGAGGACTTTCAGCAGCAACTGCTTCAGCGCGAGTACGATTATCTGTTCAGTATCAATAACGTGCAGTGGATTATCCCGAGTGATGTGATTGCACGATCGCGCAAAGCAACAATTAACTTTCACGATTCCCCTTTGCCGAAATATGCGGGTTTATATGCAACCTCTTGGGCATTGCTCAAAGGAGAAACGCAACATGCGGTCACTTGGCACGAAGTCACTGCTGAAATTGACGCGGGACGCATTTTCAAACAGAAAACAGTGCCCATTCTGCCGGAGGATACGGTTTTTCAGTTAAATGCTCGTTGTTTGGCAGCAGCGGTCAGTTCTTTCGGCGAATTAGTCCAGGACATGATGGCCGATCGGGTACAACTACAGTTACAAGACTTATCAGAACGCAGTTATTTCGGTCCTAGCGATCGTCCAGCAGCGGCCTCTATCCTATCCTTTGATAGCAGGAGTCAGGATCTCTGTAACTTGGTAAGAGCGCTAGATTTTGGACCCATCCGCAACCAACTGGGACTGCCTAAACTCTGGTTGACTGGAGGTCCCATTGTAGTGGGGTCGGCTCGTTCTGTATCAACCACTCGCGGTACGCCGGGACAGGTGCTCCAACTTGATGCGGCAGGAATCTGTATCGCAACGACAGACGGTGCCATTTTGTTACGAAATTTGACGACGTTAGAGGGCCTGGACCTGTCGGCAGAACAATTGGCGCAAGAGTATGGAGTTGAAATTGGTCAAGTTTTGCCCAGTTTGAATGCTGAGGCTCGACAGGCCATCAGTCAACGAAATGCGCAGATCTGCCGTCACGAGCAAGCTTGGTCCGAGCACCTAGTTCAACTGATCCCCTTTCAGCATCCTTACGTTAGTATCGAAAATTCGAGCCCAGCGCAGCCCATTTCCCTACAACGTTACCCCTTCGATCTATACTCTCAAACCTTGGAGCCTAACGCATTGCTGGCTTTCTTTGCCGCTTATTGCGCCCGATTGTCTTCAGAGCCAGATTTCGATCTGGGTCTCCAAACTGAGTCGCAACGCAGCATTGCACCGGAAATCTTTGCCCAGCGGGTTCCGATCCGAGTCCAAATGCAGGCAGAGGACTCCTTCTCTATCTTCAAAACACGCTTCGAGTCAGCCCTGGATCGAGTTAACCGTCTGGGAAGCTTTAGATATAGTCTTTTGCGCCGCTATCCAGAACTGCGGGATCGTCTCCAGTTCCAGGCACTTCCCGTCGCAATCGTTCGGGTTGCTAGTCCCGACTGTCTGAATTGGCAGGACTTGGATGCGGCGATAGCCCTGGTGGTCTATGACGATGGGAGTTTGCCCGAACTGGTACACGCTGGAGCGATTCGCGAAGCAGATAGTACTGCGATCGCCCAACAACTCCAGACATTGATTGCAGCAGGACTTGAAGATCCCGATCTTCTGCTCTCTCAACTTCCGTTATTGGGGAATGTAGAGCTTCAGCAACTTTTAATAGAATGGAACCGCACGGCCAATTCCGAGCCGACCGATCTCTGCATTCACGAATTGTTTGAACGGCAGGTCGAGCAAACCCCCGATGCGATCGCTGTGGTCTTTGCCGGACAGGAATTGACCTACCGCGAATTGAACGAACGAGCCAATCGCTTGGCCCACTATCTCCAACTTCAGGGGGTTGGACCAGATGTTTTGGTGGGGCTCTACTTGGAGCGATCGCTGGAATTGATGGTGGGACTGCTGGGCATTCACAAAGCAGGCGGTGCCTATGTTCCCCTCGATCCCGACTTCCCGCGCGATCGGATTGCTTTCATGGTGCAGGATTCCAGAGTGCCTGTTATCCTCACCCAGCAGCCACTGGCGGCTAATCTGAGCCTTGAGGGAATGGTGCGCGTTCTTCCCATAGATACCCTTGCCTCAGAGCTGAACCAACAGCCCGCTCATAATCCATCTAGCGGCGTACGGTCAGAAAATTTGAGCTATATCATCTACACTTCTGGGTCTACGGGATTGCCCAAAGGCGTCATGGTAGAGCATCGCAATGTGGTTAACTTTTTTACGGGGATGGATGGTGTCATTGACCGCAAAACGGGCAGCGTCTGGCTGGCGGTGACCAGTTTATCCTTTGATATTTCGGTTTTGGAGTTATTTTGGACCCTGACGCGTGGATTTAAGGTTGTTCTGTACAGTGCTAAGGCCGACCGTCAGACGCTTGTTCCGCAAACCCCTGTGTTGCGACATGCCAGCAAATCTATTGATTTTAGTCTGTTCTACTTCTCCAGCCATGAAGAAGGGGAAGATGCAAGCGCAAAATATCGCTTGCTGTTTGAGGGGGCTAAATTTGCAGACACCCATGACTTTAAGGCAGTTTGGACCCCAGAACGTCATTTCCACGCCTTTGGTGGGTTGTTCCCCAATCCAGCCGTGACCAGTGCGGCGATCGCTGCCACGACCACCCAAGTCCAAATTCGGGCGGGAAGCTGTGTTTCTCCCTTACATAGTTCCATCAGCATTGCCGAAGATTGGTCCGTAGTAGACAACTTCTCTGGGGGACGGGTAGGTATCTCCTTTGCGGCGGGGTGGCAACCCAACGATTTTGTCCTGCGACCCGAAACCTATGAAGATCGCAAAACTTTGATGTTTGAGCAAATTGAGGAGGTAAGAACCCTCTGGCGCGGCGGGTCGGTGAGCTATGTCAACGGCAAAGGCGAACGTGTTGCGGTAAAAACCTTGCCCCACCCCATCCAACCGGACCTGCCGATTTGGATTACTGCTGCAGGCAATCCAGAAACCTTCCAAATGGCTGGGGCTAGAGGATTTCATATCCTCACGCACCTACTGGGGCAAAGTCTAGATGAACTCGCTGCGAAAATTGCGATCTATCGTCAAGCTTGGGCCGAACACAACCATTCCGGTCAAGGGACTGTCACTCTCATGATTCATACCTTTGTGGGGCAAAGTGACGATGAAGTTCGCGAAAGGGTGCGCCAACCCATGCGGCAGTACCTGGCTAGTTCTCTCGACCTGATTAAATTAGCGGCTTGGGCTTTTCCGACCTTTAAGCAGAAAACCACCGACGACAGCGGAAAGTTTTCCGTTTCTCATTTATCTGAGCGAGAGATGGATGAGGTCTTGGATTTTTCCTTTGAGCGCTATTTTGAAACCAGCGGCTTATTTGGCACGGTAGACACCTGCTTGCAGGTAGTCGATCGCATCAAAGGGATTGATGTGGATGAACTGGCTTGCCTGATTGACTACGGTGTGGATTCAGCGGCAGTTCTTGCCCAACTCCCCCTGTTGCACGAGGTGCTCGTTCAATCTAATCGGTGTACTGTAACTGAATCCCAGAGGCAAGAAACTGCCCTCGCAACTTTGATTAATCGCTATCAAGTGACCCATTTGCAGTGCACCCCATCTATGGCGGGGTTGTTGATTGCCGATACGACGAATCGGAATGCGATCGCTCAAATCCAGACCATGATGGTGGGGGGTGAAGCCTTTACAGAAGCCCTAGCAGCGCAACTCAAGCCCATGATTGCGGGGCACATTCATAATATGTATGGTCCCACTGAAACCACTATTTGGTCTGCAACCCATACCCTGGGGGACGTGGATGGTGTGGTACCTATTGGTCGTCCAATTGCCAATACAGAACTGTACGTCTTAGATTCAACCCAACAGCCCGTCCCTGTAGGGATTTCAGGTGAATTATTTATTGGTGGCAAGGGCGTTGCACGCGGATATTTAAATCGACCTGAATTAACCCAAGAACGCTTTGTTCCCAATCCCTTCAGCTCCGATCCCGCAGCCCGTCTCTACCGCACGGGAGATTTAGTGCGCTACCGCGCTGATGGGAGCTTAGAGTTTTTGGGACGGGTTGATTTCCAAGTCAAAGTGCGGGGCTATCGCATCGAGTTGGGAGAAATTGAGACCGTTCTCAGCCGTCATGAATCAGTGCAGGATGCCGTTATTGTGGCAAGAGAAGATACTCCAGGAGACAAGCGCCTGGTCGCCTATCTGTTGTTGCAAGTCGGGCAAGAACTTTCAGCCGCAACGTTACGAGACTATTTGCTCCGCCACTTGCCGGAGTACATGATACCCTCTCACTTTGTGCCCCTTGAAGCCTTTCCGCTCACTCCCAACAAAAAAGTCGATCGCAAGGCACTTCCCGCACCCGCCCTCACTCAAAAGACTCGCGAAACAGCATCCTCTACCGTGCCACAAAGTCCAACGGAACGGACCTTGCTAGAAATTTGGCAGAAGGTGTTGCATCTATCTGAGGTGAGAACAGACGATAACTTTTTTGACTTGGGTGGGAATTCTCTGATTGCGGTGGCGCTGATTGGCGAAATTCGCACGGTGTTTGGGGTGGACTTTCCTCTTATTTACTTATTCCGATCGCCTACCGTGGAAAGCCTTGCCCAGCAAATTGATACGGCTCAACTGGAACAAGCCAATGCTGAGGATTTAGCTACTTTAATCGAGCAGTTAGAAAAGTTGTCTGAAGCGGAGGTTCTTGCCCTACTCCATCAATAATTACAGCTTCCGTTTAATTGAACTTATCAAACCAATGAACGCCCAACAACTGACTCAGAAACTTCAATCCCTCTCTCCCGAACGCAGAGCATTACTCGCCCAACAACTTCGCCAACAAAAAAGTTGCGGCTCCTTTGCCGCAATTGCAACCAGAATCACTCCCCAATTTGTCCGCCCTTACGCCCCAACCCCAAGATTGGTTTGAACCGTTTCCCCTTGCCGATTTGCAGCAGGCTTACTGGATCGGTCGTGGCGGTGAATTTGAACTGGGTCAAGTTGCAGGGCACAGCTATCTAGAACTAGAAGATACGTTTGACTTAAAACGCTTAAATCAAGCTTGGCAAACACTGATTGACCGCCACGCGATGTTACGGGCCATTGTCCTACCGGATGGAACGCAGCAGGTCCTGCAAAATCTTCCGCCTTATCAGTTCCGCGTAGTGGATTTGCAGGATCGAGATCCCGATACCGTCCAAGCCCAATTGACCGACGTGCGCGATCGCATGTCGCATCAAGTCTTGCCCAGCGATCGATGCCCTTGTTTGACATTCAAGCTACCTTGTTAGCGGATCGGCGTATTCGGCTCCATGTGAGTTTGGATGGATTAATTTTTGACGGGTGGAGTTTAGGCATTGTCTATCGGGAATGGGCTCAACTGTACCACCATCCCGAAACAGCACTGCACTCCTTGGAAATTACGTTCCGAGATTATGTCTTGGCGGAGCGTTCTGCTAAGAGTTCGGAAGACTATCAGAGATCGCAGGACTACTGGCGCAACCGAATCAATGACCTTCCCTTAGGACCTACACTCCCTGTTGCAAAGCAACCTTCAGCCCTGTCTAGCAATCGATTCGTCCGTCGCGAAGCTGTCGTTGAGGCCGCCGATTGGCAGCGGGTCAAAACCCACGCGGCAAAATTAGGGATTACGCCCCCTGGCATTTTGGCCGCAGCCTATGCCGAAGTGTTGACCCTTTGGAGTCAAGAACGCCATTTTTGTGTCAACGTTCCCAGCTTTAATCGATTGCCTTTGCACCCGCAAGTGAACCAATTGATCGCAGAAGCTGCCTCTTTCAGCGTACTAGAAGTGGACAACAGGGGAAATGCCTCCTTTGCGGTGCGATCTCAGCACCTTCAAGAACAGCTCTGGCGGGACTTAGATCATCGCTTCTTTACAGGTGTTGAGGTTTTGCGAGAGCTGGCGCTATCCCAGCCTCGACGCTCTGGTTCGCTCATGCCCGTGGTCTTTACCGCTATTCCAGAGGACGAAACGGGAAATACCACCTATCCCACCGTCCGGGCTCAAGCCTTGGGGCCAGTGGTGTTTGCCATTAACCAAACCTCCCAGGTCTGGCTGGATAACCACGTCTTTGAAGAGGGAGGGGCGCTCTACTGTCACTGGGATGTCGTCGAAGAACTGTTCCCAGAAGAACTCTCTCAAACCCTTTTAGATACGTTTATTCGGCTTTTGCAACTCCTTGCTCAAGAAAAAGACCTTTGGGAGCAAAATTGGTCAGCCCTCATGCGTCGTGTGATGGCTGCGACCGAACAGCGGCTGGTGTCGGTTGGAGCGGACATCCCCATTCCAGACCTCCTCTTGCACGATCTCATTGCCAAACAAGTGCCGCAACGCCCTGACCAGCCAGCGGTCATTACCCCGCGACGAACCTTGACCTATCAAGAACTGTACAATTTGGCTAATCGCTGGGGACACTATCTACGCGAATTAGGAGCACAACCCAATCAACCGATCGCCATTGTGATGGAAAAGGGATGGGAGCAAATCGTGGCTGCTTTAGGAGTGTTGCAATCCGGTGCCCCTTATCTCCCCGTTGATATAACGGTGGGAGCAGAACGCCTGCACTACCTCCTTGAAAATGGCAACGCTCAACTGGTGCTCACCCAATCCTGGCTCGACGAACGCCTAGATTGGCCCCCACAAGTACAACGATTTTGCGTGGATCGAGCAGATCTGAAGGACATTGACGCACAACCGCTGCCCACCGTCCAAACCCCTGATGACCTTGCGTTTGTCCTCTATACCTCTGGTTCAACAGGTTTGCCAAAAGGGGTAATGATTGCCCATCGGGGGCTAGTGAATGCGGTCGTGAGTACTCAGGAGCGCTTTGGGGTTAACGCGCAAGACCGGATTTTGGGATTGACGGCCCTGCACCATGACATGTCTATTTTCGATCTGTTTGGTGTGTTAGGAGCCGGAGGAACTCTCATCCTGCCCGAAGCCAGTGCCCGACGAGATCCAGCTCATTGGTCTGAGCTGATGATGAAACATCAAGTCACTCTTTGGAATTCCGTTCCGGCGATGATGGACATGTTGCTGGAGTACGCGGGCGATCGCCCAGATGCCATTCCATCAGTTCTCCGGCTGGCGTTTCTGGGTGGTGATTGGATTCCCCTCAATATTCCCAAGCGTCTCGCCGCCCATGTGCCAGGAGCCAAGGTGGTTAGCGTGGGCGGTCCTACCGAGACCACTCTTTGGAATATCTGGTATCCAGTCGAGGAGATTAACCCCCACTGGAGTAGTATCCCCTATGGAACCCCCATTCCAAACACACGCTACTACATCCTGACCGAAGACTGGGTCGAATGTCCGCCTTGGGTACCAGGGGAGATGTGTGTGGCGGGAGTAGGTGTTGCCCAAGGCTATTGGCAAGATCTAGAGAAAACCAACGCCAAATTTATCCAACATCCCCGCACAGGCGAACGCCTTTACCGTACGGGAGATTTGGGTCGCTTCCGTCCCGACGGTGTCATTGAATTTGTAGGACGAGCTGATTTCCAGGTCAAAATTAATGGCCAGCGCATCGAACTGGGGGAAGTTGAGGCCACGTTACAACAGTATGAATCGGTGAACGGGGCGATCGCAACGGCCTACGGTGAGCCCCAAGGAAAAAAACGTCTAGTTGCCTATGTGACGGCTACCCCTGGACAGACCCTAAATCTTCAGGACCTCCAATCCTACTTACAAACCCATCTGCCGGAACATATGGTGCCATCCACTATTGTGCCGATGGACCAATTTCCTTTAACCCGCAATGGCAAGATCGATCGGCAAGCTTTACCTGTCCCGTTTGCAGTGACCTCCAGCAGCCCTAAAAACCCCAAAAAAGAACAATCTTACCAAAATTGTGGAGAAAGTCACGCGAATTGTCTGGGAAGTCTTGCAAATTGAAGTGGCCGATCTAGAGGCCAACTTACTCAATCTGGGGGCAAACTCCTTAGACATGGTCAGGATTGGGAACCAACTGGAAAAGGAATTCAAGAGCCGTCCGCGCATTGATGAATTGTTCCGTCTCCAGTCGGTTCAAGCATTGGTGGACTATTACGATCGCTCGCAAGAGCCCTCCTCTTCCGACAGTCCCACGAACGATGACGCACTGCTGGGAAATCATTCACTGTTGTCGTCCTACACGGTCATTCTTGACCCCCTAGAGCGAGAGAAATTTAAAAAATCTCGACCTGGTGTGCGTCGAGATTTAGGGGAAGCCTCAAGCATCGTCTTAACACAACCCCTTTTAACTGAGGAATTGCGACAAAAATACCTTGCGCGTAGTAGTTATCGCAAGTTCTCGCTCAAACCCATTCCGTTTGAAAAATTCAGTTTGTTTTTAAGTGACTTATCGCAAATTGAAATTGAAGGACAGTCTAAGTTTCTCTATGGTTCTCCGGGTGGACTCAACCCCACCCAGGTCTATTTACATGTCAAACCCGGACGAATTGCAGATGTTCCCGTTGGCACTTACTACTACCATCCTGAAACCCACCAACTGGTGCTCTTAACCTCCAATGTCGATATCGATCGGAATATTCATATCCCTTTCATCAATACACCCATGTTTGACGAATGTGCGTTCTCGATCTTTTTTGTGGCCGATTTAGATGCAGTTGGCCCTTCCTATGGGGAGCGGGGTATCCATTTTGTCACCCTAGAAGCGGGCATTATGGCCCACCAACTGGAACTGTCCGGTCCCCAGTATGATATTGGTCTCTGTCAAGTGGGCAGCATTACGTTCGATGGGATTCGTCCCTGGTTCAAACTGAAAGATACTCACATACTCATCCACTCAACGTTAGGGGGTTACATTGACCCCAGCCGCTCCAGCAAGCCGGATGTGGCCAATACCTCAGGCCAATCCCTAGAGAAAATGGCAACCGAACTCTTGCAACGCATCGAATCCCTTTCTCCCGACGATACCCAGGCACTTCTTGATGCCTACCGAGCAAAAGAACAACCATAAAACATCAAAGGGGTGGCCCATGGGCCACCCCTTTGACTTAGATTAAACATTCAATCTAGACAAACCATTCCTCAATGGCTTCAGCCTTTGTATTGGTACGGCGCTCTGGCGTTTGCCGCGTAAACGTCATTTGGATGGCTCGATTTTGCTCCCCATCTGCGGCAACAGCCACAATAGGGAAATCAATTAATCCATCCTGGAAGGACATCTGGTAGCGGAAGGTGCCGTCAGAGGTCAGTTGAATCGGTTGTCCGCCAATGGTCACCGTCGCATCGGGCTCCGTCGCACCATAAACGATCAGTTCTGCATCAGCCACCAACCAAAATTGGCGGGGACGCACGGGAGCCGCAGAAGCGGAGAACATTCCCGCACCTGAAGCGGTCAGCCCAGAATATCCTGAAGCGGTTAGTCCAGACAGTCCTGAGGCGGTTGGCACAGCCCACAGCCCAACACCAGACGGGAAAACATAGGAACTCAGGCTTTGTTCGTGAATTGCACCATGTTGCATGGAACCGTACAACGATCCAGCAACCCGCAGGGCTTCTGAACCTTGCGTCATGCCATAAATTTCATCGTAGATGGGGTCGCTCTTCGGACGGGCGATCACGGTTCGCGTGGGTTGCTTCAGTTCGGCAATCGTTGCACCGCGTAGTTCAGAATCCCAGTCCACGGTCACAAAACAATCGTCAACCCAGTCAGAGGGATAGGTGGGCGGGATGCGGATGGCAGCGGCACGCGCCAACATCAACCAGCGTCCGTCAAAGGTACGGTAACCAATTTCCACCACATAGTCGCGATCGCTCACTGGAACAGGTAAATACCATTCCCGCGCCATTTCATCACAGGGATATTCCTGAACGCTGTGGGGAACCTGACTGCGGATATCAATATCTGTCGCGTCATAAAGTCGCAGGACCAACTGCTGTCCGCCTTGGGCTCTTAACGTAGCCTTATTTTCATTGGGAATATCCCAGTAAGCGTAAGCCCACTGCGGATCTCTTGGCATCAAAACAATACGGCTTTCGCCATAGCCTTCTGGCAGCTCACCAAGGGATTCATCTGCGATCGCAAGGGCGGGGTCGTACAGTTTTGTCATACCAATATCAAATTTTGTTGCTTCAACTTGTTCTTGTACATCTAAGCGGTCTGAGGAATGGGTAGCGGCCATAGGGGCGGCTGATTCCTGCCTTTGCGCTTCTTGAATGGCTGCCAGGAGCTGGTCTTTCCGCATCCGGCTATACCGAGAGACGCTGTAGCGGCTGGCAACACGACGAAGCTGCCGTAAGGTCATCTCATCTAGAGAGGGTCGATCGTAAGTCATAGGTCAGTAGACCTCCTGAACAGGAGCACTAGATAGGCGTTTTGTAAGTAAGTAGTCAAATTTTATAAACGAATTTATGGGTAAAGCGGCAATTGCGTCGCTCCCAAACAAGGTCAAGCTTGCCAATGCCTTAACAATGTTTTGTATGAAATCTAAACCGTTCAGCAATTTTTCTGCTGGAGCTTAGATCGCTTTGGGATCGGTATGTAAACAAATATGTAATATATTCTTCTTCGCGTCAATGGCTAAAACACTTGAAAAATATGAGCTTATGATTTTATAAGGGTTCTGGGGATCGAAATGTCATACTTCTCTGACATTGTTCGCGGATTGGGGATCTGTTGGAGGGTTCCCATGAACTGATTTTGAGACGTGGAACCTTTTTCCCAAAAAACGTCTTTTTTATTTTAAGGTGGCGATTAAAACGCACTCTACTGAAGAAAGTTTTCTTAGGGCATACTAGTGGAAATCACTCTGACCAACACCCAACTGGGGAGATAAAACATGATTAGACAAACTCTGCTGGTGATGGCCAGTACAATTGCGCTCACTGCTTTGCCAATGGCTTATCGGGTAATGGCAGAATCAACAAAAGCTCCAGCCTCTACAGCGCAGGAGACTGTGGCTCCAACCGCCCCAGCAACGGATGCTAAACCAACAACGGATGTTAAACCAGCAGACGATTCTAAACCAGCAGCAGCCAAACCTGGTTCGACACCAGGTCCCGTGTTGGAGGTTTTAAAGGAATTGAATTTAACGCCCGAGCAAAAACCTCAGGTAGATAAAATTCAGGAGATCGCCACTGCCCAAATCAAAAGTGTTCTTTCCCCCGACCAACTCAAGCAACTCAAAGTTCTTTCTGACAAAGGGACAGCAGATTCAGAAGCCTTCAAGTCTTTGAATCTGACACCAGAGCAAAAAACAAAACTGAATGAAGTGCAGATGGATGTTGCCGCACAGTTGTTTGCCGTGCTCACACCCGCACAACGAGATAAATTAATCGAGTCTATGATGGCGCGGACTAAAACTCAGTAGTCCAGACAATCAGAAACAATCTCCCGATCGCCTGAACTGAGAATCTGGCCGAAACTCATACTGTTTCGGCCAGGTTTTTGTTGAAATCGTCTTGGACTTTGGCCGTCAACCGTCGAGAGACCTGACGCACAATTTGCTGAAGGAGGCGATCGCCCGTGACCTGAATCAAGGTATGGGGCAACCGACGGATAAACTTGGGGAACAGTAAAGAAACTGACAGATCCAGATCCCATTGAACGTGAGTTACTGGAGTTGGGGCGGGGTTAGACTCTTCAGAATTGGCAATTGGGCAATCCACCAACTGAAGTGATGCTTTAAAATCAACTTTGTACCCCAGATCTTCAGAAACTAGATCGGGAATGGTCTCAATTCGGTACACCCCTTGTTCGTCTGGTGGCAGCAGGTGCAGTCCAATTTTAGGCTCTACTTCAAAACCAAAGGAACCATACCGTCCCACCGTCAGTAAATATCCATTCTCACCCACAGGTTCTACGGTCATGGGATGGGCACAGCGGCAAAACCAACCTTGGTGGGCATTGAGATACTGAGTCACCGTTTGTGCATCTGAGCGTAGCTCCATCGATCCCACAAAATGACTCTGAAAATGCGTCAGCTCGGCACCGCCATCCTGAAGCGTAGCGGGGTTTGCTGTCCCTACTGGTTGGGGCAATTCTTCCTCCGCCAATGTCCTCCAAGCCTCTGGTGATAGATGCTGTGCGAAATCTGACTGCATTATTTTCTCCCCCGCACTATAGGAATAACAAACAAAGGCGGCTTATCTTATCAATCCCTATTAGAACCCTTAGCATGACAGGCAAACAAATATTTCTTTCTTGAGAGGATTGGTTAGAGTGCTGCTGTGCCGCTTTGGAGAATTGACTTAATGTAACTTTACAATAAGTTTCGTCAAAACGGTGGGTTGTGGAACAAACTGCCTCGCTCAGAAGACACTAGAACCATGTAAGGTGTTCTATCCTAGAAAAGACAGGTTGAGACAGGTGTTTTATGGGACGTTTAAGTCAAATCTGGAAATCTTCGCTGGTGGGTTGTGGTGCGATCTCCGCTGTGGTTTGCAGCGCAACTGTCCTCAGGGCTCAGGCCGCCCCCTATCCCTCCGGCGATCTCAACGGAACCCAAGAGCTGAATGACATTTGGAATGGTAATTCTGGGCAAGGAACTTCTTCACTGTACAGTTTGATTAATAAGCTTCAACTGAGTGGCGGGCGCAGCGCAAGTGATTTTTCAGCAGAGCAAGATGAAGGATTCCAGTCTGCTCTTAGTGATTTCCGTAAAAAGCAGCAAGAAAAATTACAAACCTCGCCTGCAACCCCCACTCAACCCGTACTGACGGTTCCCGTTTCTCCATCAAAGCCTTAAGCGTTTTCTATGATTTCAATCTCAACTTTTTCTGGGTGGCGTCTAGGCGCTAGCCTTGTTTTTGGCGCGAGCATTGTTCTGATGCCCCTGTCACCTGCTTGGGCAGACCCATCGGTTAGATTGGCTTCTGCTGCTTCACAGGAAGGAACCCAAGTTTTTATTAACGGCCAATCTTTTTCTGGTAACTGGGCCTCATGGTCGTCTCCAACGGGCCAATCTACGATTGGGGTCAGTGATGGGGTTTGGATGCGTGCCCTGGGCGGAGATTTGGCAGACAGTTTAAATCCCGCTCAGCAAGAGGTTCAGTGGTACTCTGCATCCCCCACTAGGCTGGCCGTAAAACAGCCTGGGGCTGTTCGCTATTTAGACATCGCTGCGTTTGCCCGTCAGCAAGGGTGGGAAATTCAGCCCAAGGGTAATGCCTTAGAGATTCGCACCCCTGCTGCAACTGTGCAATCCGTTGTGCTGGGCCAACAACCCTGGGGACGGCGTTTGGTGGTTACTTTGGATAGACCCGCACCTTGGACCCTAGCCTCTTTAACCAATAGCCGCACGGGTAAAACCGATCGCAAGTTTACAGTTCAAGTAGATGCTTCTATGACGCCCGAAACGGGAAAAGGGCTAACCGTCTCTACAGGATTGGGGTTGAAGTCCTTAGCCTTCGTTCCCGGACAAAGTAAAGTTGCCATTAACGGTGAGATCGAAGGCAGTTTTAAGCCCCAGGTCTGGACCTTAAATAATCCTCCTCGACTGGTGATTGATATCCGTCAAGCCCCAATGAAGCCTCGTCGGATTGTTTGGGCTCCAGGTGTGGAGTGGCGTGAAGAGGTGGTTACCTTGGGCGCGGAACAATTTCCAGTGACGTGGCTCGCCATTAACCCGCGCCAACCCGGACTCAAGCTTCAACCCTTTTGGAGTGGGGGCAATGTCCTCGTGGGGATTGAGGCTCTTGCAAGTATGGCCCAGCGCAATCAAGCCGCCGCCGCCATTAATGCAGGATTTTTTAGTCGCGATCGCAAGAGTCCCCTGGGTGCAATCCGTCAAAATGGCATTTGGATGTCCAGTCCCATCTTGAATCGAGGGGCGATCGCTTGGTCTCCGCAAGGACAATTCAAGGTGGGGAGACTGATGTTGCAAGAGTTGCTGACCTCCGATCGGGGTGGATCCTTGAGTGTGGTGTCTAGCAATAGCGGTTACCCGCAAAAGGGCATCGCACGGTATACCTCCGCTTGGGGGCCAACCTACACGCCTTTGTTGAAAAACGAACAGATCGCGACTGTTATTAACAACCAAGTTCAAAGCGTTCAGCCTGGAGCGGAGAATGTGGCGATCCCCATTCCCAGTAATGGATCTCTTTTGGTATTACGGGCGATCCCTCTAGGACCTGAATTGGCCCCTGGTACGATGCTTCAGTATCAGGCCCGCGCTTCATTGCCAGAGTTTGAATCCTTGCCCAATATTATGGGGGCAGGTCCTCTGCTGGTTGAGAATGGACGGGTGGTGGTCAATGCGAGCGCAGAGCAATTCAGCCCAAAGTTCGTGGCAGAATCTGCCGATCGGAGCGGCATCGGTCAAACTGCCAGCGGTACAGTGCTGTTAGCAGCAACTCACAACCGCATTGGCGGGGCTGGCCCCACTTTGGAGGAATGGGCTGCCATTATGCGCCAGATGGGGGCGGTCAATGCACTCAATTTAGATGGCGGGAGTTCCACAGCCCTGTATTTAGGGGGTCAGTTATTAGACCGCCATCCCAAAACTGCTGCGAGAGTCCAGAATGGAATTGGTGTTTTCTTTACACCCATTTCCAAGTAAAGATCCTGTCAGTTGAGAAATCTGTCAGCTAATATGGAGCAAAACTATTAAATTATTACTTGGTTATTTATTATGGTTCCAGTTAAAGATCTTGAGTCTTCTCTCGCTGTGTCTCCTCAGCCCATGACCACGACAGACCTCCGGCCTTGGGGAGCTTTCACCATTTTAGAAGAAGGTCCGGGATACAAAATTAAGCGCATTGAGGTTCACCCAGGGCATCGGCTCAGTTCTCAAATGCACCACCACCGCAGCGAGCATTGGATTGTCATTTCTGGGATTGCTAAGGTCTCCCGAGGGGATGAAACCATTATGCTCTCAACCAATGAGTCTACCTATGTACCGCGTTTTACAACCCATCGCCTTGAAAATCCCGGCAAGGTGCCTTTGGTCTTGATTGAAGTTCAAAATGGTGAGTATTTAGGCGAAGATGATATTGTGCGGTTTGAAGATGACTACGCCCGCTAACTAAAATCCCGCCTCAATGGAATGCATGGAATGATTGGTCTAAGCCCCACTGCGATCGCTGAAGTCAAACGGCTCAAACGCAAACACCTAAAGTCTACTGGTGGAGTGCTGCGAATTGGAATTCAGTCCAAAGGATGTGCTGGATTATCTTATCAGCTTGATTTTGCGGGGACTGTGAGTGATGGCGATCGGGTTTTTGACTGTGAGGATATTCAAGTTGCAGTAGGCCAAAACAATTTATCCTACGTGGACGGACTAACCCTAGACTACGCAGAAGACCTGATGGGTGGCAGTTTTCGGTTTCATAACCCCAATGCTCACAAGACCTGTAGTTGCGGGTATTCCTTTGCAGTTGAGACAGCGGTGATTGATTTTCAAGTTTGACCGAATACAGTTCAACCGATTGTTGACCTTTAAGATAAAAATACAGATCGAATCGATCGATGGATAGGGTTGTACCTATTGCTTGCTGTGGAAATGGAGAATTTTACATGAGTTATCAACTTCTAGACCAGGTCAATCTTTGGTGGAAAACAGTTTCCGATAAAGAATCTTTGAATACTTATCAAAAAACCGTTCAAACAACCTGGAATATTTTACGAGAAACAGCAAAGCTAGTTTGGCTCTTTCTCTGCCTAGGGTTGATTTTAGTGACTTGGTTATGGACCTCATCTAAAGAGTCCGGTCAGCAACTTAAGACCTGGTATGAAGGAATCAAAGAACCCAAATCCGAACATATTTGGGCAGAAGCAAGCCAGCTTTTAATGTCAACCGGTCGTACTACGGCAGAACAGGTTCTGGCTCAAGCGAGAGAGCAGCTTGGGTTGCCTGCCCCAGAAACTCGTCCAATGGCTAAATCTGTTGCAGCAGCACCTGTTGCTAAACCTGCTGCGTCTGATGCACCAGAGCCAGAGGCAAAAGTGGAAGAAGCCAGTTGAAGTGTGTGAAAGGACACTACCCCAATAACCATTTCTGAATTTTTTCCAGGAGTTGGTTGAAGTCCACAGGCTTTGTAGCATAGTCGTTACAGCCGACATCAAGACAATGCTGGCGATCCTCTGGGCTGTCATGGGCGGTGAGGGCCACGATCGGCAAAGATGCCGTATGGGGATTGTTCCGCAAACGGTGAGTGGCCTCCCAGCCATTAATGGTTGGGAGGCTGATGTCCATTAAAATGAGCTGTGGAGATTCCGTTAGGGCTAGGGTGATCGCCGTTTCGCCATCCTCCGCCACAATCACTTCATAGCCGCTCCGCTCCAGCCGCCGGCACATCAATTTGGCATTGACAGGATTATCTTCTACCAATAAAAGACGTACTGCCATCGTTATTTTTGAGGGTACTTTCGCTCTTGATATAAATGCCACACAGAGGGCAAGAGCGACGTGATTACAATCATGACAATAATCAAAATCAAATATTTTTCCATCAAGTCAGATGGAATCCATCGCCCAAGGAAATATCCTAAAAGCGTCAACCCAATGGCCCAGAGCGTTCCGCCTACGACGTTATAGATGAAGAACACTCGATAGTTCATCGAGCCAATTCCCGCGACAATAGGGGCAAAGGTCCGTACAATAGGCAGAAATCGAGCCAGGATAATTGTTTTTTTACCGTGTTTAGCGTAAAAATTCTGAGCTTTGACAAGGTTTTCCTTATGAAAGAACCAAGACTCTTCGCGACGGAATAACTTTCTGCCAAATCGGTAACCCGTACTGTAACCCACATTATCTCCGGCTACTGCGGCAATCCAACAGCCGACGGTCAAGATAACGATGTTAAAGGGTGAGTTGGGGGTAGAAGCGATAAATCCGGCCACAAAAAGCAGGCTATCTCCAGGTAGAAAAAAACCGATTAACAATCCAGATTCCGCAAAAATAATGGCCCAGACACCCAAATATCCGGCGGTACGGATGAGACTTTGCAGATCGAAATGCATGTTGTGTTGTGTTGTGACAGTGGAAGTGACGAGCAGCCACTATTGTAGCTGCGAGGATAGAGATTTAAATGTTGAGGGTTATTGAGATTACTCTAAGGATTACCGAAGCGAACCTCGGGTCACGCCTAGCTGGTGCTGAAGTTTGAGATCTTGCCAAAGCTGTATCCCTTTTATGCTGCCTGTCAGCAATTTTTGATACTGTTCGATCGTGTGAATGACTTGAGCGGGCGATTCTTGTAAAAACTCTAACCGAAAGTGACGACTGCCTGCGTCAATCAACGAATGGATATATTCCGCTCCAGTTTGGGCTGTGCCGTTGAAGACGGTGTTGCGGCACCCTGCGTCTGCCTGGAGAATATGTTCGGTACCCGTGCGATCGCGGAGCTTCACGTCATGGGCTTCACAAGGTCTACCGCAATCGCGGAAATCTTTGCCGTCGGACAGAAAGGCGCAAAAGACACAGTGCTCCATATGAAACATGGGCATGTGTTGGTGAATCGTAATTTCAAACCACTCGCGCGGACAACTGCCTAACAAATCTACGAGCTGCTGGATGTTGAGGTCGTAGGATGCCGTAAGACGTTCGAGGCCCAATTGTTTGAAGGACTGGGCGGCGATCGCATTGGCTACGTTCAGGGAAAAGTCTCCGATGCAGCGGTCCTCTGCAAAGAAGTTGAGGTGATCGTAATTGCGGACCAAGTATCCATCCGCTTGAGAACGACGAACTTGTTCTAGAATCCACTGCTCTCCTGGTTTAGTAATGCGGGGTGGAGCCACCCAGATGGTTTGAGACTCAGCAGTCTGTTGTTGCCGAAATAGCTCGACAGCTTGGCGATAGGCCCGAGGGTCTTCAAATTCGCAATAGAGGGTTTCAACGCCTGTGTTGAGGGTGGCTTGGAGTTGTTCTAGTTTGCGGATTAAGACAATTAACTGTGGGCTTTTGGCCTGAGTTGAGGAGGATTTTGGCAGTAAATCTTTGAGCTGGGCGGATGCATTGACCTGCCAGCGGAGAGGATGCGATCGCAACTCATCCAATTGCTCTACCATCTTCCGACGCAGACGATTCAGCTCACTGACCGGAATCATCGCGTTCCCTTCTAGGTCGTTAGTGAGAGAGCCTAGCCGAAAGGGAGTATTGCCTAGCCGTCCAAGTTGTTCTTGTAATTTTTCTGTGGTTAATGGCTTGGTATGAGCGGTAGCCAATGGCATTGCAGACTCGACCTGGACGATGTGCCCTTGGGGATCTCGGGC
>JAAURS010000316.1 GCA_012032135.1 Acaryochloridaceae cyanobacterium RU_4_10 | reverse complement strand
CGTCATTAAAGTGCAGTGGGGAATTATGTATGTCTTGTCCAGGTTTCAAGTAACCTGTGCGTTGGCGATCGCCCTTTACAGTTTGCAGCCTTCCAAAAGCTTAAAATCCTTTTCCATTAAACAGCCGCAATCAAACTCTCTATTCATCGACCTTGATGTTGACACAGTTGTCCAAAATATTCGTCGAGATGGTTTCTGTGCAAATATTTCTCTTCCTGAACAGAGCGTCACGAATATCCTTGAATCTATTAAAGACGTCAATTGCCTTTCTGACCATGATGGCCCCAGGAATTTGCAAACAGGTTTTAGCCTTGAAGCTAGCGATCGATTTAGGAATAAAAGCTCCAGAAGCCGTTACGACAACGCCTTTCAAAGTTGTCCAACCGTCCAGTCAATTTTGCACGACCCTAAGCTTCTAAAAATTGCAGCCGACTACCTGCAAGTTATGCCCATTTGCATGGGTGCAAGGCTATGGTGGAGTCACGCAGATGCGCCTCCTTACGATCTCAAGCGGGCAGGTCAAGTATTTCACTACGACATTGACGACTACATCGGGCTTCGGTTTTTCTTTTACCTCACCGATGTTGATGGAGGGGACGGCTCCCATGTCGTTGTGCGCGGTAGCCACAAATACAAAAGATTTAGTGACAGAATTGCGACAACCCGATTTAGGACCGACGAAGACTTAATCGACTTCTATGGGTCTGAAGCGATTGTGGACTTATTAGGTCCCTCTGGTTTTGGCTTTGCCGAAGATCCCTGCATTTTCCACAAAGGAACAGCCCCCCAACAAACAGATCGACTGATATTGCTCATTCGCTACTCAATGAACGACTTTGGAAATCGCAACTAACTTTATATAGGGCTTCCCTTGGTCAGGATTTGCAGGTGCCGTTTACTCATGAACTTGCCAAAACATAGAGTAAAAACAGTATTACATTAATAATAGCTTGGGGACATACCAAAACTAGGTATGCCAAAAATTGACAACTTGTATCAGAGAATGCGATAATTTACTAACAGTAAGTCTACGTACATTACGGAAAGAGGAAATAATCAGCTTTTAAAAAATAGTCAACTATTACAAAAGCGAACCTCGTGTATTTTGGCTTCTGGTGGCTGTATTCCCATTGAACCCTAGTTAGTGCAATCTTGCCTTTTACTTAGGTCACTCAAAACATGCCCTCCGAGAGCTTATCTATTATAAAAACTAATGACGCTAGTTCTAAAAATTTTTTAAGGCTTCACAATCAAATCTTAAAATTTAGAAAGCAAAAGTATACTCCAGGCATAAATTTACTGAGAGTGCCCTTTTCTCCGCGATATTGTCATCCTGCACTCAAGCTTTTTTTTAAGTTTTATAAGGTTCATTCAACTCGTGACTCTCTTGACTACGCCATTAGTCTGTTTCAGACTGAAGACCCGGCTATGCTCCTGAGGGCGCAGAAAATCCTATCGAGGGTTATATCACTGCAAGACGTCGATCTGGCTAGCCCTCACTATGGTATTTGGCCCAAGCATTGGGAAGAATCGGTCAGTCGCATTTTTAATCCCGACCCCAACTGGGCCGATTTTTTAGGCAGTTCTTTACTGCTAATAAAATTAAAATATCGCCATCATCTTTCTCTTGCCCTGGAATCTCGGGTAGATAGGGCTATTCTTCATGCAGCAAGATCGATTCAAAATAGAAATGTAGATATCAACTACACTAACATTGCGATGCGAGGGACCTATGTGGTGTTGGTTGCGGCTGAAGTATATGGAATTTCCGACTTGCTGCAATATGGACTGAAGCGCTTGCAGCAAATTCACCACAGTACGATGTGCCAGGGAATTTTTACGGAATATAACAGTCCGGTCTACCAAATTTGTACCCTAGATGCCCTGGGTCGACTGCGGCTACACATCAAACACGCTCAAGCAAGGATTTGGACGAACGATTTGTATCGCCTTGCTTGGCAAAATATTGCCCAATATTTTCACCTTCCAACTCACCAGTGGGCAGGACCTCATAGTCGCAGCTACAGCAATCTTCTAGAACCCTATATTCTTGCTTTAATTGAGCGAGGAACAAGAGGGAAAATTAAGTTCGGTCTGCCCGAAGCTACTATGGTTGCAACCCAACCAGACATCCCACTGCCTTGCCCGGTAGATTTAGAGCCGTATTTTCTGAATGCTGCTCAACCTACAACCATCATCCATAACATTCTGGCCGAACTTTCAGTTCGGCGTTTGACAACCTACATGAACTCAAGTTTCACCCTGGGTTCAGTAAGTTATAGCGATCTATGGCATCAGCGGTGTTCTTTAATGGCTTATTGGGGAACACCCAAAGACCCAGGCTATTTGAAGCTCCGTTTTTTGTGTGATGGAGATGACTTTGCACCTGCACAGTTTTTCAGTGTGCAGCATGAGGGCACCATTCTGGCAGGCATTACGTTTGCAACGGATATTGACAAACATAGCCCCTATGTCGCTTGCCAAGCAAATGGTAGTTTGTCGGTTGAGGATTTGCGCTTGAGATTTGAGCTGTTGGGCGTGGTAACGGCACTCAATTTATCTAAAGAGACTTCTTTTCTGGAGTGTCAAGTTGAAGGGGTGTGGGTTAGGTTGATGATGACCTACGCTCAGTTGGGAGACTTGACAGGTCATTGGGAAGTAATCTACGCAGAAGGAAAAACAAATCTAGACTGGATATTTTGTACTGGGTCTAGACGAGTCTTGAATTGGTCGCAAATCAGTGTGGCAGGTATGGCCATGGGAGTATCTGTTAGTACTGACCATTGGTCAATGGCTCCCATCCAGACAACCTTAGAGCATCAACGTCTTACGTTAAGCGCTCAGGCGCTTCGTCTCTCCTTTCAGGTTTGTCCAGATTGCCAATCAACCTTAGTGCAAACCCTCCGCACATCAAATGAAATATAAAAAACTAAACAGTCTCTTGAAAATAAAATAAAGTTAGAATGCAATCAAGGAGTTTTACGGTTGATGCGTATCCTGAGTATTCATAATAGTTATCAGATTCGGGGTGGAGAAGACGAGTCCCGTGAATCTGAGGAGCGACTGTTACGAGACAAGGGACACCAAGTTGACATTTACGAGGAAAATAACGATCGGGTGGCGGATCTGAGCGCTGTACATGTGGCGCTTAAAACAGTCTGGTCTCAAGAGTCTTACCAAATTGTGCAGCGGACTTTAAGGCAATCTCACACCGATTTAATTCACGTTCAAAATTTCTTCCCGTTGATTTCGCCATCGGTCTACTACGCGGCGCAAAAAGAGGGTGTTCCCGTCGTTCAGACCCTCAGAAACTATCGGTTGCTCTGCCCCAATGGGCTGTTTTTCCGGGATGGTCAGGTCTGTGAGGATTGTTTGGGTAAGTTTATTCCCTATCCGAGTGTGATGCACGCTTGCTATCGTCAAAATCGTGGCGCAACGGCTACTACTGCGATGATGCTGACGGTCCATCGTCTGTTGAAGACTTGGTTCAATCAGGTTAATTTGTTCATCTCTTTAAGTGAATTTGCTAGACAAAAGTTTATTGAGGCGGGGTTTCCTGCCGATAAGATTGTCGTAAAACCCAATTTTGTGCATCCCGATCCGGGTGTAGGTGAAGGTCGGGGAAATTATGGACTATATGTAGGTAGACTGTCTACGGAAAAGGGACTAGATGTGCTGCTTGATGCTTGGGAGCGTCTGAGCTTTAAAGTTCCACTGAAGATTGTGGGCAACGGTCCTTTGGAGGACCAAGTGATTGAAGCAACAAAGCGTCTTCCACAGGTGGAATGGTTGGGACGTAGACCGATGCCTGAAGTCCATGAGTTGATGGGGAGGGCAATGTTTTTGGTGTTCCCTTCTAAATGGTATGAGACCTTTTGGTCGTGTTGCAGTGGAGGCTTTTGCGAAAGGCACACCGGTGATTGCCGCACAGTTGGGTGCGATCGCCGAGTTGGTCAACCATGAACACACGGGACTGTGTTTTAATCCCAGTGATGCCCAAGACTTAGCTGCCAAGGTTGAATGGTGTTTAGCTCATCCAGACCAACTCAACGCGATGGGGCACAACGCCCGTGCCGAATATGAACAAAAATACACAGCAGAACAAAACTATGGCCAACTAATGGAGATTTATCATCAAGTAACCCATGGTTCGTCATAAAGCAAGTCTGTGATAAAACTTGTCCTTCGCAAGACAATTCCTGGATTTGCTATGCTGCATTTTAAGAGTTCATCCTGTTAACCCTCAAAATCAGAATTTGGATTGTTCCGTGAGTTTAATTGCCGCACCTGACAACAAAAAAGAAGGATTTGTCTCAAATTCTATTTTGGCAATGTTTGCCTTTTGTAGTGGCTTTTTGTCTAGATGTCTGAGTGCAGTAAAGTTTCCTGCAATTATCAATTTGTTCCATTTGGGAATTATTCCCTTTGTCTTTGGTCTGATTATGTTTAAGACTAAGGCCAGAGATCGCAAACAAATTGAAACTGTCAAGAAACTCTTGGTTGCCTTGCTATTGTTTATGGTGGTTGTTTTTGCAAGTTGCCCTAATCAACAATGCAGGTATCATTAATGCTGTGATGGGTTTTGTCTTGCTTGCTGAACCCTTTATGTTAATGTTGGCAATCATTAGTATTCCAATGTCTTTAGAAAGAGTAGATTGGTTTAGGACTTGGATTGTACGATTTTGCTTTTTCCATACATTTCTGGCCTTTGTTCAGAACTATGTTCTGAAGTATCAATACCATGAAGGATTTGAAGACAATATTCAAGGTATTTTTTACCGATCCGGTTCCGGCCATGTTGTGGGCGCTTCCGTTGCCTTAACCTTTGGAATCTACTACTTTATAACTTCTAAACGGGCACTTTGGATTCGCGCTGCGGTTATATTAGCAACTCTTTGGCACATGGTCTTAGCAGATGCAAAACAGGTGCTTTTGTGTTTATTTGTGTCGGGGTTGATCCTGGTTTTTACGAATGTTAAGGATGTCAAAAATTAATGGTCTACATTACGATCATTGTCCTTAGCTTGTTGGTTTTTTACTGGGGAATTGAGAACGTCGAAGCATTGTCTGCGTTTAAGACTTGGATGCGGCCTGAGATTTATGGTCCTGACGGTGAAGCAACTCGTTTAAAGTTTGCAGCGTTTCGGATAGTGCCGAAGTATTTTCCCACTTCGTTGAGCTGGTGGTTTGGATTGGGTCCTGGCCATACGGTGGGACGGCTAGGGGGATGGATGCTGGAAAACTATTGGGAGTTATTGAGTCCCTTGGGGGCTAC
>JAAURS010000315.1 GCA_012032135.1 Acaryochloridaceae cyanobacterium RU_4_10 | reverse complement strand
ACAGTTCTCATGGCAAGTCCGTTGGGTGTGAGATAGCGTTCGTGGGGAACGGTATCTTCACCAAAGGCTTTTTCGTATTCCGAACTATCGATGAGGGCATCAATCAGCGCGTAGAAACCTTTCTTAGAACAAAGGTCGAAGTACCGATTCATTTCTTCGCGACCGTAGGTCGGGCGACCTATGAGACGACGATGGGCATACTCGATCGCTTTACAAACATAGAGCGGTGTCCAGTACATGCTGCGGTAAATGTTGGATTTCGCTAAGGCACGGATAAATTCCTTAAGCGTGATGTCACCATTTTCTAGATTGATTTCAGCAACCTTTTGACGCTGACCATCATACAGATCTCGCCCAAACACTTGCAGGTACGCAGCTTTTATAACCGCTTGAGCCGAAGTCTCCCCAAAGGTAATGCTGGCTCCTTGGTTGGTAATGCGACGCTTACCGATTTGCTTATTAATAACGGGCAACTGATCGAATTTAAAGACTTTAGGTCCAAAAGATCCAGGGGAAACACCACGAGCACTCGGATTACTCACCTGGCTGTTAATTCCCGGCCCGCAATTGATCAAGATCCGACGGGTATCTTTACCAAACGGTGATGCCTTTGCAGTTGGATTGCGTGTTTCTTTGGGGAAGATGGCTCCAAACTGGATTTCCAGCGGATCGTTTCCAGCACCGTAAACGTGTTGATCTGGAAGGGGTCGATCTTGAGAGGCAAATGCTGTCAAGAATTCAGGGGTTTTACGGAAAGGCGCACTATACCGAAGTAAGTTTTGCTGGGCACCCCAGTTTCGACATTCTTGGGCTTCTTGCCCTAAGCCACGCAGGTAAGGAACGGTCTCTTCTCCGAAGTAGTCAGAGTACTCTTGAGAATCTACAAGCGCATCAATGAGGGCAGGCAAACCACCCGAAGAAATGACAGAGAAGTACCGTTGTACCTCCTCTCGGCTACTGGGACCCCGACCTAGAACATGACGGAAGGCCAGCTCTAAGGCACGGCTGTTAATGAAGGGGTCGTAAAACTGCTTTTGATAGAGAGGGGACTTACACAGACGACGGATAAATTCTTTCATAGAAATTTCGCCGCCTTTAACCTTGGTTTCTAGAACCGAGTTAGAAAGGCTGTAGGCTTTGGTAATGTCCCGCTCAAATACTTGACGGTAGGCGGCTCTGACGACCTCATTTTTTTTCTGAAATGGACAGCCCTGTCTTCATGACAAATTTGGGACGACGCTCGGCTGCATTGAAATAAATCTGGGGCAAGGATAGACCTTGCAAATCGGTTGATAGACCGCGCTGACGCACCTTGTTAGATGGGGTGGCAGCTTTAAATTCAGTTATTAAAACTTCAAAGTATTGCAGGATGAGGGCTTGAGCATCGGCATCCCCACTGAAGTACGCAATGGCAGCACCGCCCATTTCCTGAAGTGCCACGAGGGTTGCATCGGTCGAACAAGCATTCTCAATGATTTCCCGTAGCCCACGGACGTTGACTGCAATAATGTTGGGATCGCCTGCAACAATTGCATAGGTGGTGTAACGCAGGAACCAACCCAGGTCGCGCAGAGATTTCTGCATTTTTTCGGGGCCGTAGCGCGAAATATTAATTTGCCGGAACCCTGGTGGGGTGGGGCCACCAATAGCGGAGGTCCGAAACACGGCTTTTAACGTACCGCCGATGGAACTCCCCCGAGATTCAACAAAGCTGGCTGTGCCCATTTTCGAGCTTGTTCTGCGCTAACTCCAGCCCCTACAAGTTGAGGCTCGGCCACACGCTCGACATAGGACATGGGCGATCCACCGACGAAAATTCGGTTTGCAGCCCGTGAGACAATGACTTCGGAGTTATTTGCTAAGGTTGCCGCAATTTCTAGGCGCTTAACACCTGAACTGAGATAAACAGCCAAGTCGCTGAGTTCACCTTGCTGTAAAAAGCGGTCTTGCTGCTCCGCTTGAGTAATGGTCGCAGCGGGGACAGTTTGGTACAACTGCGGACGTGCGACTGAGCTTCCTCCACTTGCCTTTACAATCATTTGCTTTCGAAGGCTCCCTTCCAGATTACTGCGCTAAACCTGACTACAGAACGATACAATCAGCTTGCCAGAAAAACCGAACAGATGCAGTAAATCTGAAAAAGCTGCTAGGACGAGACTGCCAGGGTTTTGAAATTTAACTTTTAGATTAAAACGATTTGGACCCACAAACTTTGTTCTTTAACAAATGTGTAGGACTTTCATAGTTTCTCATCAGAAAAGGCTGTATTGAGCTTTGTTAAGCACCGTCAAACCTTGCTTCTATATTTAGTAACCTTTTCCGTGGGATCATAATATTACGAAGTGTGAATTCAGGATTAAGTTTGATGAATGCGATCGCACGCGGGTGGCTTGAAACAACAAGGGTGGGGCTAGCCGTCTAGTTCCTGGGCTAGTACAGAGGAAATTGCGGTCTGGGTGCGATCGCGAAACTCTGCAACATTCACTTGATTCAGTAACATTACGGCAAAGATCATACAGAGCGCTTCGATAAAGAAAACCAGTCCGTAGGCTAGGACGGTTTGCTGGGGGCCAAACAGCGATCGCCCCACATCCAGTAAAGCGCCCCCTAAAACCGTTGCGGTGGCCTGGGCGATCGCTTGGGCTAAACCCCACGCTCCAATAAAGGTGCCTGCTGTTTCGGCAGCGGTGAGGTCGAGCATGAGGCTGACGGCGCTATTGGTCATGAGTCCAAACCCCAGTCCCAAGGCCAGCATGGCGAGTTGCAACATTGGTTGAGAGTGAGTAAACCCAACCACAATGACACCCAGAAAGCAAGCCGCTACGGCAAAACATCCAAACCGTGCGGTGGCTTGCTTGCCCCAGCGCGGCACCACGAAAAAATCCAGTCCCCCGTAATGCCTACGAGAGTTCCAATTCCCCAAAATGCATTGAGCTGGGTGCTTTGAGAGACGGTCATTCCAAACACTTCGCCGCCGTAAGGCTCCAGAATGGGCTGCTGTAAAAAGAGGCCCAAGGTCATCAGAATCAAAAAGCTAAAAAACAATCCCGTTTGGCGGCTGGCAGCCAGAATGCTGATGGCCGTTTTTAAGGTGATTTGGTCCTCGCGTCCGGCGATCGCAGAGCGAACCCGATAGCGTGAATAGCGCTGTTCGACGCCAACGGTTGCAACGAATGCCAAGCCCAACACGCAAGCAGGCAAAACAATAAACAGACGGTTAATGGAAGCCTGTAAGGTGTCTATCGTCAAACCCTTCAGCAAAAGCCCGCTGCTGACCGCACCCATCACAATGCCCACCATGAGCATGGCCCAAACAATGCCCACCACCTGGGAACGATTGTCTTCGTCTGAAACGTCAACAAGTAACGCAGCAAAGGGTGTGGAACTGGAACTCACGCAGATGCCGTAGAGGGCAAACATCAAGGCAAGCAGACCTACCCAGCCATAAGATGTTGCGGTCCAACCCCTTTGCAAGCTTTCAGCCAGTTGCCAGATGATCTGAACTGCCAGAAACGAACACAAGGTAAATAGGGCCGTTCCCACCCAGATATAACTGGTGCGATGGTTGTTCCCCCATAAGGGTTTGGCGTCTGACCGTTGACCGAACCACACTCGGACAGGTGCAACAAACTGGTACATTGCCAACGCGCCCCCTGCGATCGTGGCGGGAACGGCTAGAAAAGATTGATCGATGAGGATCCGATTGAGGACACCGAGGGTCAAAATAGACATAATGCCCAGCCCCATTTGAAACAACCCGAGCCGCAGCATTGTGTGGACGGGCAATTTAGGCGGCGATGATTTAGTAGAAGTTTTAGAGGAGTGAAGGGCGTTCATCAATTACGGCTCACAAGTAACAACCCTATTTGAGTATACGAATCCGCGATTTCGTTCGGGTAGTGGGAAAAACTTTAGCCAAGATTGAATTTTTGGTCAGGGCAATCTTAAAATAGGCCGAACGAGGTTAGGGGGACCAAACTATGTCAGAGCATTCATCCGTAAAATCAACGGAAAAATCGACAGAGTCTTTGCGGGCAGCACTGGGATGTTTAGATCTCTCTTTAGAGTCAGAGTTAGCACTCTTCCGACGCCAATCTCAAGCACCTAAAGCCTTAGCTGGATCCCTTGATGCTGGCGAACAGATTGAATTGAAGGCAGACGGTCCAGATGAAGTGCTGCCTGACAGGGAAGAAGGTCTTTCCCCCCATCTTGAAGACCCCATTGAAGAACAAATCGCATTTGAGAGCCTTACAGCAGACCCGATGGAAACGGCTGGTGCGAGATCCTTGGTTTATCTCTCAGGTCCGTCTCAAGAAGACCCAGAGACCTTGCCAGAACCGTATAGCGCTGACATAACGGCAGAACCTAAAGCCTTTGAGCGCTTTCTGGATCCGTCCATTGAAGATTATCTGGAATCCTCCGAAGCGCTGCTCAAGCATTTAGAAGATTCTGCTTCATCCACGGATCGGCAGGTCAAGCCATTGACTCGTCATTCTTGGGACTCTACTCTGAAGGCGATCGCAATTATTCTAGGACTGTTGGGACTACTCAGTTTGGTTGCATTTCTAATTGTGGCGTGGTTGACGCCTAAGCCTCGTCCAGTGGAACCCAACCCGCAGTTGTCCCCCCCATCCACTCAAGTTCCTTCACCCTCCAGTCAAATAGACTCTTCAGGCATTGCCGTTGCGACAACGCCCAGAGCGCTTCCTTCTGCCGTTGCAAGTGTTGCTCCCCCAACTCAACAACCCACTACAGGGGGAAGTCCCAGTCCTTCCCCCTCTGTGCCCGTAGGCAAAGCAGCTTTTTATGCCGTAGTGGCTGACTATAACAATTCCGAATCTCTCAAAATGGCCCAGAAACTAGTCCCAGATGCTTATCTGAGCGAGGAGGGAGGGCCACGGCATATCCGGTTGGCATGGTTGGACGATCTCCAAAAAGCTCAAACTTTAGTAAAAGAATTAAAAATAAGGGATTTGCCGCGTCTATTCTGGCTCAGAATTAACCGATGGAGTTTGGCGGGTGAATGCGGGTTGAGGGGGAAAGGTAGTCGTTCTTTGACAAGCAGGCAATAATAAAAGTTACAGTGGTATCACTCACCATTTCTGTGGGCTCAGTCGTATTGCCTTAAACTATTGGGCTTTTTAAATAGGCTGTTAAAAATTGATGAAGGAAGAACCACATCATGGGCTTATTTGACCGTATCAGTCGGGTCGTTCGTGCAAATGTCAACTCAGCGGTCAACGCTGCCGAGGATCCAGAGAAAATTCTGGAGCAGACAGTTGTTGATATGCAGGAAGACCTTGTTAAGT
>JAAURS010000314.1 GCA_012032135.1 Acaryochloridaceae cyanobacterium RU_4_10 | reverse complement strand
TAGGAAAAGTATCCTTGACCGTACTTACACTGAAGATTTTTGAGCTGTGTTAATTGCTGGGGAGATTCAATTCCCGTTGCAATCATGTCGAGCCCCCAGCTTTTAGATAAATCCAAGGCCGTTTGAAAAAAGTCTAAATTATCGGCATTTTGAGATAATTCGTGGATGCGGGAACGATCGATTTTCAAGCCATCAAAAATGTGAACCCAATCCATGAGGGGCGATAGCTGCTTCAAGGGCGAAAATCCAAAGTTATCGAGTAGGAGCCTAACCCCTAACCCTTTCATCTTCAAAAGGACTGCGATCGCCCTCTCCCCCTCTCGGACAATAAACTGCTCTGGGATCTCAAAACAAAGTCGCGATACATTGACCTGAGTGTCTTGAAAGATTTGGGATATACGCGAAATCCAGTCAGGATGAAGAATTTGAGAACTCGAGACATTAACACTAATCGTAAACGTAGGATGGGGATGTAACGTCTCTAACGCATGTAACTGCAAGCAAACCTCGCGAATTCCCCATAAGCCAATGGAGTGAATACATTTATTGCGATCGGCCATCGAAATAAATTGACTCGATTGCATCAATCCTTGTTGAGGATGTTGCCAGTGCAGAAGTGCCTCAAATCCCGTCACCAAATAATCTTTCTGAAGGAGCAAAATGGGTTGGTAGAGCACCTTAAAGTCCTGTGAAACTCTAGCTTGAGAAAGTTCGTTTGCAAGCTCGCTTATATTTGTTGGGTTAAAGTGTGACCCTAGAGGTGTAGGCTGAAGAAGTTTCAAGCTCGGTTCATTTTTGTTCGTTTTCCTTGACTTTAAGGGTTGAAGCGATTGATGAGTTGCAACCATATGGGGCACGGACTTTAGATTAAAACCAGGAATCAACTGTTTGAGGCATAGGCGAATCATCCCATCATCATTCTCGAAAGCCGCTTCAATGAGTGTCTTTAGTCCCTGATCTAACTGCCTAGGAATTTGGATGGAAGCATTTTTGACCACAAGCAAATTCTCATTGGTCGTCGGTTCATAGGTTTCATCTTGCAGGAGTAGTTCTTCGTGAAGTTTTTCTCCAGGACGCAAACCTGTAAAAACAATCTCAATATCTTTCCCAACCTCATATCCTGATAGTCGAATTAAATCTTGAGCCAAATCTATTATTTTGACGGGGCACCCCATCTTCAGCATAAAAATTTCGCTACCTTGGCTCATTACCGTTGCCTGTAAAACCAAGTGAACTGCTTCAGGGATCGTCATGAAATATCGCGTTACTTCAGGATGAGTGATCGTTACGGGACCACCCCGTTCAATTTGCCGCTTTAGAGTGGGTACAACACTCCCTCGACTCCCTAAGACGTTTCCAAAGCGAACAATACCAAACTGAACCTGATGGCGTTGTGCTGCCCTCAGCACAATCAACTCGCCCATCCGTTTGCTGGCTCCCATCACACTGCTGGGATTAACAGCTTTATCTGTAGAAATCATGATCAGCCGCTGAGTTTGATGAGACAATGCGACATCTACTAGGTTTTGGGTGCCTAAAACATTATTGGTGATGGCCTCAGGAGAATTTAATTCCATGAGGGGGACGTGTTTGTGGGCAGCAGCATGAAAGACTACATCTGGCTTAAAACGCTGGAAAGCATCGTCTAGGCGGCAATAATCCTTTAAGTCTGCAATCAAAGCTGTCACTTGGGTCAAACGATCGGCCTGGACAGATTGCAGCTCGTGCAAGGTTTGTTTTAATTCTTGTTCGATTAAGAACACCGAATTCTCACCATGCCCCATCAATACCAATTCCTTTGGGCAACATTGCAGCACCTGACGGCAAATTTCACTACCAATGGAGCCTCCAGCTCCTGTCACCAAAACTCGTTTTCCTCTTAAATGCAACGTTACAGATTCTAGGTCGGCACTGATTACATCTCGACGCAGGAGGTCTTCGATTTTGACGTCTCTAACTTGTCGCAAATCGACTTCGCTGCTAATCATTTCATGAATGCTGGGCAAGGTACTGGTAGGAATATTATGCTCCCGACACAACTGCACAATTTCTCGAATGACTACACTTCCTGCCGAGGGCATTGCAATCACAACTCGCTTTGCATTGAGCGATCGCATAACTCCGGCAATTGTTTGCGGGCTCCCAAGACAGAGATACCACGAATTTTAAGATCGAATTTTTTGGGATTGTCATCCACAAAAGCCACAGGTTCTAAAGTGGGCTGACTGTTCTGTCGAATGGCATCTAACAAGGCAACACCCGCATTACCTGCCCCATAAATCACAACTTTTTCAGGAGAGCTTACAGAGCGTCGTTGACGGGCTGACTTGTCAAATGCAGTGACACTGAGTCGTGCAGCCCCAACGCCCACAAAGGTCAGCAAACCATCGGAAATGGGGAAAGATCTGGGCAATAGATGGACATCTGATTGACCGTAAACATAGGCAACACTCAAAATAATACTTTCAGATAGGCTAATCGCCGCGCAGGCAGAGGCGATTTGGAGTAAATCTTCTGTACTTGCAAAACGCCAATAGCGACGATAGCATCCCAGCAAATGTAGACAGACAAATTTAACGAGTATGAATACAGACAAAGCTAAGAAAAGGCCGCGATCGAATTTCATGACTAAACGCCAGCTATCTAATCGGAGCCATAAAGCCAGAAGAGGCGTAAGGGTAAATATAAAAATGTCGGCAAATAGAAAGTGAAAATTTTTTAATTTAAAGACCCTTGTCAAGGCTTCATCTGTTATCAAAATTGGAAAATTTAACAATTTTTTATTGCTCATTTAAAACTCCAATTCTCCCCACAAAACAGAGCTTTTAGTTTCTACTTCAACATTTTGAGTGCCATGCTCTATGAACAACTTGTACAAAAATGTCCTTTAGCATTGCATTAGAAATATAGACAGCAAAGTACATATATTCAAGTTGAATATCAAGGCTTTATCCTATTTAATCGTATTTGCAATATATTGTCTTACATATGCCAATAAACTTATTATTAAGAACTTTGTTGACATTGAAGTAATGAGCAAGACTAATATATCCCATAAAGATTTCATTCCTTAGTTCGTGAACTTTTTTGTATCGCTGAATACACTTTAACTGTAAAACAATAGAGAGAACCTGGTTAAAAGGTTCGTAATTTTCGCAGCCTGGATTATATATACATATATACAATACTTCGTGACTAAAATTCTGTCGGTATTTCCAATAACATGCAGTAAGTTTTGGCACTACAGATGCTTTGCCCTTATCAATCTTATCCTCTCAGGAGAGAATAAGATCCTCCCCCAAACACGCCAAGGGCTCGAATGAATAGCAAACCATGAATAAAATGCGATTGTGCAAGAAAACCTAAACATTCTGCGCGTTATGTTCGCGCAGATGGGTCAACAAAGCTTGCAACCCCAGATAATAACTATTTGCCCCAAATCCACTAATTTGTCCGATCGCAATGGGGGCAAGATAGGAATGATGCCGAAATGCTTCACGCTGGTAAATATTGCTGAGATGTACTTCAACCGTCGGGAGCTTTACTGCTGCGATCGCATCCCGAAGAGCCACACTGGTATGGGTATAGGCCGCTGCATTAATCAATATTCCATCATGCTTCTCTGGTGCATTTTGGATGGCATCCACCAACACACCTTCATGATTGGACTGTAAAATTTCAACCTCAGACCCCATCTGCTGGGCCAAGGCCATCAACTGAGCGTTAATTTCTTTAAGGGTTACCGAGCCATAGACACCAGGCTCACGGGTCCCTAGCAAGTTTAAGTTAGGACCGTGGAGCACGAGAACACTGGACACAAACTAATCCTCTAGGCCAACCGAATTCTAATCGGATCGATTAATTGCGATCGCGAACTGGAATGGGAACAAGCTCTACCTCTGGCTCAGTTTCAGGTCCAAGCAGTGCTTCAATGACCTTACGAGCAAAGTCTTTAAGCGTATCAAGGATTCTTTCTAAATACTCCATTCTGGAAAAGGCTCCTTACCGTGCGATGCGGACCGTAGGAAAGTCATACAGTCACAGTTTGAGAATAAGTGACTTTTTGCAATTGTGAAGGTTTCTTAATGTTAATCTAACATATCAATTTTAGAATGTGGGGATCGGGGGCTGAAGCCTTAATAGAGCTTCATGCTGAAGCGTCTAACAGATATCGTCTGAGCAGATCCAAGGCATTAGACGCACTCACATCGCGAATCCAATCGCGGCCTTGACTGACACTAATCCGATACTCGCGATGGCTCACAAGGGATTGAGGGCCAGCTATCCCCACATAAACCAGTCCAACGGGCTTTGTATCTGTTCCACCTCCAGGACCTGCAATTCCAGTGACACTGAGTCCCCAATCCGTCCTCAATAAGGTTTTAATCCCCACGGCCATCTGCTCCGCTACCAATGCACTGACTGCACCTTGGGTTTCTAATATTTCAGGATCCACTTTGAGCAACTGAAGCTTGACCTGGTTATTGTAAGCAATGACCCCACCCCAAAAATATTGAGAGCTGCCGGAGATATTGGTAATTTTTTGACCTAGACCGCCACCCGTACAGGATTCCGCGACAGAAACGGTTTCACTTCGCTCTTGCAACAGTTTTCCAACCACAGAAGCAAGGGAGTCACCATCCAATCCGTAATAGTTCAACCCGCAGAGTGCCTGAATCTCTTGTTGAACGGGTTCCAAAATTTCATTGGCCTCTGTTTCAGAGGCAGCTTTAACAGAAAGGCGGAGACGTGCTTCTCCGCCTCCGGCATAGGGAGCCACGGTTGGTGAGGTTTGGTGGAGAAAGGGAGCAACTTTTTCAGCGAGGGTGGATTCTGGAATGCCCCAAAACCTCATACTGCGACTGTATATGCGGGTGTTTCCCCATCCCTGAGCGCATAAAAATGGAATAGCGGTTTCTGACCACATCAGATAGAGTTCGCGGGGAATGCCTGGAAAGGTGAGCAATGTCAGTCCCGGTTGGGGCTGCCAAATCATGCCTGGTGCTGTGCCCGTAGGATTGGGTAATACGGCTGCACCTTGGGGTAATAGGGCTTGTTTCCGGTTGGTGGGGCTTGGAGTAAATCCACGGCGACTGAACTTGCGCTCAATATCTGCCCAGACCTCAGCGCTCTCTACGAGAGGGGTTTCAAAAAAATCGGCAATGGTTTCGGTGGTGAGGTCATCGGGGGTGGGACCCAGGCCGCCTGTAAAGATAACCAGACTGGAGCGCTGACAGGCGAGGCGATCGCCTGCTTAATCCTCGTAGGGTTATCCCCCACAACGGTCTGAAAGAAATGTGGAATGCCCAACTTG
>JAAURS010000021.1 GCA_012032135.1 Acaryochloridaceae cyanobacterium RU_4_10 | reverse complement strand
TTGGTTTGAGCGAGAGAAGCAAAAGTGGCTCGCAGTTGTTGGGCCATGCGGTTGAAAGACTGCGTGAGAGTATTAACTTCCTTAACCTGATTGGTTGTGACGGGTTGAACGGCTTGTCCATCTGCAATGGCCTGAGCTGCATCGCTGAGTTGGAGAATGGGTTGGGTGACCCAGCGCGTAATCAGAAGTCCTAAGCCAGTCACGAGGGACAGCATGAACAAACTGAGAAGAATACCCCATTGGGTTTTAAGATGAACACCCTGCATAAATTTAGCAGAAGGAAGTACAACCACTACCAACCAATCAATGCCACGTCCATCCTGGAGCGGTAAAACTTGCAATAACTGTTGTTTGCCCTCAATATCAAACTCAAATTGCTGGATGCTTTGGACAGACCTTAAATCGCCCAACTGAGCGGTTAAATATCGAGCAGTTGCTTGGATTACAGTGTTGCTGCTGCCAATCGCTTGTTGAAGCTGCGCCTCGCCTTCTGGACGCCCAGTAGGTTGTGTTCGGGTTTGAGTTTGAAATATTTTTTCAGTTGCAGAAGAGGCAATCAAAAAACCAGAACGATTCAGGATGAAACATTGCCCATCTTTAACGCTGTTTATATTTAAGTTGCGGAGGAATCGGCTCAAATGAAGCAAGTTAAGATTCGATAGAAAGACGCCTTGAAGTTGTCCTTTCTGATTGAAAACTGGGTGTCCGAGACCAATAGATAGCGTTTTCCTTTGAAATGGGGACGGATAATGGTCCAACCGGGCTTACGATCTCGAACGGGATTTGCATACCAGGGTCGTTGAAGAGGGTCGAAGCTTTTTCCTGTATTAATAATGCTCGAGCGATCGCCGCGACTGGTGGTGGAATAAGTACGCAATACAAAGTCTGTAGCTGGAGCAGAGGTACGAACCACAAGGGAGCCATTCAGCCGCCGTTCGGCGCTGATAAAGTCTTTGCCGGGAGTGGCCAAAGCAAGCGTTAAAATATTGTCAAAATGTTGTAACTGATTCCAGAAACGCCGTTCCAATTGTACGGGATTTTTAGCATCAATCTCACCATTTAGCATAGCCATCGCGTTGATGCGATTGATGCGGTAGGGAGTCTCTAAATACTCTAATAAATCCTGCTCCACTCTCTTGGTGACTTCCTGCCGAAGTTGTGATAACAGGTCAAATACGGCATCCTGATGCGCTTTTAATAGATATATTGTGACACCTAGGGCCAATCCAGTTTGCAATAAAAAGGGAACCACCAAAATCCTACGTAGCGGAATATTCCGAAATCGCTTGAGAAGGCGGCTGAAGGATGGCATGGGCTATGGATTAACAGTAAAAGTCTTGAACTGCCCGAAATGCAGCTCTTCTGGGCGTATGTCCGGCTTGCCGATGGTTCAATATTAAGCGATAGAGTTGCTGATTAACCCCTTGAAAGCAAGCTGCTCCGATATTCTGTTGAATGGCGTTTAAACTTTCATGACATTCTTCAAAGGTCAGACCCGTACAACTGCACATCTGCTCAGATTTTGCGAACAGTAACTGGGTCTGCTTGAGAGAAGCTATGATGCGCCGCTTACTCAATCTCATGGGGAGCCTCTACTCAGTTTTAAGTCTGTGAGGTTAGAAATCACTTTACAAGAAAAACAAAGAGATTCTGCGATCTCAGTCACAAATTCATTTAAAGATCGTAAAATTATGAAGGTGTTGTGTGCATACACGGAGTTAAATCCCTTGCTGGTGAGACGTGCAGAATGATTGACGTGTTCCTGGTTGAAGACCAAGATATTATCCGCCGAGGATTGAAAACCCTGATAACGACGAAACCCGACCTGCAATTAGTGGGAGAGGCGGTCCATGGCAAGGATGCGATCGCCCAGTTAACAAATCTTCAGGAAACAAATTGTCTCCCGGATGTAGTGCTGATGGATATTCGGATGCCTGAGATGGACGGGGTGGAGGCAACCCACCATCTTTGTCAGCAATTGCCTGAGATCAAAATACTAATTTTGACCACCTTTGATGACACTCACTACGTACAGGAGGCGCTGAAATTTGGGGCCAAGGGATATTTACTAAAAGATACGCCATCTGAAGAATTGGCAAAGGCAATTCGTTCTGTTCATCAAGGCTACACCCAATTTGGTCCTGGAATTTTGGAGAAAGCCCTTTCGATGGTTCCTGACCCTACTGTTGAAGAACCAGAAGAAATGCCTCCCGGATTGGAAGAGTTGTCACCTAGGGAACGCGAGATCCTTAAACTACTGACGGATGGTGGTAGCAACAAGGAAATTGCGGAAGCGCTCTGTATTACGGAAGGAACGGCAAGAAATCATGTGTCGAATATTTTGGGGCGATTGAATGTGCGCGATCGCACTCAAGCCGCAGTGATCGGAAATACTTACGCTGCGTGGTTGAATCTGTCTGAAGAGCGACCGTAAGGGATGCAATCAGTCGCATAAGTGACGATCGCGATCATTCACATCAGGACCATGCCACCGAATTTTACAGCACACTTTTTAGGCAATCGCACCTCAGATACTACTCGGAGTGCGATCGCTTTTTGTATTAAGAGACATACCATGACAAATGTCATATTCTTAAACTTGAAAGAATATGACACCAGGGTTCTTGATTTTAGATTAGGACAAAAGTCTAATTACTTTCACGGATAGGTCAATTATTCTAAGGGGGTCGAAACGAAACAACCCTACCAATGCTGAATTCGATTCTACAAACTCTTGCTGAAATCCTGGCTGGAGGAACGATGCTTGGAAGCACTGAGCAAATAGACTTCAGCCATCCTTCAAACCTCATGGACAGCAATGGAGATCCTACTTTGAATCTCTATCTCTATGATTTTCGGGTTAGCAAAAGAATGCCGAATACTGGCAGGCAGGTTGAACGAAATTTCGATGGGTCAAATGCAAGTGCAGATATTCGTAGTGCACCCAGTTGGTTCGATGTTTCCATCCTCATTACAGCCCGCGATCGCACTGTATTGGGAGAACATAATCTCCTTTCGGATGTTTTATCGCTGCTGATGCGCTATCGACTTTTACGGGAAGAATTTTTAACTCCCGACCTTCGGGGTTATGGAAACTTATCCTTATCAGTCACTAACGACCCACCAATTGATGTATCAAGTCTATGGAGTTCTCTTTCTGTTTCCATTCGTCCTGCTATTTATCTGACCGTAACAGTCCCCGTGAATGTATGGCGAAAGACAACTGTACCGCTGGTAACACAGAGACAGTTTGGGGTTAAAGACTCACTCCCAGCCATTGGCAGGAGCGGAACTGTAACTCGACAAGTCGTCATTGCAGGCATCGTTAAAAATGCTTCCAACTCAAAGCCGCTCAAAAGAGTTCGGGTCGTTCTTGAGGGAACCGAGAAATCAGTCAGCAGTGACAATGAAGGATACTTCTTTTTTGAAAACTTGAGATCTGGAAATTATGCATTACAGTTCAAGCGATTTGGCTATCACAATCAAACCTGTAATGTTTTAGTAGACGGAGAATCCCGCATCCCTAAAGAAGTATTTCTTGAACCCTCCTTTTAGATTTATAGATCGATTACTTATCCACACCAAGGAGTACACTTATGGCCAGACTAGATTATTTTGCCCCAGGTGTCTACGTTGAAGAAGTTGACCGAGGTAGTCGCCCAATTGAGGGTGTTAGTACTTCGGTTGCAGGATTTATGGGTTTTACCGAAGATATACGCGGTGACGCGGAGCTTTTTAAGCCCATGCTTGTCACCAGTTGGACTCAATACCTTGAGTACTTTGCTCGACCTAATTCAAACGGATTCACAGATTTTGATGCTTATTTACCCTTCTCTGTCCGTGGATATTTTTTGAACGGCGGTGGACGATGCTGGGTGACCAGTATTGGAACGCAACTACCTGGCGTCGGTTCAGACAGTCCACGGCAAGCCCGATCTATAGAAATTCCGAGACGCGGTAACCGTCCCAGCTTGAATCTTGCGATTCGTCCAGGACAAGGGGAGAAAGGACCTATTCATATTGAAATCAGCGATGGAGCCCCTCGCGCGCTACCTCCTGCAAAGAATGCGGATGGAAGCACTAAGCCCATTGAAGGGAACTCAAAAGGAGGGGCAAGTCCAGAAACTCCACCCAATCCCAGAGAGTTTTTCTCCATAAAGGTTTGTCGAGACGATCGAGTCCTTGAGGAGTACCATCATCTCAGCATGAACCCAGAACCTCAAAACCAATCGGCTACCTATGTTGTTGAGGCTCTGAAAAATTCTGAGTATGTTGTACTCGGAGATGTGGCTCAGCCCGGTCAACCGATCGCACGTCGGCCTTTGAATGGCGAATACGATTTACTGCCACCTATTCCTAATTCAACACCTGAGAAGTTTTCCCGTGAAGTTGAAGGAAATCGAGACGATCGAACTGGAGTACTTGGCCTCTTTGAAATCGACGAAATCACAATGTTGTGTTTTCCCGATCTGATGCGAGCCTACGAAGCGAATCTTCTCACCCTCGACCAAGTTCATGGGGTCATGGAAACCATGGTCAGTATGTCTGAAGGGGGTACTAGTGGTAGTAATCCAGGGCCAACCAATCGAATGGTAGTGCTCGATCCACCACCCGATCGCGTCAAGCCTCAAGATGTGGTGGAATGGCTTGATGAGTTTGGCCGCCGTTCCATGTTTGGAGCGCTGTATTATCCTTGGGTGCAAGTGCCTAATCCTAACAATGCGGGACGTCCTATTCTCGTTCCACCTTCCGGCCACATGATGGGCGTATGGGGGCGTACGGATGAATCGCGAGGCGTTTATAAAGCTCCTGCGAATGAAGTTCCTAGAGGGGTTACTGGGTTGGCTTCGACGTCAACTTTAGAGAACAAGAACTTCTCAATCCGCTCGGGATCAATTGCATTCGCAAATTTCCGAACCGTGGTATTCGCATCTGGGGTGCGCGAACCCTAGTGGAACCTGACAAAACGGAATGGAGATACATCAGTGTTAGACGGCTCATCAGTTATATTGAGCGCTCTATTGAAGTGGGAACTCAGTGGGCTGTCTTTGAGCCGAATGACGAACAGTTGTGGACGCAAGTGCGATATTGCGTGGGCAACTTTTTAGAGCGTATCTGGCGCGAGGGTGCTTTATTTGGTGCCAATCCCGAGCAAGCCTTCTACGTGAAGTGCGATGAAGAAAACAATACGCCTGAAACCATGACGTTAGGGCGTTTGTATATCGATGTGGGTGTATGCCCAGTGCGTCCGGCTGAATTTGTGGTCTTCCGCATTAGTCAATGGAACGCACTACAAGCTGACAATGTTAGCTAGCTAACAGTTCTAAATCATTCACATCAAGCGAAATCATAGGAGAATATCATGGCTGGAGAATATCATGTTGGTTCTGGTTTTAGCCTTAGTGGGGGCTCTTTGAGCGGATCGATAGCAGTATCGTCGTTCAGTGGTTTAAAGATGGAGGTTGAAGTGACCTCTACTAGTGTCGGCAACCAGACGGGAGGAAAGAGGAAGCTAGAACCTAGACCGGGTCCAAATAAGCCTGGACAGCCAAGGTTTGTTTGCCCAGTGGCTAAGGGTGAAAAGAAATTGTCGGATTGGTGGAAAAACAAAATCCCAATGCTAAGCAAGGTAACTACACACCTGAAGATTACACCTTCACGTTTGAAGGGGGAGATGGAAAAGTTGCGGAATGGCAGCTCAAAGGATCCTTCCCCATGAGTTACGAGGTGTCTGACGCAGATGCCAACAGTTCCGAACTGTCTACTGAAACGATTACGCTATGTGTGACGGAAATCGAGCGGATGCAGTGAGGATGAGTCCTGGAGAGTAGTATCTTTGAAATTCACTCCGAAGATACTACTCTCTAGACAGGAGGTTATCACAGCCGCTCTATCGTTAGCCTGAATGGACTTGGGATGAAATAGCTAACCGTAATATTTGAAATACTTTGATAGATCTATGAGTAACCCAACTGTATTGATGGCATCCAGTTTCGCTATAAGCTTGCAACTAGATGGCTCCAAGGATTCTGTAGACGGAGTTTTTATGGGGTGCGATGGTTTTGACTTTACCCAGGAGATTATCCAGTTTAGAGAAGTGACTGGCAATCGTTGGGGGAAAGCCAATAAGGGAAGCCTCCAACTGACCAAGATTCCTGGTAACGCAGAAGGTGGAAATCTAACCTTACGTAGAGGCATGAACATCTCAATGAGTATGTGGAAATGGTTTGAGTTGGTGCAAGGTGGCAACTGGTTTAAACAGCGCAAAATTGCATCACTTACTCTTCACGAAAATGGAGTCCCCAAAGCAGTCTTTGAGTTTACAGAAGCTTGGCCAACTAGATACCGAGTTGGAGAGATGACAACGGATACAAGTGATGTCGAAATTGAGGAGGTAGAGATCGCTTATGAAGGGTTTAAACGGATACCAGCTTAGTTATAGCCATAATTATCTGACGGGTATTGATTAGAAGATTATGAGTAATGGATTAGCGATCGCAGCCGTCACTGCTGTCTTAAAAAACTTATTGGAAGATGGGCTGGTTCAAAATTCAGCTCTATCCAGCATGGGAAATGTTTTGTTGACGACACTTCCTCCAGATCGGGTTTCTGTAGGGGTAGATGGGGAACCGCAATTAAATTTGTTTCTCTATCAAGTTTCACAAAATCGTAATGCAGATTGGGTTAGACGCGATCGCAACCCACTTCGAGGGAAAGCAATCAATGATGCAAACGCACCATTATCCATTAATCTCCACTATTTATTGACTGCCTATGGAAACAAAGACTTCCAAACAGAAATCTTGCTTGGGTCTGCAATGGAACTGATGCATCAAAACCCTGTTTTATCTAACGATAAAATACGAGACGCACTAAAACATACCGCATCCATCAATCGCGCTGGACTCTTTGCACAAGCGATTGAATCAACCTCTCTTCCAAGTTTGACCGAGCAGCTAGGACAAGTGCAAATTACCCCAAACTTGTTCGATACAGAAAAGATGTCTAGATTGTGGTCGCTGTTGCAGACTGCTTATCGACCTTCCATTGCCTACGAAGTTTCAATGATATTTCAGAGATCTTCTCTCGATCCAAATGCCCGATCGGAGGAACTTGAGCGCCCATCCATTGAGAAGGTTGTTGCATCGCCTTCGACAGGGGGTGCCATTATTGCAGGCAGCAGCCTTATTGTTTATGGAAGGAATCTCAGTGGGGAGATTCCTCGGATCCGTTTAAACAGAGGAAAGACTCTCTTAGAACCAGAAATCGTTGAAGAACACCGACTTTTATTTACGCTCCCTCACAATTTACAACCTGGAGTTCAGCAGATTCAAGTTGTTCATCAACCCCTATATAAGCTTCACAATAGTCAAGAGGTTGAATCGAATGAGCAAACTTTTATGCTGCACCCCATTATCACTGCCTCTTGCAAGGAGCAAGACGGTACGACTCAAGACCTCACCGATGAAGCAGAATGCAAAAGAACAATTCTGAGGGTTGATTTTAAGCCAAAAATCAGTCCGCAACAACAAGTAATTTTCAAACTTACTTCGGCTAATGAGAAAGGTGGAGAAGAGTATAGCTTTGAGGCTCCTCCAAGAGACTCTGACACTGATGTAATTCAGCTTCCTATCGATACTGTATCAGGGGGTCAGTATTACGTGTACGCAGAGGTTGATGGAGCCAAAAGCCTGACTGGAATGAATCGGACTGGTAATGCGATCCATGTGATGGAGCGATCCGAACCTTGCCATCCACAACCAGAATCTAAACCCTGCGATCGCTCTCAGAGAGTGAATGACAAGTCTATACCTTTGTCTAATAACAGAGTTATATCGATAGTTCTATTCTAGAGTAGCAAGTAATTTGCGAATGGCAGTTCCTATCACAGGTGAACAATATGCAGGCAATCCAAGAATTTTTCAGTCGTATCTTTAGCTCTGTCTTTAACCGTGCCATTTATTCCGCACAAAGTACAGCCGAAAACAAAATCAGAGAAACAATGGAGCAACAATACGATCGGACATTTACACCTAAAGAAAAGGGAGGCGGCGATCGCAATGGATGATATACCCTTTTTAATCTATTCAATAGGTGGATCCTAATCTGAGAGATTTCTCATTCAATTAATCAAGTGAGCCATTAACCTTCATGAATTGAAAGATGCATGGAGGTTTTTTTCTTGAAACCCTAATCTAGGTATCCTTCTATTTTTTGAAAGCTGAGGTGGGTGTCCGCTGAAACAAGACCTAAATAAAAATAAATTCACGACTTTTTTCTAGTTTCAGATGCCTTTGATTACAGCACAATGAGAGTTACATTAACTCATTGATGAGGTTCGGATAAAATGCAAACAAGATCGGGCGGAATAAGAAAAAGGAACCGAAAAGGGCTTAGAGGTAGTGAATCTGGCAGTGAAACTAAGCCAAATTATACAGAAGGCGTAGTATTAAATCGACCCAGTTGGTACGACCATACAAGACAAGAGGTTCTTGATAAAGCCAACCCCAAACAAGTAAACGGTGAAACTCAATATCAGTGTGCAAAGGGTGACAAATGTTCAAAGCCTGGGGGATATCATCCAGCCAGTAACATGCAAGTCGATCATAAAACTGCATGGCAAGAACATATTGATAACAAGGTAGACGACATATCTGATAAAAATGCCGTACGAGAAGCTTACAACGATCCGAGCAATTTGCAAGCACTTTGTGGGTCCTGCAATAGTAAGAAAGGCAATAGAAAGGGTGCTGCCTTGGCAAAGCAGTTTAAAAAGAAGTAAAAAATTAGATATTTTGTTTTGGAGAGGAATTAGTTATGAATTCCACAGAAATTTTTGATACTTGGTATGAAGCAAATAATTATTATCTACTTACTGCTCTCGATCGCCTTTCAGGTATTCTCAAAACCTATAGTGCTAACCTAGAAAGTGATTCTTCAGTAGATGACTCTTATTCAAATACATCTCAGCCCTTCCTGAAGGATATCGATGTAGAAATGCCTGCTTCATCTGCTCTAGCACAGATTTGTTTGCGTTTTAATCTTTCGGAATTTGAGACGAGCATACTACTCCTTTGCATAGGAGTTGAGTTAGATGCAGTGTTTTCAGATTTATGCGCTGAAGTCCACGGTGTCGATAATCAGCGTCATCCTACATTCGGCTTGGCTCTTCGTGCTTTACCCAATCCTCACTGGAGCGGATTTGCCCCCGATGGAGCGCTTCGTCAATGGAATTTAATCAAATTGGGCTCAGGCAGCACCCTTACCAATACCCCAATTTATATAGATGAGAGAATTCTCCATTATCTGGTGGGTGTACAGACAACCGATCCATCGCTGACCGGACTGATCGATCTACCCCAGAACACCCATCACCTCATCCCTTCCTATCAGGACCTAGCTGATAAAATAAAGGCGTTATGGCATTTGAACCTGTCTCAGGACGGTCCTCCAATCGTTCAACTTTGTGGTTCGGAGATAGAAGATAAAATAGATATTACTCAAGTCGTTTGTCATAGCTTTGAGCGCAGGGTGAGTCTTCTGAGCTGCGATCGCATTCCTCTGAACCCCAAAGACTTGACTTCCTTTACTCGCCGACTGGAGAGAGAGTGTATTTTAGAACATAGAGCGCTCCTTCTCAATTGCGATGATACGGATCTTTCCGATCCAGAACAACGTGCTGCGCTCAATCAGCTCATTGAGGATTTCAACGGGTTTACGATTGTGACAACGCGCTCTCCAATTCAGGGATTAAAGCGCCAGATGATTCGCTTTGATATTCCCAAACCCGACCCCCAAGAGCAGTTCATCACCTGGCAAACCTCCGTTGCCGAACTCAAAGCCCAACTCAACGGGCAAGGAACGCTTATTCCAGATTCAGACCAATTATCTCAAGATTTACAAGCGCTCACGTCTCAGTTTTACTTGAGCACCTCTACGATCCGCAGTGCCTGCACTGCTGCAATGGGACAGTTAACCACACAATCTACCTCATCCTTCAAACAAGCATTATGGGAGAGTTGCCGGGTCCAAGCACGCCCTAGCTTGGATGAGCTTGCGGAGCGGATTGAGTCTAAATTGTCCTGGGATGATTTGGTATTGCCGCCCCTTCAGAAAGGCATCCTAGAGGACATTTCAGCCCACGTCCGCCAAAAAGCTACAGTCTATGAAAATTGGGGATTTGCAGCAAAGAATCGGCGCGGGCTGGGTATCACAGCTTTATTTTCTGGTCCCAGCGGAACGGGAAAAACCCTTGCGGCTGGCGTCCTTGCTAACGAATTAAACCTAGATCTTTATAAAATTGAGTTGTCCTCCGTCGTCAGCAAATATATTGGCGAAACCGAAAAAAATCTCCAGCGTATCTTTGATGCAGCCGAGAGTGGCGGCACCATTTTACTCTTTGACGAAGCGGATTCTATTTTTGGTAAACGGAGTGAAGTGAATGACTCCAAGGACCGCAATGCAAACCTTGAGGTCAGTTATTTACTCCAACGAATGGAATCCTATTCTGGGCTAGCCATCTTGACCACAAACTTGCAGAGCAATCTGGATTCTGCCTTTATGCGGCGTCTGCGTTTTGTGACTCAATTTTCTTTCCCAGATGCAGCGCATCGAGCAAAAATTTGGCAACGAATTTTTCCGCCCAATACACCCAAGCAAGGATTGGACTTTGAAAAGCTCGCTCAGCTCAATACGCCTGGTGGAAATATCCGCATCATTGCCCTCAATTCAGCATTTATGGCGGCTGACGCTGGAGAATCCGTCCAAATGAAACATATTTTAAGGGCCACTCAAACCGAATATGAAAAATTAGGTAAGTCATTGACCAGTGTAGAGGTGGCTGGATGGATTTAAATACTTATTCACCGTGACATGCCCCTTTAAACGCCACAAATTAAAGGTGCGATCGCACGCTCCAAAGAAATCAACCGTCTGTTAGAGCTTATAGCAATCTCCACGATGCTCTCGCTATAGGCTTTTGAGATTCATTGGTTCTTCTCACAGTCAAGTCCACAACTTGACCGTTTTTGTCATGACTAGAGCGGTATTTCTCCCAAAATCCGAGTTAAGTCATGACAAATGTCATGGGATGAAACATGACATTTGTCACATGCGCGTCTATGAATGCGTCCATTAGGATGACGACATCAACTCAAACAAGTCCATTGCACTACACCTTAAAGAACATAGAAATTGGACAGGACTAACGTTCAGACATAAAAAGCTCAAGCGCTATTGAAGTATGCAATCACAATATGGAAATCGGAGGAAAGTATGGAACGTCAAATCGAGACTCCAAGAACAAGCCTCAAACTCGTTAATAGTCTTGTTGCACAACCAGGAGAAACCAATTGTCTCCAGCAGCACACTCAAAAATTACGACAATTTTTGCAGCTACAGATCGATCTACTAGCAGCTCAACCGCAAATCAAATGGGTAGAAGTAGTCTATCAAGATCCGCAGACACCCGATCGATGCCAAGGTCTTGAGGCATCTCTCACTCCATTCCCTTGCTCAGCCCAAACTCAAATTTACCTGCAAACAGAGCAATGGCTAGGCGATCTCCCCTCTACTCTAGCGCTCAAACCCATCGTTGCAACCTCAATAGAACCTGGTTTCTATAGTTGCCAGTTTGGAGCGCAAAGCCAGACGCATCAATACTTACTGTTATTTGCTGACGGACCACTACCCCATACTTGCCGCCAACTCATCAAACGCATTGCTGCGGGTATCGGTGAATATTTAGAAGACCATCAACACAATGGGCAACAACAGCAAAAAATTGAGATCCTGGAGGATATTGTTCAACGGGTCGGCCACCAATTGCGCCATCCGTTGGGGTTGATTAATCTTTATGCCCATAATCTCAACCGTATCCTTCCCAACGGAAAGGAACAAGAACAAGCCTCAGTAATTGGTAAAACCGCTAACGCTTTAAGTCACAGCCTCACAGAAATCATGCAATGTGCCAGCAGCAAAAAATTGGAAATCACATCCCAAGACCTCCGCGATCTAGTCCTCAAAACCCTAGAAGATTTTCAGGGTTGGATTGCAGAGAAACAGCTTCAAATTCATTGCTCAAACCACTCACTGTTTTTAAAGCTCGATCCACTGCAAATCAAGCAGGCATTAAGCAACTTACTGAGTAACGCCATTCACTTTAGCCCGCAAGGCGCAAAGATTTTTATTGATTGGGAGGAAAACCCAAACAACGTACTACTAACTTTGACCGATGAAGGGCCAGGTTTATCGCAGGAAGATCTACAAAAACTGTTTAAGCCTTTCTATACTCGTCGCTCAGGGGGAACTGGCTTAGGATTAGCCATTGCCAAAAAAGTAGTACTAGACCACGGGGGTGAGCTTTGGGCAAAAAACTCTCCTCACAAAGGGGCAGAATTCTCGATTAGTTTACCGCGCTTTGTTGCATCCATACCAGAGGAAAAGACCGCATGTTAACTCAATCAGAACAAACTAAACCACTATCCACACTATTAGTTGAAGACGATCTTCATTTTCGCGCCGGAGTCCGTAACCTCCTTGACTTCTACCAGATTCAGAACCAAACCATTTCCGTCGTTGGAGAAGCAAATCGTCCAGCAATGGCCCTGTCTCTTGCGGAACAGCATACTCCCGATTTAATGCTGATCGACATGGAACTTTCTGAAGGCAATGGTTTGACCTTGCTGCAACAGCTTCAAGACAGCCATGTTTCAAGTAAAACCCTGGTCTTATCAGGCCATCAAGAAGATAGTTGGATTTATAAGGCTATGCAGGCTGGGGCTGATGGTTATGTCTTTAAGAGCCAGGTTGCCGAACAGCTTCTAGATGCCATCAATACCATCATGCAAGATCGAGTTTACCTGCCCCCTGAAGTTGCTACAGGTTTCTTCCGAAAATTTCAGAAAACCCAAACCGCTTTACCCAACCAAATGGGTGAACCCTGCGAACTATCCCCCAGAGAACATGATGTTTTATGTTGCCTAGTTCAAGGGGCTTCAAACGACGAAATTGCAAAGCAGCTCTATATTTCAGTTGCTACAGTCAAAGCACATATTACCAATATTTTTCTAAAATTGCAGGTTACGAGCCGGACTCAGGCCATTGTGGCAGCTATCAAGATGAATCTGGTTTAGTCGTAACGTTATGAGAGGATTCTATGCCTATTACTAACGCATACACTCAATTCTATCAATGTGCTCAAAATATTCCTTTAGGGTGCCAAAAACCGAAAGAGACGATTGAAAATGTACCTGGCGCTAGGTTTTGCTTGGAATGCGGGTTTCCTACTCCGTTGCCAGAAAAGGTCGAGCTTCGAGGCACTTTGGGAACCTATCGTATTTCTGAACTACTCGGGAAGCAGGGCGTAGGGCGGCTTTATAAGGGGATTGGGATTGGCAACGGTCAACCTGTCGTGGTGAAGGAATATTTGCTGCCTCATCATTGTTTCAATACAATTGAGGCTCATCAGCGCAGAACAGCCTTGCTTCAAGTAACCCAAGGTAGCTTGAATGACAAAAAAGCTTGGGAGTTCAGAGCAATAAGCCCCTCAGAAGTCATTGCCGATCCAGCCAGCGATCACATTTATCTAATTTTCCCTGGTCAAATTGCAGCAGAGCCGACCCTAAAGCAGGTTGTGAAAGAGAAAGGAGCATTTTCAGCAACGCAGGTGCGGGTCATACTCAATCAAGTGTTGCAGACCTTACACTTCCTTCACAGCCAGCCCCTTAGAACTGCTCACGGAAACTTGAGACTCGAAAGTCTTTTAATGAGCCATCATCACTACGTTTATGCGTGTGATTTCGCATCCTGGGAGCACCCTTTTATCCCTACTCCAATCAAAATGCCGTTACCTGAGCAAGACTTAATAGATCTTGGATGGGTTGCATTCTTCCTGTGGACAGGTCAAGCGATTGCATCAGACTCTGACACAATGCTCAGCCCGAGAGAAGCTCAGCATTGGCCCCAAGAAGATCCGCCTCTCAAAGAGTTTCTGTATCGATTGCTGGGACTGGATACCCCATTTGAGAGTGCGGCTGAGGCTCGTCAAATATTGCTCGACCTTCCTGAGCCACAGAATTTTACTGGGTTTCAAATCGATCGCAGTTCAGAGCCCGAGACTAAACCCAAATCTTGGAAACTTTGGTTGTTGAGTTTGCTGGCTTTGCCGCTATTAGGAGGACTGTTATGGCTGCTACTCCCACGGTCAATGTCTAATTCCTACGCAGAAACCGCAAAATTCAAGCATCTGCTACCCTCTTTCACGGACGTCAATGGTATTCAACCAGGGAAATATCCCTATACGGGCGAAAGGCTAGGAACTTGGAGCACTGTTTTGGACAAGAAACCTGTCAGCGATCGCAAGGTTAGAGCATTGTTGACCCAACCTAAGACGGATGTTGCGGCCACATTTGACTATCGCGGCTATCGTCCGTTGCGATCGCCATTGGATGAAGTTCTGAAGGCGAATTGGAAAGCAAATTTTGCGATCGCGAGTTTGTCAGCCAAGCTTCCAGAAGGGTTAATGCAGGAAACGGTTGCCTACGATGGTCTTTTGGTCTATGTTCCAGCTTACAAAAGTCAAAATTTACCTAGTGCCTTACAAGGTAAGATCAGCCTTGCTCAGTTAAAGCAAATTTTCACGGGACAGATCGTGAATTGGAAAAATCTGGGGCCAGATTTTCCCGATCTGCCCATTAAGCCCTATCGACCCATGGAGCCTGAGGCGTTGCGTTTTGTTTGAGCAAAAAGTATTAGACAACGATCCGCGCTTGATTGCCCAACTTAGAAAAATTGAGCAACGCTCCACCTTTAATACTTTAAGGTCGATTGCAGCAGGGGACCAACAAGCTCAGAAACCCGAAGCGGGTACCCTTAGTTTTGGGTTGTTGGCTCAAACTTGGGACCAATGCAAGGTTTATCCCTTAGCCTTAACGGAAGGAAATTCTCCTCCAGTCGAACCCTTACAAAGGGAGACAACTAGCGGAACATTACAGCCCATTTCACCCGCTGATAATCTTTGTCTGGGGAAAAAGCCTTTCCCTGATATATCGGCTTTTAGCACGGCTAAATACCCGCTCAGTTTGCCAGTTGTCGTCGCCTACCCCCTGGATAATAATTTACCAGGGCACCGATCTGGACCGCTTTTTGCTCAATTTCTCAAAACGCAAGATGGCCAATACCTTCTTCAGCAAGCAGGCATTGTTCCTCTGCAAGCTGCACCTAAAAATCATCCATTATCGCCGTCTATTTTTAATCGTTAAGGATAAAAAAGATTATGAGAAGTCAGATTCATCGTTGTCCTGAACCTAGTTGCTCTTTCTTTAATCAGGTGTTGCCACACAACGCGAAAGTCTGTCCGATGTGCGGCACTCCTTTGGAACAGGCAGTACAAGCTTCCCCGATCGTTCACGGTTCTCAATCCCTGACGCCTCCATCCAATACTTTTTCAGAGCTTAATGGTGAGCTTCGGCCTCACTTGAAATTACTTCATCCCAGCGGACAAAGTTTTTTGCTGATTAGAGAGTCTGGTGCGATCGGTCGTCAAACTCAAGCGAATGGTATTCGACCAGATATTGATTTGACGGGTATTCCTCATGCAGACGTTGTTTCACGCGTTCATGCCCATCTTTACTGGGATTCTACTCAAGAGACTTACATGATTATTGATGATAGTCGCAATGGGAGTTACCTCAATGGAAAGCTACTGGCTAGGGGTGCACCCATCCGCTACAAAAAGGAGATGAATTGCAATTAGGACAAGACCGACTCATCTTCTTTCAAGTTGAGTTGAGTCATACGGTGAACCAAAGTCCCTAACAAACTAGACTTAGGTCTAATGTCTAAACGCACGGATAGTTGCCAGACTAAGGTTACTCATTCCCCATAGGTTTCCGGTGCACTATGTTCAGTACGGACAAAGGCAAGCAGAAAAAATCACGTCGCGTCGAGGAAAATGCTTCCTCTTCTTCGCCTGGGGAACCTATTCACCAAGAAGAGTACAGGAGTGGGCAAAGGCGATCGCATCCAAGTCTACTGAACATTCCTCTTCATCCTCTAAGCCAAGAGACAAAAGATCCCCAAAATTTGGCTTGGGCATCCCCACTAGATATGCTGGACTATCTAGGTTTGGGCATAGATGTCCTTGAACGAACGTACATTGAAATGAAGATGCCTCCCGGAGAGGAGAAAGAGTTTGCCCGCTTTGTTAATACTCTTTATTTCACGATTGATGCGGCAATGGCTATATTACCAGGAGCGGGCGGCGGTGGACTTGCAGTTAGAGCATCTCATGAGGCTGGTGTTGCAGCTTGGCATGCTCTACCTGCCTCCTCTAAGGTACATGTTATTGGAGAAGTTACTAAGCAGATGGGATGGTCTGCGACCAGAGGTAGTCAGGCAATTAATGTGTTTTTCAGCGTCAAAAACGGCAGAGGTAGTGGCGAAGACGGAAAGAAAGTAGAAGTTGACTTAAATGATCCAGAAGCACTCAGAAAAGATCAAATTGCTCATAAGGGCTGGTATAGTCGTAAAAAGATGCGACGAGTTATTCATAATGCTAAGTATAGTAGTCATGGCAACAAACATATTAGAGCCAAAACAGTTGAAGAAGCTAAACAAATGAGTTTAAAGACGGCACAATATTCTCCTGGAGTAGATAACGCTGTGCTAGAGAAAATAGCTCTAGAAAAAGGAACATTAGTCCCTCGACCTAATGGCGCGTTCTGGAAGATTCATAGATTTGAAAAGCCAGTTGGCTTTGATGGAGGAGTAGAAACCCGTTGGATCCGAGCTGAATACTCTTCAGGTACATATCATGGGCATCCCATGAGTATAAGTAGAGTAAGGAAATATATTAAAAATGCCGAAAATTAGGCTTAGTTATGGAGTTAAAACATGAGAACGATTGAACTTCAAGAAATCCCCTTGCAACCTTTGAAAATTCCCACTGGCTGGAATATAGTATGTAATCAGTTTTTTGATATTGAGCCAGGAGAAGATATATATATTAATGGCTTGCCTGATGGAGATGCTTGGGAGCTATTTCTACAAGATATGCTTTTGATTCATAGTAACAATAAGCAGTTGCAGTTGGATCTTGGGTGGCAGCCTGAGGCAGATCCTAGCGGAAAATATATACTGACACTCATTAGAAATGAGGACTGGAGTCACCCTATCGCCACGTTTGAATCATTATCTAAAAATGACATTGTTGATAAGATAAATTTATGGTTACATGTCACATTAGTCAATGACATAAGTGAAATAGATCTAAGCTATGATGCCTCCTCATAAAATTGCTGACTCTCAACGTTACATTCATTACTAATGGTCAGCCGATCCTATGGATCAACTCCTGCTTGTTATAAGCGGGAGTTGATAAACTTGTGCTGCTTTATGAGCAATTCTGACCGCTGACTGATAATGAGAAACAATGCAAATGAGGCTTGCATCCGTCGGATTGGCCAGATTGGGCAGCAACTCAATCCCTTTCTGCGTTTGATAAATTGCAAACGATTTTGATGGAGTGATAGTCATCATAGATGTGTGAGAGACATCACAGTAAAATGTAACCCTGTTCCCGATCGTTTCCTTGCTACTTTAAGATAGATTTCACTACTTTTTCGCTTTCTTGCACCAATACTTCTGCTTTGAGATGAATCCAAATGCTTCTGCTATGAACCTTCAGGCATTTAGACTTTTGGCTGAGAGAAGTTGTCCGATCGCCAGATATTCTAAATCTCATACCCGAATTCTAAGGGCGATGAGTATGGCAAACCTAATAGACGATCGACATCAGGAGCATCTAGGGACGGGTTTATCTTTTCCCTTGCAAGTTAACGTGCAGGGAGGCTTTAAGCAAAGTTCCGAAGCTCAGAAAGTAAAAGAATCTATCTGGCTGATTTTGCGAACGGATTTGGGAGAACGAGTTTATCGTCCTGATTTTGGCTGCCGATTAACAGAACTAGCCTTTGCTCCCTTAAACAACGATACCCTGCTGCGAATTCGGATCTACGTGCAAGAAGCACTCCAAATCTGGGAACCTCGGATCGACGTTGATGAGGTCCGAGCCGATCCCGATCCAGTCAGCGGACGCGTCAATATCATCATTCATTACCGCCTCAAATCCTATCCCGATCCCTACAGTTTTGTTTACCCCTTCTATTTAGTGTCTCAACAAGAGGAGTAATTGTGGACTTTAATTTTTTACCCCAACTCCCCAGCTCTCGCCTAGACGATCGCGGCTTTGACGATTTGGTAGAAGAGTGCCTTCTGCGGATTCCTCGCTACTGCCCTGAATGGACCGACCATAACATCAGCGATCCGGGCATTACACTGATCGAGCTATTTTCCTGGCTCACCGATCAGATGCTAATGCGATTCAATCAGGTCCCGCGTAAAAATTATGTGGCTTTTCTAGAACTATTGGGCATCCGCCTGCAACCGCCGACCCCCGCTCAAGCTAAATTAACCTTCTATCTCAGTACTTATTTACAAGAAAACTATGTCATTCCTATGGGAACAGAAGTAGCAACAGAACGCACGGAAACCCAGGAAGCAATTATTTTTAGTACCGATCGCGATTTGACTGTGGGGCAACCAAAACTCAATCATTTTTTGTCGTCTACAGAATTGCAGCATACACCTCAATCTCTGCGCGACCAAACAGGACAATGGCACGCTCAATCCAACAGCCTCGCGGCAGTTCATGAATTTATGCTGTTTCCGCAACAACCGCGATCGGGGAATTGCTTTTATCTAGTGCTGGATGCAGACGCGCCCCTAGACGGAAACGTGCTGACCCTGAATTTCACGGGTGCGAAAGGTGCACCGACTGGGATCGACCCCAACTATCCTCCCCGTCGTTGGGAAGCATGGGATGGTGAATCCTGGATTGAGACATTGCTGAGCGAAGCTGACGATACAACCAATGGGTTTAGTTTTAATGAGAATACCGAAGAAGACGCGCTTTCTGAGCAGAGTGGGGATGTGATGCTGCATCTGCCCGAAAGCTTTCCCGTTTCTACGTTTGCCGCGTATAGAGGGCGCTGGATTCGCTGTGTTCTAACAGAACCCAGCTTGCACCAACCCGCCTATTCAAATCCGCCCCGTATTAAAACTATCGCACTCCAAGCGATCGGCGGATCGGTTCAGGCGAGTCAGAGCGTGATGGTACGGGAAGAGTTGTTAGGTGCCAGCAATGGCAAGCCAGGACAAAGCTTTCAGGTAGAGACCGCACCTATTCTGGAACGTCGAGAGCAGGAAGAACTATTCGTTTTCCCGCCAGGACAACTTCCCGAACTCTGGGAAGAGGTTGCAGACTTTGCGGATTCCGAACCCCACGATCGCCATTATGTAGTGGATTCTTTGGAGGGTACCATTCAGTTTGGGCCACTGGTTCGCGAACCCCAGTCCCTGAAACGACAAACGCAAACGCGCGCCTATCTCCAAAAAGTTTTGCCAGAAGAGCGATCGCCGGGTCGAGACCTCAATACTCAGATGATGGAGCATCAGTATGGCGCAATTCCGCCCCGAGGTGCTGAAATTGTTTTTTCCTATCGGACAGGCGGAGGCAAGCGAGGAAACGTACAAGCAGGCACGCTGAACTTTCTGAAGACGGCAATCCCCTATGTAGATCGAGTCACTAACCATGAGGCAGCGGTCAACGGTGCTGATGCGGAATCTCTCGAACAAGCGGTGTTAAGAGCCCCCAGTATGCTGCGATCGCACGATCGGGCAGTAACTGCTTCAGATTTTGAAGCCCTGACCTTGAAAGGAAGTGGCGGTGCAATTGCGCGATCGCACTGTTCGCCCATGTCAGACGATCGGCCAGCCGGAAGTGTCAGTGTGCTGGTGGTGCCCCAAGCCAATACCGATCTGATTAACCTTGGACGGGGGATTGCCCCTGAAAATTTCTATCTCAATCCAGCCTTGCGGGAGCAAGTGTTGAAATACCTAGATGAAAGACGGTTGCTAGGGACTCAAGTGCAGTTGCAGCAACCCAACTATATGGGGGTGTCCGTCCAAGCTGAAGTTACCTTAGAACCTACCTATAACAATCCAAGCGCTCAAGCTGAAATCGTTCACAGTCTTCAGGTTGCGCTCTATCGCTACCTCAATCCTCTGACGGGTGGACCGGACGGACAAGGCTGGCCCTTGGGACGTCCCGTTTATCCATCAGACATTATGGCCATCCTACAGCAGAAGGCTGGTATTCAATATTTAGGGGCAATCCTACTGTTCCCAATTCAGAAAAACGGACAAACTTGGGAACGGCAAACTACTCCAGTCCCCTTCATCGATCCCGGCCCCTTAGGTTTGCTCTGCTCGTGGGCAAATTCCCAAGCACGTACAGGTCACAGTGTGAACGTCCTTGCACTCCAATCTCTAACGCCTACGAGGATTTAAGCTATGGTGGCAACCCTTACGGCTAAAGGCATCGGTATACAGCTTACTCCGATGGAAATTTCTGAGTCTACTCCCTTGGTCGGGGGTGGAGTGGGAGAGGCTGAGTTGACTTCTGCGGAGCAGCAAGCAACCATTACAGTGCATCCTGGAGAACTCTGTCAGGTGGCGCTTGAGATCAAAAACTGGGAATCGCAACCCCAGAATCTCACCTTAAAGCTAGATGGGACGTTCCCGTTGCAGTGGTGTCATGTCAATACGGAAGCATCTATTTTGGAGGATGAGACTGAGATAGTTTCAGAGCAAGACTTGGACGAGCGATCGCAGTTCCCAGAGATCGACTTAGAAAGTGTGGAAATACCTGGCAAAAAAAGTTGGCATACCGACCTATGGTTTCTGGTGCCTGAAGATTTTTTTGAGGGCCAGGATGCCCTGCAAGAGAGCAATGAAAATTCTTTAGATCCGACCTTTTGGGGGAGCTTGTCGGTTTATACCAACCCATTCCCCAGTCAAGGGTTGAGGCAACCTGCGATCGCGCAATCCGATTTTGTGCTGAATATTCAGCCCCGTAGCGATTACACTGCTTTTTTGCCTACGGTCTACCAAGAAGTTGACTTCATTCACCACTTCATCAAAATTTTTGAGCAAGCCTTTGATCCTGTGGTGAATAGCTTCAATTCCATGTGGGCGAATCTAGATCCGCTAACCGCACCTCATGCATTGATACCATTCCTGGCTCAATGGGTAGACTGGCCAATGGATTCGCAGTTGGGATTGCTCCAACAAAGAAAACTGATTCGACGTGCTGTAGAAATTTATCGTTGGCGTGGAACTCGTAAAGGATTGCGGTTTTATTTGCATTTATATACGGGTTTACCGCTGGATGAAGCAGTCGATCGAGAAGAAGATAAAGCCATCAGTATCACCGAGCCCTTTGGCCTGGGATGTGTTTTTAGCGTGGCTCATGTGGGAGAAGATGCCGTGATTGGTGGTGGCAAACCCTACCACTTCCAGGTTCGTCTGCGCGCCGATCCAGACTATCCCATAGACGAGCAGCTCGTGCGGCGAATTCTGGATCGAGAAAAACCTGCTTTTTGTACTTATGACTTATGCATAGAAGAGCTGGCGGTTGAAACTGCCGATCTTTCATCAAGCTATCTCAGGAGATAACCCCATGACCCATCCTTTCCCAACCCCCACGATCGCAGCCATGCAGCGCCAACAGGTCAAAGACGGTCTGCTGCTGACGGCTGAACGTTGGCAACGCGCCCATGACTACAATCGCAAGCGCCAAAATCTGCACTATCAATCTCTGAATCAGCCAGGAATTGTCTGCGGATTAGGCGTGCGTGCAATTCCAGCCCCAGAAACAGTGGCAGCAGAATACCGCGATGATCGCTGGGTCCAAATTCAGCCAGGAATTGCGATCGATTTAGAAGGCAATCTCATTATCATTCCCGAACAAATCAATTTTCGGATTGCAACCGAGTTAAAAGAGTCAGAACCCGTCACGGTTTATTTGGTCGCCCAATATCGAGATCCAGACCAGCTTGGAACAGCTCCAGACCAAGAAATCGTGCAAGAAACCTTCAGGATTGATGAAAGAAGTTCTCCTCCTGGGCGATCGGACGTTGAACTGTGCCGCATTCTATTAGTAGCTCAGCAGACATTGATTTCCACTCCTACCGATGCTTTTTTCCCCAGATACGGTGATTTAGATCTGCGCTATCGCCGCCAAGCGCAGGCACGACCTCAAGGCTTGGTTCAAGTTGCTGAAATCAGCTATGACGATGAAAACTGTAGCCAAAACTTTTTCAATCTCACTTACTTCCTGCGTGCGGTGGAAGATATTTATCCATCTCTTAGAGGGACGGACGCGGTTGCTCAAGTCACTTGGGATGACGATCTGTATCCCTATGAGCTGTTGTATATGACGGGGTACAAGAGCTTGTCTCTCAATGCCCATCAGTTCTCCATGCTCTCAAGATACCTGAAGACGGGGGGTACGCTACTGGTTGATGCGCCGACTGGGGCTACAGAATTGATTCAATCTATCCAGTCACTAGCCCATACATTACAAACACCGCTGAAGTCTCTCAAAGAATCTCGTAGAGACCATCCCCTGCGAATCAAACCGTTTTTGTTCTCTGCTTTGCCGATGGTGAACAAAACGAGGCTTCAACTCCTATCTGGTGGAGGAATTATTCTCTCTATCGGGAATTTAGCAGAGTCGTGGGGGCTGGACGAGGAAATGCTGCGATCGCGGACTGATATACGCACAGCTCAGGAGTTAGGAGTTAACATCCTACACTTTGCTTGGAAACGCAGGCAGATGATTGATTTACAGTCTGCCTAAGAGGATGCCTGAGAAGTCGGTCGAAAAATCGATCATCCCTGCATTCGATCCCCCCCTAGCCCCCCTTAAAAAGGGAGGAATAAACTCAAAGTCCCCCTTTTTAAGGGAGATTTAGCGATTATCTCATTTGTCAATCACTTGTCCCCGCAGGAGCCAGTGGGGC